>JANOCA010000470.1:0-12702 GCA_031411915.1 Opitutaceae bacterium
AGCCGTTCTACCAGCGCCTGCGCGCCCGCGGCAAACCCGCCAAGGTCGCCCTCGTCGCCGTCGCCCGCCGCCTCATCGAGCTGCTCAACCTCCTCCTCAAAAATCCAAACTTTGTCCTAGCCGGCTGACACCGTTGCTACACGGACTCTGGGGTGCGGCGCTCTACTTGGCTGATCAGCCCCTCCAGCTCTGGAGCGTGCGGATGTAGTTGGCCCGCTCGAACGCCGAGGCGTCGCGGCTCCGGCTCGAATTGAGCAGCCCGCGGAACTGAGTGAGATCCTCAAACGCATGCAGGCGCATCCACTCCTGCACGCCGACGACCAGGCTGGAGATCGCCCGCGGGCCGTGGCGCAGCACCTCGGAGACGACTTGGACGGCGTGGGCGCCGGTGAGGAAGGATTTCACGGCGTCGGCGGAGGTGTGGATGCCGCCGTTGGCGACGAGGGTGCCGCGCAGTTGCGGGGACAAGATCGCCATCCACCGCAGGCGGAGCAGCAGCTCGCTGGAATCAGAGAGGCGCAGGAGCGACTGCACCTCCACGTCGTCGATGTTCAGGTCGGGCTGGTAAAAGCGGTTGAAGAGGACCACGCCCGCCGCGCCCGCCAGCTCGAGCGCGACCGCGAGTTGCGCGAGGGCCGTGTGAAACGGGGAGAGCTTCACCGCGACGGGGATCGGCACGGCGCCGGCGATCTGGCCGACCGTGGCGAGCAGGCCGGCCTCCACTTCGTCCGCGTCGATGGCTATGTCGGTCACGACTTGGTAGAAGTTCACCTCGATGGCGTCGGCGCCGGCCTCGGCGAGGCGCTTCGAGTAGTCGGCCCAGCTGCCGGGATGATGGCCGTTGAGCGAGGCGATGATGGGGATCGAGAGGTTGGCTTTCAGCTGCCGGAGCTGCCGCAGGTAAGCCTCGGGCGTGAACTGATAGTCGGCGTATTCGGGAAAGTCATCCGTCGCCACGGTGGTCCTGTCGGGGTCGGCTGATGCGCTCGCGCGGGGCCCCGGCTCGAACTGCTCGCCGAAGAGCGAGCGCATCACGAGGGCGCCGGCACCGGCATCCTGCAGCCGGTAGGCGACGGACGTGTCGTCACAGAACGGCGAGGCGCCAACCACGAAGGGGCTCCGCAGTTTCAATCCGAGGTAGTCAGTCGCAAGGTTCATGGGGTGGGGCTTGGGGTTGGCGATGCGCGTGGGTCAGCTTGCGCCGCAGCTTCCGCCGCAACCGCAACCGCTGCTGGCCGCGACCGGTGGCGGGGCCGTGGCAACCCCGGCGCTGACGAGATCGGCCAGCTCGCATAGCGTGGCGTAGTAGTCCTCCGGGGAAATCCCCAGCACGGCGGCGCCGAAAATCTCGGCGTCCTCGGGGGACGCGAAGTCCCCGTAGTTCACGAGGACGAGCTGGTAGAGCACGAGGGCCGGGATGTGCGCCGGCTGCGCCGCGAAGAACGGATGGACGTGCATCGCGAAGCCGTCCTCGGGGTTGTCGGACTTGGCGATGGGGTGGGCAAACTCGCCGTCGCGCAGCGGAGTATCGTCATAGACGATCTCGACCGGGTAGCGCGTGCAGTCGCGGTCAGCGAGGATCAGCTGCAGTTGCTGATAGCCGATCCGGGGACCGTATTTTTCGTTGATGGTCGCGCCCTTCGCGGCGAGGTGGGCGGTGAGCGACTGGCGGGCGTCGTCGAGTGTGAGTTGCTGGGGCATGGCGGGGTGGGGTTACGGGCTGGCGGGTGCGGGCGACTCGTTGCTGCGGTTGAGCGTGCCCTGCAGGATCGGGACGGCCATGCGCAGGAAGAACGTGTAGCAGAGCAACCCGAAGGCCCAGATGCCGAGGCTGACGGCGGTCTCGTTCCACGTCGGCAGGTATTCGACGATCTCGCCCAGCGGCGACGGGATGAAGCCGGGGACGACGAGGCCCATGCCCTTCTCGATCCAGATGCCGATGATCGCGAGGACGCAGGCGACATCGAGCCACTTGAGGCTCCGGCTCAGCGGGAGCGCGAGCAGGATCATCGCGATCACGTTGAAGCTGATCGCGGTCCAGATCCACGGGACGAGGGCGTTGTGGCCGTGCAGGCCGAGGAAGAGGTAGCGCGCGGAGGCGACGTGCAGGCTGTCGGTGTAGAATTCCTTGAAGACCTCGTTGCCGAGGAGGAACAGGTTGATGAGCATCGAGACCTGCACGATGGAGCGGAGCGTCAGCAGCGCCTTGTCGGGCACGCGGTAGGTGGAGAAACGGCGGATGACCTGCAGCGCGAGGATGATGATCGCGGGACCGGCGGTGAAGGCGGAGGCGAGAAACCGCGGCCCGACGATCGCGGAATTCCAGAAGGGCCGGCCGCCGAGCCCGACGTAGAGGAACGCGGTGACGGTGTGAATCGAGACGGCCCAGAAGATGCCGGTGAAGACGAAGGGAATGTAGAACCATTTCGCCGGCTTCCGGTTTTGGTAGCGGCAGTAGAGCAGGTAGCCGCAGATGTGGACGTTGAGCAGCAGGTAGCCGTTGAGCACGATCACGTCCCAGCTGAGCATCGAGCCGGGGAAGTTGAACTTCCCGATGAAGGGAATCAAATGCCAGAAGCGCTCGGGCCGGCCGAGATCGACGGTGACGAAGGCGAGGCACATCAGGATGGCGGCCACCGCGAGCAGCTCGCCGAAGATCACGAGATCGTGGAGCTCCTGGTTGCGGTAGATGTAGACCGGGATGACGAGCATCACGGCGGCCGCGGCCACGCCGACGAGGAAGGTGAAGTTCGCGATGTAGACGCCCCACGAGACCTGATCGGTCATGCCGGTCGTGGAGAGGCCCTCGACGAGCTGGCGCGAGTAGGCGTTGAGGCCGACGAGGCAGATCGCGAAGAGGGTGCAAATCCAGGCGAAGTAGCGCCAGTCGCCCTCGAAGACGAGGGCGCCCGAGCGCCAGAGGAAGACGGCGTAGTTGCGGACGGCGGTTTTCATGCGTCGAAGTAGTAGAAGAACCGCGGCAGCGTCCCGACCTCCTCCTTGAGCACGAACACGCGCTTGTTTTTAAGGATGTAGGAAACCTCGCTGTCCGGATCGAGGATGTTGCCGAACTTGCGCGCCCCGGTGGGGCACACCTCGAGGCAGGCGGGGTAAAGCCCCGCGCGCGTGCGCTGGATGCAGAAGTGGCATTTCTCCATCACGCCCTTGTGCCGGGGCTGGTTGCCCAGATACGACATGTTGGGATTCAGCTTCTCCTTCGGGATCGAGGGCTCGGAGAAATTGAACCGGCGCGCGAAATAGGGGCACGCCGCCTCGCAGTAGCGGCAGCCGATGCACCAATTGTAGTCGATCACGGTGATGCCGTCGGACTCCTGCCACGTGGCCTTGACCGGGCAGACCTTCACGCAGGGCGGATTCTTGCACTGGTGGCATTGCACGGGCATGTAGAAAAAACCCGGCTCGGGGACGGACTCAGGCGCGTAGTTGTGGTCGCCCTTTTCCATGTCGAAGGTGCCGTTGGGCATCTTGAGCACGCGGATGTATTCGATGGCGGGGTCGCGCGACTGGTTGTTCTCGGCGACGCAGGCGTGGACGCATTTGCGGCAGCCGACGCACCGGGTGAGGTTGAGCGCGTAGACGAACTCGACGCCGTTCATCGGGCGGTAGTCGCGCACGTGCGGGCGGAGGCCGTATTGCTTTTCCACGCCGCTCTCGATGCGCGCGAGGACCTCCTTCATCTGCTCGGGCTTGAGCTCGAGGTAGTGGACGCGGAGGAATTCCTCGACTGAGCCGAAGTCCTCCAGCTTGCGCAGCGGCGCGAGGCCGGCGGCAATGGCGGCCACGCCAGCGGCCATGACCGTGGAGCCGCGCAGGAAGCTGCGGCGGCTCATGGAGCGGGGTTCCGCGGAAGCGGGGCTGCCGGTGGGGGGGATGGGGCTCATTTTGAGGGGTGGGCTGGGGGCGTGGGCCGGGCAGCGCCCGAGGGGGCAGGCGGAGGCGGCAGCGGGATCATGCGGGGAAAGGCGGGGGCGTGCGGGTCGTGGCACGAGGTGCAGTCCAGCCGGAGGGCCGAGCCGGATACGCGGTCCCATGCGCCGGTGGTCCGGCCGTGGATGCCGGCCTCCCAGTCGCGGTAGGTCGGCCCGTGGCAGCTGGCGCACAGCGGGGTCGCGTCGGTGAGCTTCAGCTTGGTCCCGTCGCGCGTCACGAGCTGGTTGAGCTTCGCCGGATCGTGGCAGTTGAAGCAGTCATTGTTGCGGCTGTTCCCGCCGTGGGCGATCTGGACGTCCGAAGCGTGGGCCTTGGGGATGATGGTGTTGCCCTGCGCATCGACCTCGAGCTTCACGGGCGGGCCGGTGACGTGGCAGGAGGCGCAGTTGCGCATCGAGAAGACGAGATCGGCATGGTCCTTGGGCAGGACGACTCGGCCCGCCGCGTCGCGCGGCACCTGGGGCTTCTTCTTCTCGTCGTGGCAGGCGTAGCAATCGAGCACCGAGGCGTCGCCGCCGGACTTGACGAGCTGCGCCGCCGAGATGCGGACCGGGCCCCCGTCGATCCTCAGCGCGGCGTCGGTGGAGCGCGGGGGCCTGGCGGGCGACCGGCTGGGCGCCGTCACAAGAAAGGAAAGGCCCAAGGCGAGAAACACGACCGCGCTGGCGAGCAGCACAAAGGTTTTCTTGTTTTCGCCGTTCATTGGAAGTGCGCCAGCCTAACACCGACGCATCCGTCCCTCGCGGCGTCCATTGCCAATAGCTCCGCATTTCTTGCAGTCGGCGCGCGGTGACGCGGTGCCGCATGCGACAAGATATGCGCATCAATGGACAACCGACGCAGAGCCGGCGCGGGATTTCTCGGGAATACTGGCGGGTGGAACCGGGAATAGTTCCAGACCCAACCCAACATGAAATCCCTTCTCATCCTCGCCGCCGGCCTTTGCGCCGGTGCCCTCGTCATCCGGGCCGCCAGCACGCCCGAAAACTACGAAACCCACTGCGCCTCCTGTCACGGCAAGGATGGCAAGGGCGAGACCAAGGCGGGACGGAAGGCCCAGGCAAAGGATCTCACGGACAAGGCGTATCAAGCGAAGTTCGACGACGCGGCGGCGTTCAAGGCGATCAAGGAGGGAATGAAGGATGACAAGGGTAAGGAGAAAATGAAGGCCTACGGCGACAAACTCACCGACGACGAAATCAAGGCGCTCGTCGCCTACGTCCGCGGCCTGGCGAAGTGAGGCTGCTCGCCCCGCCTGGCGGGGAGGGGCAGGGCCCGGTGGCTCGGCAAAAAATCACAACCTAATCCATCATGAAATTTCTCACCCGTTGGGGCAACGTCCTGATTTTCGGCGGCGTGGCGGCCTGGGGTCTCCTCCTGGTGTCATGCACCATGGTGGATCGCGCGCTGTTCATGCCGCCGCAAATCCCCGGGGCGAAGTTCGCCGGCACCAAGGAATGCCGCGAGTGCCACACGCAGATTTTCAGCAGTTTCCATGAAGCCACGCACGCCCGGCTGATGGCGCCGGGGGAGAATTCCAAGAACGTCGGCTGCGAGTCCTGCCACGGCCCCGGCAGCCAGCACATCCAGTCGGGCGGCGCCGCGGCCACGATCATCAACCCGCGGCAGTCGGCCGCGCAGTGCTTCCAGTGCCACCTGGACAAGCGTGGCGAGTTCAGCCTGCCGCATGCGCATCCGGTGATCGCCGGCAAGGTGTCCTGCGGCGATTGCCACAATCCCCACGCGGGCGATGCGGTGATCGGCGGCGGCACGAGCCGGGCCTCGGCCAACGAGACGTGCCTGAAGTGCCACAGCGCGCAGCGCGGCCCGTTCGTGTTCGAGCACGAGGCGCTCCGCGAGAACTGCACGACCTGCCACAATCCGCACGGCACGGTGAACGACAAGATGCTCAAGTCCCGCAACCAGACCCTGTGCCTGCAATGCCACTACCAGCAGCAGACCGTCGCCGGCCAGCTGCTGATCGGCGGGCGCGACCACGCCGCCTTCGTCCAGCGCGGCACCTGCTGGACCGCCGGCTGCCACGAAGCCGTCCACGGCTCGCACGTGAATTCGTCGCTGCGCTTCTAAACCCTAACCGACGCCCGCCATGACCATCCTTCGCTCCCGCGCCCTCTGGGCGGCCCTGCTTCTCCCCGCGGCGGTCACCGCCGCCACGATCACCACGGAAGGCACGCTGTCGGTCGCCGGCGGCGGCGCCTTCCTCGACGGCGACCGCCCGGCGTTCCAGCAGGCGACGCAGCACCGGAAGACCGGATACGGTGGCATCGAGCAGTTCCGTCTCACCCGCGAGTCGAAGGACTCCACGCTCCGGTTCGAGGCCCGCCTGATGCCGGGCGACGACGACTACGGCCTCGCGCTGCGTTTTGAAAAGCCGGAGAAATTCCATCTCGACGCCGGATTCGAGCAGTTCCGCGTCTGGTATGACGGCTCCGCGGGTCTGTTCCGTCCGACCGGCACGGAGTTCACCCTCTACAACGAGGACCTCTCGCTCATCCGGAGCAAGGCATGGCTCGAGCTCGGCGCCTACACCGCCAACCAGACGCTGCTTCGCCTCCGCTACGAACGTCGCGAGCGCGACGGCACCAAGGGCTCCACACACTGGGCCGACTCCAACCTCGTCGGCACCTTCGGCACGCGCGGGATCGTGCCGACGTTCCTCGAGATCGACGAGGTCACCAACACCTTCACCGCCGACGTCGGCAACGAGTCCAAGGAGGATGTCAAGTGGGGCCTCGGCGCGCGCTACTCGGAGACCCGGCTCAACAACCGCCGCAATGCGCGCCGCCGCCCGTTCGAGACCGCGGACCGCATCGTGACCACCAAGGATCAGACGAAGTCGGACATGTTCGCCGCGCACGGCTTCTACGAGCGCAACGTGCACGAGCAGCTGACGATTTCGGCCGGCGCGATGATCACCGATCTCGACACGGCCATCGCCGGCAGCCGCATCTACGGCCAGACCTACGATCCGGTCTTCGACCCCGCCTACCTGCGCCGCCAGCAGCGCGACGAGGGATACTACCACCTCACGGGACATGCGGAGATGAAGCAGACGGTGCTCAACCTGAATGCCGTCTACCTGCCGAAGAAAAACTGGGCCATCCGCTCGAGCCTCCGCTTCGAGAACCTGCACCAGGAGACTATGTCCGAGTTCATGGAGACCAACATCGGCGCCGGCCCCGCGTTCGCCGCGATCATCGAGGAGGTCGAGGGTGAGCAGAAGAAGAAGTGGAACGAGTGGGCCGAGTCGCTCGAGTTCCGCTATACGGGCAAGCCGAACTGGACCTTCAACGCCGAGGGCACCTGGATCCAGGGCAGCGGCAACGTCGAGGAGGAGCGCCTGCTTCACACCGGCGTGCTCACCATCGACCGGAAGAACGACTACAACCGCACCAGCCAGAAATACTCCACACGGGCCAACTGGTATGCGAAGCCCGGCCTCACGCTCGCGGCGCAGTATTACTACAAGGTCAACGTGAACGACTATGACGCGACGCGCGACAACACGTTGCCCGGCACCGCGGACCGCTACCCCGCTTACATCACCGATCAGGATTTCTCGACGCACGACTTCAACTTTCGTGTCTCGTGGCGGCCGGTCTCGCCGCTCACCTGTGTGACCCGCTACGATTTCCAACGCTCGCGAATCGTGAGCCAGGAGGCAGGCTTGGAGAAGGTCGAGAGTTCCGAACTCACGTCGCACATCATCAGCGAGAGCGTCACGTGGACGCCGATGGGCCGCCTCTACCTCAACGCCAGCGTCAACGTCACCTGGGACCAGCTGGCGACGCCCGCGTATCGCTTCGTCCAAAACAGCGACAACAACTACGTCACGGGCTCGTTCGGCGGCGGCTACGCCCTCGCCAAGAAGGACGACCTTTACCTGGACTGCTCGGTGTTCCGCGCGCGCAACTTCGTGGACAACTCGGCGCTTTCGCTGCCCTACGGGGCCGACCGCAAGCAGCAGGCGACGTATCTCACGTGGGTCCGCCGCCAGAACGAAAACCTGATCTACACGCTGAAATACGGCTACGTCACCAACCGCGACGGCACGTGGGCCGGCCGCAACGATTTCGACGCGCACGTGGTTTACGCCAAGGTGCAGCACCGGTTCTGAGCGCGCGTCAAAAAAAGGTGGGGCCGGGTCTCCGAGCCGGCCTGAGTTCAGAGTTAATTCGCCACTCAACCTCAGGGCGGCTCGGAGAGCAGCCCCCGCCTTTCAGCGGCTTTTTGAACGCACTCTGAGCGTCCGTGGCCGTATTTTGCCGGCGCGACCGTAGCGAAGTCAGCGGCCATGAAACACGAAACGATTTCGCGGGCCTACCTCCGCGCCAGCACGAGATGCAGGGCGCCGGGCGGAAATATCTTTCTCAATTCGGCGCGGACCGCGCGGCGAATCTTCACCGCGATCCAGAGGCGGTGGAAAAACGACGCGCGCCGGAGTTCCGCGTCGTGGCGTTGGGTCAGCGCGGTCAGCAGGCGCGCGCGGATTGCCGCGTAGTCGTTCGCGTCGCGATGCCGTTTCGGGCCATCGGCGACAATCGTTGATTTGTCGGGGTGCATCTCGGGAGCGATTGGGTGCGTTTGGATGAGAGCGATCTGAAAACGCCTGAACCGTTACGCGCTCCCCGCGATCGCGGCGCGGAGTTCGGCGTGGAGCTGCTTGGCCTCGGCGTAGGGATCGTAGGTCTTGCGGCCCATCGTGAGCGTCTCGATCGGGACCCAGCCGCGGTAGCCGCCGCGGCGGATGATGCCGACGAGCTTCGTCATGTCCACTCGCGGGGAGTCGGCCTTGCCAGTGGTGTTTTCCTTCACCTGCCAGTTGACGGCATAGGGCGTCATCAGCGCGATGTCGGCAAAGGGATCGGGCGTGCCGTATTTGCCGGTGTCCACGATGGCGCCGAACCAGGCGTGGTTCACGCGTTCAAGCACGCGAAGGTGTTCGGCGCCGGAGTTGACGAAGTCGCCGTGGTTTTGCACGCCGGCGATTACGCCGAAGCGCTGGCCGTGCTCGGCGCATTCGCGGACGGCATCGCAGAGCCATTTCTCGACTTGTTCGCGCGGCGCGCCGGCGGAGGCGGCCTGCCAGTTTCTGTGTGGCGACTGGCAATCGACAAACACGCGGACGACGGGCGCGCCGAGCTTGGCGGCGACCTCGATCCAGGTTTTCACGCGGGCGATGCCTTCGGCGCGCACGGCGGCGTCGGCGGTGGTGAAATCGTTGCGCACGCCAGTGCCGCTGATCGCGAGGCCGCGGTCGAAGGCGTGGCGCTTGAGGGCGTAGATGTAGGAATCGGTGGGTGCGCCGGGATAGCCGGGGAAAAAGTAGCCGGTGGGATCGATGGCATCGTAGCCGTCCTTGGCGCAGACATCGCAGAGCTGGAAGAGATCGAGGCCCTTGGTCGGATCCTTGAGGTTGGCGTTGAGCAGATCGGAGAACGAGTAGGCGTTGAGCGCGGTCTTGAGCAGCGCGCCGCCGGCGCGTTTCACGGGCGCGAGCGTGGCGGACGGGGCGGAGAGGGAAGAGTTCGCGAGCGAGAGCGCGGCGCCGCCTGCGAGCGGGAGGAGCGTGGCGTGCTTGAGGAAATCGCGGCGGGAAACGGGTGAGGGGTGGGGAGAGTTTTGCATGGCGAGGGAGAGGTGGAAGGAGGCGGGCGGATGCGGCGCGATCGGCGAGCTTTTTGTTTTTCGAGGAGGCGGCGCTGGACGGCGAGTTCGGCCCTGCGGCGTGTGCCGGCGACCAGCCTAAAACGATCCCTTCACGCCGAGGGTGAAATTGGCACCGAAGGCGTTTTCGTTGGTCAGCCGGGCCCAGTTTGGCAGGAGCGCGGACTCCCGGGAACTGGTGCGCGCGGCGTTAAAGACGTTGGTGCCGGACGCGAAGAGCGAGACGCGCTTCGTCAGGCGGTATTCGGCGGTGGCATCGAACAGGCTGCGCTCCTCGACGAAGGATTGCCCGGGTTGGCCGGCGAGGGTGGTGACGGCACCGTCCAGGCGGCCTTCGAAATTCCAGCCGAAGCCGAGTCGTAGTCTGGTCGCTTGGTAGTTGAGCCAGACAGACGCCTTTTGGCGGTGCATCGAGCCCCAGCCGCCGCGTTGTCCGTCGGGGTCGGAGAGGTTGAGCGAACCGCGCAGGCTGAAGCCGCGCGCCCACGATGGAAGCGCGGGATCCAGCGAGTGGCGCATCTCGAATTCCCAGCCGGAAACAATCGCCTTGCCGGCGTTGAACGACGTGGCCGCGGCCCAACCGACGTATTCCGGGTCCAGACCCACGGACGCCGCTTCCGCGGGGGTCTCCAGCAGCTCAGTGCGGGAGACGATAAAATCGGTGATGAATTTCCGGTAGTATCCGACCGCCACGTAGCCGTGCTTCAGGTAGTATTCGATGCGACCGTCGTAGTTGTCCGCGCCCCAAGGTTTGAGCTGGGGATTGCGAATCGTCACGGTGCCCAACGTGCCGAGCGACGGGTCGGTGTTGTTGCTGGGGTTGATCGTCGTGGAGGGGAGGAGACTCGTCGCGAAATCCGGTTTCGCCTTGGTGCTGGCCCACGCGGCCTTGAAGATCAGGCTTTCGGTCAGATTCCACGAGGCGTGCAGGCTGGGGTAGTAGCCCGATTGCGAGGCGGCTCCGCGCGAGCCTTTGCGGTGATAGATAAGTTTCGCCTCGGAGAGACTGCCGACGGCGCCCGCCTCGGGCTTGCGGACCCGCTGCCCGTTGACGAGCACGAAGGAGCCGTTGGGATTCGTCTGAAACACGGCAGTGGGCGTCTGCAGGTAGCCCTGGCCGGAGCCCTCGGTCTTTTCGAGGCGGACGCCACCCACGAGTCCGAGGCGGTTGGTGAACAGCCGCGACTCGCCCATCAGATAGACGGCCTGCATGGTTTCGGTGAGCTGGTTGACGCTTTCGGCGCTGCGGCGGTAGGAGGTCGCTTCCTCGTAACGGAAATACTCGGGGTGGGCTTTGAAGAGGTTGTAGTATTTCTCCATGCTGAGGTGTTCGACCGCGGGGTAGCCATTCTCGGCGTCCGGGGCCTTCGCGTAGTGGTCGGCGGCGATCACCCCGGCGCTGTCGTCGCTGCTGGCGGCGAGGCCGTCGCGGCCGAGGAAGGTCCAGGTGTTGGCATCCATTTTTTTGCGGTCGCGCTTTTCATGTTTGTAGTTCGCGCCCAGCTCGAGCGAGAGCGGGAAGCGGGTGTCGAAATCGCGTTTGATTTTCAGGTAGGACGATTGCACGTCGCCCTGGATCAGGCGCGGGCGGGAGGTGGCGGTGCGGAGGGTGTAGCTGGAGGCGCTGTTCCAATCGACGAGGTTGCCCTGGGCATTGCGCACTTCGATCCGGCCGGGAAGTCGCCAATTGAGGTCGAGGAAATTAACCGTGACGCCCGTGATGCTCGGATTGCGGCCGTCGAGGTCCGACGCGGAGGCGAAGAAGCCGTTTTCCGTGTCCTTGAATTCGGAGATGGAGCGGGAGACGTTGGCCGCACCTTCGATTTGCCAGGAGCGGGCGCGCCACTTGGCGATGAGGCCGAAGTTGGTGTTGGTGGCGTATTCGTCGCGCCAAGCCTCGAACGGATTGACGTAGCTCATGGTGCCGGTGCCGGTCGCGCCGAGGACGCGCGTGCTGTCGTTGAACACCGTGGCGCCGGTGGCGGCGGTGAAGCGGACATCCGCGCGATGCAGGGAATTGAGGCGCGTGTAGGAGGCGAAGGGCGTGAGCGTCAGGTTGCGAAAGGGACGCCAGTCCACGCGCAAGCTGACCGGGATGCGTTGGCGCCGTGAATAGGATTGGTGCAGCAGCGCCGAATTCATCGCCGGGTTGTGGATGCTGGGCTGGTTCGCGACCGGGTTGGCCGTGGTGGCAGCCGTGCCGAGATTGTAGCCGGGGACGGCGTAGTGCCACGGCATCATCACGTCGCTGTAGCCGACGGCAAAGGTGTAGCCGAGGTTCTTGGTGATCGGGTCCACGATGCTGAAATCGAAACTGGGCCGAACCTTGCGGGTATTTTCGTCGCCCGGGCCGCCGGTCTTGTTGAACGTGAGGTCATAGCTGTTCGTGTTGATCGAGCCCTTCACGC
Source organism: Opitutaceae bacterium (assembly GCA_031411915.1). Taxonomy (GTDB): domain Bacteria; phylum Verrucomicrobiota; class Verrucomicrobiia; order Opitutales; family Opitutaceae; genus ER46. Next base: position 12,048 of record JANOCA010000470.1, read on the forward strand.
TGATTTCGCGCCGGGCGTATTCGAAGGCGGTCCGGCGGACCATGTTGATGGAGCCGCCCATGGCGTTGGCACTGTCGGACGGCAGCGGGACTTTGCGCACCTCGATTCGGGCGATGCCGACGGTGCTCGACTGCGTGAGGCGCGGCGCGCGCGTGTTCTCGCGTTCGTCCGCGAACACCGAGGCCTCGCCGAGGCCGTCCGAGGTGACCTCGGTCTTGTCCGACGAGAGGCCGCGCACGGTAAGGCGGATGATGTCGCTGCCCTGGTATTCGATGCCGACTCCGGGGAGATATTTCACGAATTCACCGATGTTGTTCTGCGCGATTTCGCCGAGTTCATCGACCGAGGTGACGTTTTTGAGATTGCGCGAGAAACGTTGCTCGTTGGCCGCGATGGACTCCGCGTCGGTTTCGCGGGCGGCGCTCACGCGAAACTCGTCCAACTTCACCGTCGTGCCGTCGCGGGCGGCGAGCGTGACGTCGAGTTCGGTGCGCTGACCGGAAATGAGAGTCACGGTCGCCTCCTTGGCCGGGAGATTCGTGAACGAGACAACGAGGGTCACGGGGCCGGGGCTCAGGCCATCGAAGACGAAGACGCCGGCGGAATCCGTGAAGGTCTGCAGCGCGGTGCCTTTGACGACGACGCGGGCGTTGTT
>JANOCA010000471.1:0-3391 GCA_031411915.1 Opitutaceae bacterium
GCCCGTGCGCGTCACCTTCGACGACATCAACGCCGTGCGCCCCGGCACCACTCGCGCCTTCGACAACACCAACCGCGAAATCGATCTCTACGACATCAACAACTACCGGCTCAACACCGCCGCGCAGACCGACTACCGCGATCACAAGGAGGATGTCTTCGGCTACAACCTCGACCTCCGCCGCGCCCTCACCGTGCTCGACGTGCCCGGCTTCGTCCAGATCGGCGGCCGCTACCGCTCGCAGGACCGCGACCGCCGCTCCTACAACCGCAGCTACAACTACACGCCGCCGGACGGGAATCTCTCGCCGGCGCCGTTCGTCGGCCAGGTCTACAAGAACCGCCCGAACTACTTCGGCTTCGACAACATCCCCTGGCTCTCCAACGACCGCGCGGTCGAGGCGTGGGACAAGGACCGGCGGATCTTCACGCAGACCGCCGCCCAGCTCGTCGCCGAGGAACAGAGCCGAATCGTCGGCTCCGAGCAGATTCGCGAGACCGTCACCGGCCTCTACTCGCAGCTCGAGGCGCGCTTCTTCCGCAACCGCCTCACCGTGCTCGGCGGCGTCCGCTACGAGAAGACCCACGACAAGGGAACCGGCCCCGTCAATGAGCCCGCCGCCGTATGGCTGCGCGATCCCGACGGCACCTTCGCCCGCAACGCCGCCAACCAGCGCATCCGCAAGCCCGAGGCCGGCGCCGTCGGCTCGATGGAGGAGCTGCGCCTCATCCGCCGCGAGCGCGCCAATGCCGCCAACCGCTCCTACGACGGCTACTACCCGAGCGTCCATCTCACCTACAACGCCACCGAGAAATTCCTCATCCGCGCCGCCTACGCCAAGACCTACGGCCGCCCTGATTTTTCCAACATCGTCCCCAACGCCACCATCTCGGAAAACGACATCGAATTCTCCACCGATCCCAACGCCATCCCCGGCGACATCACCGTCCGCAACACCGGCCTCAAACCGTGGACGGCCGACAACTACGACCTCAGCGCCGAGTATTACACGGACAGCGGCGGACTGATCACCGGCGGCGTCTTCCGCAAGGACATCGTCGATTTCTTCGGCACGCTCCAGACCATCGCGACCGCCGACCTGCTCGACGAGCTGGGCCTCGATCCCCAATACGCCGGCTGGCGGCTCAACACCACCGTCAACTCCGGCGACGCCCGTGTGAGCGGCGTCGAGTTCAACGTCCGCCAGTCCCTCGCGCCGCTCGGCAAATACGGCCGCTTCTTCAGCGTCTTCGCCAACGCCACCAAGCTGAAGCTCGAGGGCAGCCGCACCGCGGCGTTCACGCGCTTCGTGCCCACGAGCGCCAACTGGGGCGTCACCTTCACCAAGCGCCCGCTCACCCTGATGGCCAACTGGCACCACCGCGGCGAACAGGACCGCGGCCTGTCCACCGGGCTCGGTCCTCTCGCCAAGGTCTACCAAGATGCCCGCACCACGCTCGACGTCAGCGTCAGCTACCAGTTCAACCGCCGTCTCACGCTCTTCGCCAACGCCCGCAACGTGACCAACGTGTGGTTCAACCAGTCGCGCTACCAGGACGAGACACCCGTCTACGCCCGCCGCAGCTCGACCAATTCCTACGGCGCGCAGTGGGCCTTCGGCGTGAAGGGGACGTTCTAGGGCGTGTTGTCTTCAAACCTGTCATTGCGAGAAGCCGCGCCCTGCGCGGCGACGAAGCAATCCAGCTGGATCGCCACGGCGCGCTGCGCGCGCCTCGCGATGACAGACAGGTTTGCAGCCGCGCCCTAGCCCGCGCTCGCCAGCGCGCGCGTTTTCCGCACCTTCGCGCGCCGTGAGCGTTACCGCGCCTGCCGGCCGCCAGCCGGCCCTCGGCTTCATCTTTGTCACCGTCGTGCTGACAGTGCTCGGCTTCGGCCTGCTCATCCCGGTGCTCCCGGAGCTGGTGAAGGAGTTCCGCGGCGGCGATGTCTCCGCCGGATCCCACAGCTACGGCTGGCTGGTGAGCATCTATGCGCTGATGCAGTTCATCGGCGCGCCCATCCTCGGCGCGCTCTCGGATCGGTTCGGACGGCGGAAGGTCATCCTCGTCGTGCTCGCCGGCGCGGGCCTCGACTACGTGGCGATGGCGCTCGCGCCCTCGCTCACGCTGCTCTTCGTCGCGCGCATGGTCGGCGGCCTCACCGCCGGCCTGATGTCCGCGGCCAACGCCTACGTGGCGGACGTGACGCCGCCGGAAAAACGCGCGCAGAGCTTCGGCCTGCTCGGCGCCGCGTTCGGGCTCGGGTTCATCATCGGCCCGCTGATCGGCGGCTTGCTCGGCCACATCGATCTGCGGCTGCCGTTCTGGGCCGCGGCGGGCTGCACGGCGGTCAACTGGCTCTACGGGTGCTTCGTGCTGCCGGAGTCGCTCGCGCCCCAGAACCGCCGCGCGTTCTCGTGGAAGCGCGCGAATCCCGTCGGCGCCCTGCTCGCGCTCCGCCGCTTCCCCGCGGTGCTCGGTTTGGCGCAGTCCTTCTTCATCCTCACGCTTGCGCAGATGATGCTGTTCTCCATCTGGGCGCTCTACACGACGCATCGCTACGGCTGGGACCCGCGGCATGTCGGCTTCTCGCTCATGCTGGTCGGCATCTCCGCCGCGATCGTGCAGGCGGGGCTCGCGCGGCGCATCATCGGCCGGCTCGGCGAACGCCGCGCCGTGGTCCTCGGGCTCCTGGCGTCCGCGATCGCGCAGACGCTCTACGGCTTCGCGACGGAAAGCTGGATGGTTTACTCCATCATCGTGCTCGGCTCCTTCGCTGGCATCGCCGGGCCGGCGATGCAGAGCTACATCACGCAGCGGGTGCCGCCCGATGAGCAGGGCGCCGTGCAGGGCATCTACTCGGGCCTCGCCAGCCTCGCCGGCATCCCGGGGCCGCTGCTCGCAACGTGGACTTTCGGCTGGGCGATTGCGCCGGAGCGCAGCCTGCACGTGCCCGGGCTTCCGTTTTTCATTGCCGCCACCCTCGCGCTCACCGCCCTGACGCTCGCCCTGCGATCCTTCCGCGTGGAGCCGCCGCGCGTCTGATACCATGCGCACGCCGCGGGTGGACTCTTGTCGTGTTGCAGAACGGGCCGCTGGCCGGTTAAGCCCGGCCAACGGCCCACTGCCGTTGAATTAGCGGGTTCGGATTTCGTAGGCAGCTCGCTTGCGAGCGCTCCGCCCGACGTTCGCCGAGGCGCGCGCAAGCGCGCTGGCCTACGAAGAGACAGGACGATCGACCTTAATTCAACGGCAGTGGGCCAACGGCCGGGCCTACAGCTGCGATTCGCCCCACGGACTCAGCGCCCGCCTTTGGTCCAGGGCGCCGGCACGAGCTCCTCGTTTATCGTGAAGACGATCGGCACCTGCATGTGCGTGATCACGGGGGCGCC
>JANOCA010000472.1:0-3037 GCA_031411915.1 Opitutaceae bacterium
CGCCCTCGCCGGGCTCTTTGTCGCCGCTTCCGGCGCCGAGGCCCAGACCGCCCCCGCCGCCGCACCCGGCGACGACGTGATCCGGCTCTCCGAGTTCCAAGTCTCGACCTCCGCCGACAAAGGCTACCGCGCCGGCAACTCCGTCTCCGCCACCCGCATCGACACGCCGATCAAGGAGCTGCCGTTTGCGATCAGCGCGTTCACCTCGCAGTTCATCGCCGACATCGGCGCGCGCGATCTCTTCGACGTGGTGCAATACGCGCCGTCCGTCACGAGCGCGGGCCGCGAATTCAACGCCGGCAACGCCACCTACACCATCCGCGGCTTCGATCAGGCGCCGCAGCACAACGGCTTCGTCGGCGAGGGCTACGTCGACACCGCGAGCGTCGAGCGCGTCGAGGTCGTCAAGGGCCCGTCGTCGCTGCTCTACGGGCAGGTCGCGCCCGGCGGCACGGTGAACTACATCACCAAGCGCCCCGGCGCGAAGCCGTTCACGGTCTTCGGCGCGCAACTCGGCACGCAGAGTTTCTGGCGGACTTCGCTCGACGTGAACCAGCCCCTCGTCGGCAAGACCCTCCTCTTCCGGTTCAACGGCACCTTCGAGAACGGCCTCGAATACATCACGCCCGGCAAACAGGGCACGACCGTCCTCGCCCCGGTGATCACGTGGCGCATCACGGACCGCGTGGCGCTCACCGTGGACTACCAGTGGTTCTCGCGCCGCGAGACGCCGCCGCAGGCGCACATCAAGCCCAACATCGAGGTCGTCGGCCTCCCGCCCGCCTCCGGCATCCTCAGCGCCACCGGCGTGCTCATCAACCCGCTCGACAACACCGACCCCGGCTTCCTCAGCGCCTACCCGTTCTCTCGGAAATTCAATTACGTCTCGAACAACGACCACCGCTTCTCCGACTACGAGTCGCTCAACGCCGAGCTGACCGCCAAGCTTTCGGACAACTGGGGCGCGCGCGCCAACTTCAACTGGAACAAGCGCCGCACCGCGCAGAAACTCACCGGCCTCGGCGCCGTGAGCGTCACCGTGCCGACGAGCTACTATCCCGCTGGCGCCCCGCTCCCCATCTCCGCCGCCAACTACCTGATCGCCGCGCGCGCCTTCGCCGCCGACCTGCTCGGCAACCCGAACCTCGCGCTCAACGCCCCGCAGGCCCAGCTCGGCCGCCGCAAGCGCCTCCAGGAGGAGTTCGGCCACGGCAAGGCCTCGCAGGTCGAGTTCGCCGGCAACTACAAGCTCGACGGCGTGAAGCTGAAGCCGCTCGTCGGCGCGTTCTACAACCAGACGCGCGGCTATGGCCGGCTGCGCCAGAGCCCGACGGCGAATTTCTTCCCCGTCTGGGATATCAAGAATCCCGCGACGTGGGACTACACCACCGACTTCGATCCGGTCACGCTGCCCTTCTCGACCAACAATCGCTCCGTCACGCGCAACGCCGCCGCCTACGCCGTGCTCAACGCCAGCCTGCTCGGCGATCGCCTGAACGCCATCGTGGGCGCGCGCTACAACAAGGCCAGCGGTTCCACCGACAACTTCCTCAACCCCGCCACCAACCTGCGCAAGGTGACCAACAAACGCACGACGCCGCAGCTCGGCCTCGGGTTCAAGGCGACGCCGGACCTCATGTTCTACGGCTCCTACAGCGAGTCCTTCGTGCTCAACACCGCCGCGCTCACCCGTGAGAACATCCCGGTCGGTCCCGCCAACCCGACGACGTCCACGGGCTACGAGCTCGGCGTGAAGACCGACTTCCTCGGCGGCCGCGTGTCCTCGACGCTCGCCGTTTTCCAGATTGATCAGACCGATCGCGTGCTGCGCTTCAACTCGTTCAACGCCCTCGGCGTCACCGTGACCAACAGCCTCCAGGGCACGCTCGACCGCAGCAACGGCATCGAGGCCGAGATCACGTGGTCGCCGCGCGACAACTGGCAGGTCTACGCGAGCGGCGCGATGAACGACGTCCGCGTGAAGCGCGTGCCGCGCGGCATGGAGGCCTACCTCGGCGCGCATCCCGAGGCCACGGTGAAGGCACTCTTCAACCTCTGGACGCGCTACAGCTTCACGACCGGCGACCTCAAGGGCCTCTGGATCGGCGGCGGGTTCAACCACACCGGCCGCAAGGCGCAGCGCGTGAACAACCCGAAGCTCCTCCTCCCCGCCGAGACGCTGTGGAACTCCGCCGTCGGCTACGACTGGAAGTGGGAAGGCCGCCCGGTGACCGCCGCGATCAACTGGCAGAACATGGAGGACATCGAGTATTTCCCCGCCAACCAGCAGCGCGGCCTCCCCGGACGCGCGGTGCTCTCGCTGACGGCGCGGTATTGAGCGGGCCGCCCGCGATTCCCAACGATCCGGCCCGCGAGCCGGCTGACCGCCCTGGTAGGGAGCGCGTGCGCTTCACCCCTTCCGGCGCTTTTTTTTGTGGGCTCCCACGCCTGCGAGTTGCGCCGTTTCCGCGTCCCCCACGCTGACTACTCGCTAATCAGGGCGCCGTGAGCCGACCCTCCCTCACTTCCGCCGTGACGCCGCCATCGCGCGCGGGCTAACTCCCGCGCGATGTCCTCCGCACCCCTTCCTCGCCCCGCCCCGGCGCTCACGCTCGCCGATGGCGGCCAGTTCCCCGCCGTCGGCCTCGGTTTCTGGAAAATGCCGAAGCCCGCGGCGCCCGCGCTCGTGCGCGAGGCGATCCGGATCGGCTACCGTCATCTCGATTGCGCATGCGACTACGGCAACGAGCCGCAGGTCGGCGAGGGTCTGGCGACCGCGCTCCGCGACGGCCTCTGCCGCCGCGAGGACCTGTGGGTCACCTCCAAACTCTGGAACACCTACCACGAGCCAAAGCATGTGCGCGCCGCGTGCGAGCGCTCCCTGCGCGATCTGCGGCTCGACTATCTCGATCTTTATCTCGTCCATTTTCCCATCGCGCTCGCGTTTGTTCCGTTCGACGTCCGCTACCCGCCCGAGTGGTTTCATGACCCGAAAGCCGCGCACCCCGCGATGAAGCCGATCAAGGTCCCCTACGCC
>JANOCA010000473.1:0-5972 GCA_031411915.1 Opitutaceae bacterium
GATAGGGAAACGCGGTGCTGTCCCACGCGATGGGGAGCGGCTGGCCGCCGGCGCGCGCGACGACGAAGAGGCGGACGACGGCGTTGGTCGTGCCGGCTCGCGGGTAGAAAAACTTCGTCGGTGCCTGCTCCGGGTGCAACGGGTCGGCGACCCAGCGGACCTCGACCTGGGACTCGTCGGTCTGCTGCACGAGGAGCGTCTGCGAGTCGGGCGACCACCAATAGCCGCGATTGCGGCTCATCTCTTCCTGCGCGACAAACTCCGCTGTGCCGTGCGAGAGCGTCGCGGTTGCGCCGCGCGTAATCGCGCTCTCGGTGTTGGTGGCGAGGTCGATCACGTGCAGCTCGCGGTCGGCGCCGGCGGCGGCGACAAATTTCCCGTCCGGTGAAAACCGCGGATCGATCCAGCCGGAGCCGGGGAGTTCGGTGACTTTGAGATTGGAGCGCGTGACGAGGTAGAGCTTGCCGGAGAGCGTGACGAGGAGCCGCGCGCCGTCGGACGACATCTGGAACGCGGTGAAGCCGCGCAGGCTTTGCCGCATCCGCTCGCGCCGGGCCTTTTCCTCGGCGCTGAGCGTCTCCTCCGCGCCGCCGAGGAGCTGGGCCGGCGTGAGCAGCTCGCGCTCCCGTTGCGTCGCGAGATCGAACTCGTAGAGCTTGAGCGTGGGATTGCGCGGAGCCGAGCGTAGGAAAATCACGTGCTTCCCATCGGGCGTGATCTGCGGGGAAACGGGCCGGCCGAGCGTGTAGTTGCGCGTCTCGGCCAGATCGCGGAAGTAGGCGAGGGCGGGGTCGGCGTCCGCGGCGGACGCTGACGCGGACGCAGAGACGGAGAGAAGGAGAGACAGGGCGACGGGGAGGTAAGCAGCGAAGCGAGCCGGCATGTCCGGGAAGAAAACGACCGCGTGCGATGAAGTCGAATCCGCTTAGATCCCGCTTCTGCCGAAGCGGGCTACGTTCGGAAGCCCGGCGCGGAAGAGCCGGGATGGACGCGACGACTACTCACGAACCTTGGAATCGATCACGATCGTGACGGGGCCGTCGTTGACGAGGGCGACGTCCATCATCGCGGCGAAGCGGCCGGTGGCCACGGGAAGGCCGAGCGCGGAGGAGGCAAAGCGGTTGAAGGCCTCGTAGAGCGGGATGGCGAGGTCGGGCTTGGCGGCGTCGTTGAACGACGGGCGCGTGCCCTTGCGCGTGCTGGCGAAGAGCGTGAACTGGCTGACGACCAGAAGGCTCGAGGCGCTAGGCGTGACGCGCGAGGGCGGCAAGTCGCGGACGGAGAGATTCATTTTGCCCTCGGCGTCGGGGAAAATGCGCAGCGCGACGATTTTCTCGGCGAGCCATTGCGCATCGGCCTCGGTGTCGCCCTGCGCGACGCCGAGTAGCACAAGCAGGCCGCGGCCAATCTCGCCGGTGATTTCGCCAGCGACCGTGACGCGGGCGGATGATACGCGTTGGACGACGGCACGCATGAAGTAGGGCGGGTTTCTAACCCGCCCTCGGAAGGAGAATCATTTTTGCAGCACGGACTAAGCGATCAAACACGGATGAATGTTTCGCTGCTTGGGTTGCATCCGTGTTCATCAGCGTAATCCGTGATGGAAATCGGTCCGACGCAAAGGGCGGGTTGAAAACCCGCCCTACTCAAATCATCGGCCGATGCGGCTCGGTCTCGGCCTCGTAGTTCACGCCGGCGATGCCGAAGCCGAAGAGCTTCAGGAATTCGCTGCGGTAGCCCGCGATGTCGGTCTCGGCGGCGAGGGTCTCGGTGGTGACGCCGGGCCAGATTTGGCGGACGGCGTTTTGGATCTCGGGGCGCATCTCCCAATCGTCGATGCGCACGCGGCCGGCTTCGTCGAATTTGGGCGTGTGGCCGTTATACATCTGCGTGGCGAACAGCCGCTGGATTTGCTCGATGCAGCCCTCGTGGGTGCCCGCGGCCTTCATGATCGTGGAGAGGATCGAGATGTAGAGGGGGACGACGGGGATGGCGGAGCTGGCCTGCGTGACGAGCGCCTTGTTGACGGAGATGAAGGCGCGGCCGCCGCCGTTGAGCTTGAGGAGCGAGTCGATGTGCTTGGCGGCGCGCTCGAGATCGTTTTTGGCGAGGCCGATGGTGCCGTTTTTGTAGATGGCCCAGGTGACCTCGGGCCCGATGTAGGAGTAGGCGACGGACTGCGCGCCGGGGGCGAGAAGCTTGGCCTCGGAGAGCGCGTTCATCCACATCTCCCAATCCTCGCCGCCCATGACGGCGGTGGTGTCGGCGACTTCCTGATCGCTGGCGGGTTCGATCGTGACGGTGCTGACGATGCCCTTGTCGGTGTCGACGGTCTTGTTGGTGTAGGACTGGCCGACGGGTTTGAGCACGGATTTGTGGACGGCAGCCGTCTTCGGGTGCGTGCGGCGAGGCGAGGCGAGCGAGTAAACCACGAGGTCCACCTGCCCGAGATCGGCGCGGATGGCTTCGAGCACCTGGCGCTTAATGTCATCGGAGAAGGCGTCGCCGTTGAAATTCCTGGCGTAAAGACCGGCCGCGCGCGCAGCCTGCGTGAAGCCGATCGTGTTATACCAGCCCGGGGTCGCGAGGCGGCCATCCTCGGACGGGCGTTCGAAAAACACGCCCACGGTCGCGGCGCTCGAGCCGAACGCCGCCGCAATGCGCGAGGCGAGGCCATAGCCGGTGGACGAGCCGATCACGAGGACGCGCTTCGGGCCGCCCTTGAGCGGGCCGTGGGACTTCACATGGTTGATCCATTCCTGCACATGGGCCGCGCAGCCTTCCGGGTGGGCGGTGATGCAGACGAAGCCACGGACCTTGGGTTTTATGATCATGCGGGCCGAGGCTGGCGGACGCGCTCACGTTGCGTCGAGTCAGTTTTCAGCCTCGGCAAATTCCCAAGATCAAAGGCCCGAATTCCAATCAAACCTCGAAATCACAAAAGCCGGTTCTTTGGCGTTTGGACTTCTGGATTTTTGGATTTACGCGCGCAGCGCGTCAATTGCCGAGCAGCACGAACGGGCCCTCGGCCTTCGGCACGCCGCCCTTGCGTTCGAGCGTGACCGCAAACGCCGCCACGGAGCTGACCGGTTGCTTCGCCTTGTAGGAGACCTTCTGGGCGCCGGTCTGTGGATCGACCGTGAAGACACCGCCATCCACGGGATTCGGATACTGCGGATCAACGATCCAAAGTTGGTAGTCTTGGTTGGCGGCGAGGGCGGGCAGCTTGTCGACCTTGAGCACACCTTCCTGCTTCGCGGGATCCCAGACCGAGGCGGCGACGGCCTTGGGCGAGCCTTCCAGCATCGAGACGAGCGCGGTGACTTGGTAGCGCGCGAGATCGCCTTGCGTCCTCAGGTCGGCGCTGAGCTGGGCGATTTGCTGGCGAGAATCCGCGAGCTGGCGCTCCAGCGCGGTGGAGCCGGAGGCGAGGGCCGCGATGCGTTCGGAAAGCGTGGAGACCTGCTGATCGCGGCTGGTGAGCTGGGTGCGCGCCTCGCCGAGCTGCGAGCGCAGGGCGCCGAGGTCGGTGGTGGCGGCGGCGAGCTTTTGGCCGGCCTCGTCGAGGCGCTTGGTGGAGACTTCGCGCTCGATCTCAAGCTGTTGCAGCGCGGTCTTCAGCGAGACCTCGGCGAGGGCCTGCTGGTTGCGGAGCAGACGCGCCTCGGTGCGCTCGGTGAGATAACCTTGGCCGAGCCACAGCGCGCAAAGCGCGAAGCAAGCGGCCGCGGCCCACGGGAAGATCTGCCAAATGCCGAAGCTCGGGCGGATGACATTGTCCCGCAGGGTGGGTGTGGCCGCCTCGGCACGATCGATGGTGGCGAAAATGCGCGCCTTTAGGTCAGCCGGGGCTGCGACAGCGGGCGTGGTGTGGGCTAGGGAGGCCGCGGTCTCGCGCAGCTCGGCGACAAGCGCCGTGAGTTCGGGATCGGTGGCGAGCTGCTGCTCGAAGGCCGTGCGCTCCGCGCCCTCGAGGAGCTCGAAGGCGTAGAGGGAAGCGAGTTCCTCGTGGCGTTCGTCGATCATGGGCGGGACGCGAGCGAGTCGCGAAGTTTGAGCAGGCCGCGGCGGATGCGGGCCTTGATGGTGCCGAGCGGCTGGGCGAGCTGACGGGCGATTTCCTCCTGCGTGAAGCCCCCGAAGAAGGCCAGCTCCAGCGCGCGCTGCTGCTCGGGCGGGAGCGTGGCGACAGCGGCCCGGACAGCGAGGGCATCCTCGCCTTGGGTCACGGCCTCGCCGCCGCTCGAAGCGCCGGTGGATTCCGCATAGCCGAGGTCGGAGAGGGCGGCCCCGTCGAGCAGCTCGGCGCGGCGGCGGCGCATGCGCACGCGATCGATGGCGCGGTTGCGCACGAGGGTGACGGCCCAAGCGAAGGCATTGCCGCGGGCCGTGTCAAAAGTGCCGGCCTTTTCCCACATCACCACAAACACATCATGAACGACGTCCTGCGCCTCGGCCTGATCGCGCAGGATCCGGACGGCGGAGCCGAGGAGGGGTCCCGAGAAGCGGTCGTAGAGTTCGCCCAATGCCCCGCGATCACCGGCGGCGATGCGCTGCACGAGGCGGGCATCGAGCTGCTGGCGCTCGTCCGGTGGGGTGGGTGGCATCGCGGTGGGACGCGTCAACGGTTCGTGGCGTGGCCTCGGGGACACGGCGTCCCGACCAGCCACCGCGGCGAGGTAGCCGTGGGGAATGCAGGACAGCAATATGGACATTTGCCTTTCATACGTGCGCGGCGCGAAAGGGGATGCAGGCCCACGGAGTTTGGCGAGGTTTTTTACGAGGCGAGCCGGGCCTAGAGCAGCGCCATGCCGATCAGGCCAAGCACAATCAGGGCGGCGATGGCCGCCAGGGTGAGCTTCTCCCGACGGGTGAGGGGGAACGGCATGGCGGTCGGCGTCAGACCTTCACGGCAAACAGCTCGGGATGCATCGTGCCCTCGGCGACCTTGTTCACGGTGCCGGTCATCATGATGGAGAAGCCGTCGCCAATCTGGATGCCGATCTGGCCGCCGGGCATGTGGACAGTGACGTCCCGATCAACGAGCCCGAGCCTATGTGCTACGGCGGCCGAGGCGCTGGAACTGCTGCCGGAGGCGAGCGTGTAGCCGGCGCCACGCTCCCAGATCTCGATTTGGATGTTCTTGCGGTCGAGCACGCGGAGGAACTGCACATTGGTCTTGCGCGGGAAATTCGGATGCGTCTCGAGGTGCGGGCCGTATTTGTGGGCGAGCTCGGACGAAATCTCCGCGAGCGGAATGACGCAGTGCGGGTTGCCGATCGTGGCGGCGCAGAAGGTGAACTCGCGATCGAGGATGCTGATTTTTTCGTTGATGACCTCGCGGGGCGCGCCGACGACGGGGATTTTTTCCGAGGAGAAACTGACGCTGCCCATCGCGATGGTGAGAAGCTTGCCGCCGTCCTTGATGGCGACCTGCACGTGGCCGCCGGGGGTCTCGACGGTGAAGTTCGGGTTCTTCACGAGCTTCTGGTCCCAAAGGTAACGGGAGAAAATGCGGAGGCCATTGCCAGATTTCTCAGCCTCGGAGCCGTCGGGGTTGAAGATGCGCAGGCCAAACTCGCTCTGCCTCGAAGGCAGCGGACCCCACAGAATGCCGTCGGAGCCGACGCCGAAATTGCGATGGCAGACGACGCGGATCTGGTCGACGGTCGGCGCGGGTTGCCACGAGGGAAAATCGCGCGGATCCAGGACGATGTAGTCGTTGCCGAGGGCGTGGTATTTGTGGAAGCGCATGAGGGACGAGCCGCGGAAATTGGCCGCGGAACCCACGGAAGACACGGAAAATTTTCTAGAGAAAAGCGAACGCCTCGCGCAGCCGCGCCTTGCCGTCCGTGGCCAGATTCTTCCCGTGACTCAGGATCACGCGGTCGAAGTCCCACGCCAGCACATGGTCGAGCGAGCGCCGGAGCGCGGCGCGGTCCTTGATCATGAAACGCACGAGGCGCGGGACG
>JANOCA010000474.1:0-29633 GCA_031411915.1 Opitutaceae bacterium
GGCGTAGGCATCGGGCGTCTCGTTGTTCCAGCGCGTCTTGAATTTCTTCACGAAGGTCACGACCGCCGCTTCCTTGTTCTCCGGTGTGAAGTGCGTCGAGTAGTAGGTGCCGTTGAGGGCCTCGCCGCCGATCTCGAGGAGCTTCTCGGATTCCCAGCCGTCGCCGCCGAAGAGCGGGATCTTCAGGCCGAGGTTGCGGGCCTGCCGGGCGACGAGCGCAGCCTCGGTGTAGTAGCCGGGCACGAAGACGGCGTCGACGTTGGCGGCCTTGATGGCGGTGAGCTGCGCGCGGAAATCCTTGTCGCCCTCGTTGTATTTCTGCTCGGCCACGACCGTGCCGCCGCCCGCGACAAAGGTCTCCTTGAAGAACTTCGCCAGCCCCACGCTGTAGGCGCTCGACACGCTGGTGAGGATCGCGACGCGCTTGGCCTTCAGGTCATCTTTGGCGAACTTGGCCATCACGGTGCCTTGGAAAGGATCGATGAAGCAGACGCGGAAGACGTAGTCGCCCTTTTCGGTGACGGCGGGGTTGGTGGCGCCGGGCGAGATCATCGGGATCTTCGCGGCCTGCGCGATCGGCGCGACCTCGAGCGAGCGCGAAGAGGTGACCTCGCCGAGCAACGCGACGACCTTGTCGCGCGAGAGGAGCTTCTTCGCGGCGGTGGCCGACTCGCCGGACTTCGTCTGGTTATCCTCGGCGATGAGCTCGAGCTTGCGGCCGAGCACGCCGCCCGCGGCGTTGATCTCCTCGACGGCGAGGGTGATACCCTTGTGCTGCGATTGGCCGAATGTGGCGTCCTTGCCCGTAAGCGAGGCGTATTCGCCGATCTTGATCGGCCCGGTGTCCGCGGCGCGCGCGGCGAGTGAGAGGGCGGCGAGGGCGGAGAGCGTGGAGAAACGGACGAGTGATTTCATGAAGTGGGAGGGGAGGAGAGACGCGGAGAAAGGGAGATGGGGAGACGGGGGGACGGGGAGGGAATGTCGCGCCAACTCATCTTGTCATTCTGAGCGCAGCGAAGAATCCAGCAGGAGATGCGAATTCGTGAAGCGCTTGCGAGCGTCCAAGTGGATTCTTCGCTGCGCCCAGAATGACAAGTTGGGAGTCGGCTCGCATGGACGGATGCACAATCAGGGGTTCACGTCTTGGACGAAGGCGAACTTGCCGTTCTTCACCGTGAGCACCACGGCGGACTTGGTGGGGTTGCGCTGCGCGTCAAACGCGATGGTGCCGGTGACGGCGGGGTAGCCTTGGGTGGCGGCGAGGGCGTCGCGGATTTTCGCGCCCTCGGTGGAGCCGGCGCGGCGGATGGCATCGATGGCGAGCATCGCGGCGTCGTAGCCTAGGGCCGAGAGCGAGTCCGAGGCGGCGCCCCAGCGCTGCTGGAAACGGCGGTTGAAATCGGTGACCCGGGCCGAGCGGTTGTCGGGCGAGTAGTGCGTGCTGAAGTAGCAGCCCTCCACGGCGGGGCCGGCGAGCTTGACCAACTCGGGCGACTCCCAGCCGTCGATGCCGAAGAGTGGAACGGTGAGACCGAGGTCCCGGGCCTGTCTGCAGATGAGCGCGGCCTCGGCGTAATAGCCGGGGACGAACACGCCGTCGGCGCCCGCGGCCTTGATGGCGGTGAGCTGCGCGCGGAAATCCTTGTCGCCCTCGTTGTATTTCTGATCAGCGGCGATCGTGGCGCCGCCGTTGGCGAAGCCGGCGCGGAAAAACTTCGCGAGGCCCACGCTCTGCGCGGACGAGGCCGAGGACAGGATGGCCGCGCGCCGGAGCTTCAGGGTGTCGCGCGCGAACTTCGCCATGATGGTGCCCTGGAAATCATCGATGAAGCAGACGCGGAAAACGTAGTCGCCCTTGGTCGTGACAGTGACGTTGGTCGCGCCGGGCGAGATGAGCGGGATCTTGGCGACCTGCGCGATGGGCGCGGCCTCAAGCGTGCGGCCGGAGGTGATGTCGCCGATCACGACGGCGACCTTGTCGCGGGAGATGAGCTTTTTGACGACGGTGGCCGACTCGCCCGACTTGGACTGATTGTCCTCGGTGATGAGCTCGAGCTTCCGGCCGAGCACGCCGCCCGCGGCGTTGGCCTCCTCGATGGCGAGCAGGACACCCTTGTGCGCGGCCTGGCCGTAGGTGGCCTCCTTGCCGGTGAGCGAGGCAAACTCGCCGATCTTGATCGGGCCATCGGCTTGGGCAGCGAAGGCCGGGGCGGCCAGAGCGAGCACAGTGGACAGCAACGAACGGGCGGCGGAAAGCATCGGGTGGCGGGGGGAGTGGGCCGCACACAAGGTCACGACGGGACCGTTTTCAACCAAACTGTTTTTGACCGTCTTGAGTGCTGCTGATCGCGGCACTCTCCACACTTGGGCTGGGCTTCACTTCGGCGTCCTGAGCTTGCCCGCGATGTCTTCCAGCCCCGCGAGATTCTCCCGCAGCCCCACCTCGGCATCGACGTTGGTCTGGTGGTTGAGCACGCCGACCATCCCGCGCCAGCCGCTCGTGTGGATGGTGCGCATGAGCTGGAGTTCGCGTTCGCCTTGGCCGACGTAGACGAGCTTCTTGCCGACTTTGTCGCCACCGGGGACCATGCCGTTGAGGTTCACGGCGAGCACGTCGCGCTGGATTATCGGCCAGAACGCCGCGAACCGATCGAGGTGATCGTGGCCGTGGTGGAAATTGTAGACGAGGCCGACGTTGCTGTCGCCATCGCGTCGGAGCCGTTCGAGCAGGGCGAGCTGGTTCTCAGGTTCGCCGAACCAGCCGCCGTGGTTGTAGAGGCCGACCTTGCAGCCGAGCTGGGCCGCCGCGTCGATGATCGGGCGGAGGCGGGCGCTTTCGGTGGCGAGGCGGGCCTCCTGTTCGGCGACGTCCTTGGTCGCGATGCCGCTGCCGGTCACCCAGAGCTGCGGGTGGATGCCATGCCGCGCGATGACATCGAGGATGCGGCGGGCGTCCGCGTTGAGCGTCGTGGGAAACCACCACGCGACCAGCTCGATGCGGTGGGCCTTCATCGCGATGACCTCGGCGTCGAAGGCCGCGACGTGCTCCCCCCGCCAGTCGTAGGCGAGGCGGCGAATCCCGAGGCGGTTGAGCATCTCGGCGCGCGCCGTGGCGTCGCGCTTCAGCGCATCGTAGGGCACGATGCACCAAGCGACGACGTTGTCGCGCGCCCAGACATCGGCAGCGCGGACGGAGTGGGCGGCGACAAAAACGGCAACGACAGCCGGCAGCCAGCGGAGGGGAGGGCGCATGGGCAGGAGAGAAGGAAACCGCGCCCGCGGAGACCAGACTTTTGATCCCGGGCGCGAGCGTGGCGATTGACCTGTAACCACGGAGTTACCAAAACCGTGCCGCCCGCCACGATGATGAAAATTTCCTCCGCTGCCGTCCTCGCCTGCCTGCCGGTCTTCGCCGCCGATGTGCCGACCTCGCGCATCACCTACCAGCAAGCCTACGGCGAGAGCAAGAACCCCACCGCGCTCGATCCCGCGAAAGACCTGCCGCGCTACCCGGCCGTCGAGCCGCGCGACGCCATCGCGACGTGGAAGGTGAAGCCCGGCTTCAAGCTCCAGCTCGCCGCCGCCGAGCCGCTCGTGCGCGATCCGATCGCGATCACGTTTGATGAGAACGGCCGCATGTTTGTCTGCGAGATGATCGATTATTCCGAGGAGCGGGAGCGCAACCCGCACCTCGGCCGCGTCTCGATGCTCGAGGACAAGGACGGCGACGGCACCTACGAGACGAGCACGGTCTTTGCCGACAATCTCCCGTGGCCCACGGGTCTCATCTGGGCCAACGGCGGGCTCTTCGTCGGCGCGACACCCGACATCTGGCGCCTCGAGGATCGCGACGGGGACGGCCGTGCCGAAGTGCGCGAGAAAGCCTTCACGGGCTTCGGCACCGGTCTCGCGCGGCTCAACGTGCAGGCGCTGCTCAACAGCTTCGTGTGGGGCCAGGACAACCGCATCCACGTGCAGAGCGGCACCGGCAACCGCGGCAAGATCAGCAGCCCGCGGCGCCCCGAACTTGCGGCGCAGGAGCTGGCGGCGCGCGATTTCTGGTTCGACCCGCGCACCTATGAATTCGGCTTCGAGGCGGGCGGCGCGCAATACGGCATGAGCCTCGACAACTATGGGCGGAAGTTCGGCTGCTCCAATTCCGACCACCTCCAATTCTGGGTCTACGACGACCGCTACGCGGGGCGGAATCCGTTTTTCCAGATGCCGAATTCCCGCCAAAGCATCGCGGCCGACGGCGGCGCGGCCGAGGTGTTTCGCATCAGCCCCGACGAGCCGTGGCGCATCATCCGCACCCGCTGGCGCATCTCCGGCGTCGTGCGCGGCGTGGTCGAGGGCGGCGGGCGCGTGAGCGGCTACTTTACGGGCGCGACTGGCACGGTGGTGTTTCGCGGCGACGCCTACGGGGAGGACTTCGTGAACAACACGTTCACGGGTGACGCCGGCGGCCAGCTCATCCATCGGAAAAAAATCAGCGATGACGGCGTGAGCCTCGTCGGCCGCCGCCCCGCGGACGAACAGGGCTTCGAGTTTGCCGCGAGCACCGACACCTGGGTGCGCGTCGTGAACCTCGCCAATGCCCCCGACGGCACGCTCCACGTCTGCGACATGTATCGCGAGGTGATCGAGCACCCGTGGAGCATCCCCGAGGAGATCAAGAAACACATCGACCTCAACAGCGGCAACGACCGCGGCCGCATCTACCGCGTCGTGCCGGCCGGCACGGAGTGGAAACGCCGCGGCGTCGTGGCGCTCGGCCGCGCGACAACCGCCGAGCTCGTGGCTGCGCTTGCGCACACTAACGGCTGGCACCGCGACACCGCCTCGCGCCTCCTCTTCGAGCGGCAGGACAATGCCGCGGTGCCCGCGCTGGCGAAGCTCGTGCGCGAATCCGCCTCCGCGCTGGCGCGGCACCACGCGCTGGGTGTCCTCGAGGGCCTCGGCGCGCTCGACGAGGCTTCGGTCATCGCCGCGCTCGGCGACAAGGATGCCCACGTCCGCGAGCGAGCCATCGCGATGGCGGAAAAACTTCTCGCGGGTGGCGCCCCCTCGGCACGTCTGACCGAGCCGCTCGCCAAGCTTGCGGACGACTCCGCGCCGCGGGTGCGATTCCAACTCGCGCTGACGGCCGGCAACGTGCCTGCGCTCGGCGGTGCGTTGTCACGACTGGCGGTGCGCGATGCCGGCAATGCGTGGATCTCCGCGGCGGCGCTGAGCGCACCGGCCGCGACGGTGGCGGGCGCGGTGTTCCCCGCCGTGACCGGCGACGCGGCGCTCGCGCGGAAAAATTCCGCGTTCGTCGCCAAGCTCATCGAAATCCGAGCCGCCGCGAAACCCGCCGAAGGCTACGCTTCGTTGATCGATTTCGTGGCGCAGCCGGGCACGAGCGCCGCGTGGTTGCGTGCGCTCGGCGACGGACTGCGACGCGCCGGCACGACCGTCGAGCAGGTGGACACCGCGAAGAAACTCGCGGCCGTCTTCTCGGGCGCCGCGTCCACCGTCACCAACGCCACCGCCACGCCCGCGGCGCGGCTCGAAGCCATCGAGTTGCTCGGCGTCGCCTCGCCGGCGCAGTCGCGCGCCGCCCTCAGCTCCCTGCTCGCATCCGGCCAGCCCGAGGCATTGCAGGTGGCCGCGATCAAGACGCTCGCCACGCAGCCCGCCGCAGACGTGACGACGACCCTTGTCCAGGCTTGGCCGCACTACGCGTCCAAGGCCAAGGAGGCCGCGATCGCCTCACTCGTCACCCGCGACGATCGCGCCACGGCGCTGCTTGACGCCATCAAAGCCGGGAAGATCGCCGCGACCGATCTCAGCGCGGCGCAGGTGCAGAGCCTCGCGAATCACAAGACCCCGAAGATCGCGGCGCTCGCCAAGTCCGCGCTGGCCACGGTGATTCCGCCCTCGCGCGCCGAGGTCGCCGCCAAGTTTGAGCCGGCGGTCTCGCTCAAGGGCGACGCCGCGCGTGGCAAGACCCAGTATCTCAGCCGCTGCATGATTTGCCACCGCGCCGATGGCGCCGGCATGGAGCTCGGCCCCGATCTCATCACGGTGAAGAGCAAGGGTCGCGACGCGCTGCTTTCCGCCATCCTCGATCCGCACAAGGAAGTCGCGCCGCAATACATCGCGTTCGATGTCACGACCAAGGACGGCAACGCCTACACCGGCATCATCGCCCGCGACGACGCGACCAGCCTCACCCTGAAAATCATGGGCGGCGCCGAGGTCGCGTTGCCGCGCGCCAACGTCAGGGGCTCGTCCTCCTCCGGCAAGAGTGTCATGCCCGAGGGCCTTGAGGCCGGGATGAGCGTGCAGGACATGGCGGACTTGCTCACGTATATCGAGGAGCTGTAGGCCAGCGCGCTTGCGCGCGCCCACACCGCGCCCGCAAGCGGGCTGACCTACAAACGACGGAAGCACAGAAAGACCTTGCCGCGCATTTTTCCCCGCGCGCACACTCGCCGACTTACCTCCATGAAAAACGTCCGCCTCGGCATCGTCGGTCTCGGCAACATCGGCAAATTCCACACGGGCTACCTGCTCGATGGCAAAATCTCCCGCTGCACGCTCGCGGCGGTGAGCGATGCCTACGCCCCGGGTCTCAAGCCCTTCGAGGGCAAGCCCGGCCTGCAGACCTTTGCGAGCTGCGAGGAGATGATCCGCTCGGGCTCCATCGACGCGCTCGTCGTGGCGACGCCGCACTTTCTCCACACCACCATCGGCATCGACGCGCTGAAGAACGGCCTCCACGTGATGATTGAGAAGCCGATCTCGGCGCACAAGGCCGACGCGGAGCGGCTCATCGCCGTGGCGAAGGAGCACCCGAAGCAGGTTTTCGCGGGGATGTTCCAGATGCGCGTCGAGCCGCGCTACCAGAAAATCCGCAACCTGATCCAGAGCGGCGAACTCGGGAAGGTCGTCCGCGTGAATTGGATCATCACCGACTGGTTCCGCACCGAGGCCTACTACGCGAGCGGCGGCTGGCGCGCGACGTGGAAGGGCGAGGGCGGCGGCGTATTGCTCAACCAATGCCTCCACCAGCTCGACATGCTCCAGTGGCTCTGCGGCATGCCGGCGCGCGTGCGCGGCTTCTGCCAGCTCGGTCGCTTTCACAACATCGAGGTTGAGGACAACATCACGACCTACCTCGAGTGGGCCGACGGCGGCACGGGCGTTTTCGTTTCCTCGACCGGCGAGGCTCCCGGCACCAACCGTTTCGAGATCTGCGGCACGCGCGGCAAGGTGGTCCTCGAAAACAACAAGCTCACGTTCAACCGCAACGACGCGGACATGGTCGAGTTCAGCAAGACCTCGAAGAGTGGTTTCGCGAAGCCCGAGGTCTGGAACGTCGAGATCCCGTTCGACTCCGTGCCCAACGCGCACAGCGTGCTCATGCAGAACTTCGTCGATTCGATCCTCGACGGTTCGCCGCTCATCGCGCCGGGCGGCGAGGGCATGGGCTCGGTCGAGCTCGCCAACGTGCTGCTCTACTCCTCGCTGATCAACCAGACGATCGAGCTGCCGATGGACGGCGCGGCGTGGGAGAAGAAGCTCAACCAACTCATCGCCGAGTCACGCCACGAGAAGAAGGTCGTGGTGCAGGCGGCGGAGGATTTCACGAAGTCGTTCCGGCGTTAGCAGCCGTGTTTGCAGGTCGGGCTTTAGGCCCGACATCGGACGCGCTTGAGAAATATGTCGGGTGTAATACCAACGTCCCTTGAAGTTTGGACTTCAGGGAGGTGGGGCCGCTTCTCCGCAAGCGGCCTGAGTTCCAGCCGGCGAATCGCCCCGCAACCCAGGCCGGCTCGGAGAGCCGGCCCCACCTCGGAATAGTCCGGTCTTTAAGGGACGTTGGTATAACGCCCGACCTACATCTTCAGCCTGGCGATCAGGAAATCGTGCATCTGCGCGTGCTTCACGTCGGGCGCGCCGGGATAGACGAGTTCATGCGCCACGCCGGTGGCGCGCAGTTTTTCCTGCAGGATCAGGCCGAAGTTGGCGGTGTGAGTGGGATCGCGCTCTTCTTTTCCCTTCGCGGGCGGCGCGGCGTAGGTCAGGTAAACCGGCGGGTCGTCGGAGGTGACGTTTTCGAAGGGCGAGTATTCCTTAATCCACGGCAGCACGCTCTCGCGCGCGGCGAGAAACTGAGGGAACATCGTGTCGCGCGTCGTGCGGTCGTTGGGATCGGGCATGAAGCCGAAGGCGTGGCCGCCGTAGCGGCTGTTGGGCGTCCACTCCTTCATTTGCTGCGGATCGAGCGTGGTCTGCGCGCCGCTGACGGCGGCGCACCAGAGGCGGGTCGATTCGCGCGCGATGGGATCGGCGCTCCTCGGATCCGCGAGGTCGGCGTGGAAGGCGAGCCAGAGGCTCGAGCACGCGCCCGCTGACCCGCCGGTCGCGCCGATGCGGGCCTTGTCGAGGTTCCACTCGCCGGCCTTGCTGCGGACAAATTGCAGCGCGCGCGCCGCGTCGCTGATCGACCATTGCACGGGCGGCTTCACGCCGGCCTGGATCGCCTGCGTGACGTAGCGGTAGTTGATCGAGACGACTGAGATTCCCGCGGCGAGGTAGCGCTCGAGCTGGGCGACGATGGCCTTGTCGCCATTGACCCAGCCGCCCCCGTGGATGTGAAACACGAGCGGCGTCGGCTTCGTGGAATCCGCGCGCCAGAAATCGAGGACTTGGCGCTCGTGCGTGCCGTAGGCGACGTTGGCGCGCGTGGGCGCGCGCTGAGGCGCTTCAGCTTTCTTGCTGCTGTCGGCGCTCAGCGCGACGGATGCCACAAGGCTGGCGAAGAGTATCTGGGCAATGGATCTCATAGGATGGGGCGTGGGAGAATCAGGCGGACGTCGGAGTTGGAGGCAACGATTGCTTGCGTCGTCACGCATCGGAATCGTCTATTCTTGGACCCCTTAAAACCCATGAAAATTCTGACCGCCACCCGTCTCATTCTAGCCACCTGCATCGTTTGGCTCGTCAGCGGGGCGACCGCCCGCGCGCAACCAGCCGGAGTCGGCACGATCGAAGGGCGCGTGTCCAACGCCCGCAGCGGCGACTTCGTCGAGAATGCCCGCATCACCGTCGAGGGCACCTCGCTCGAGACGTTCTCCGATTCGGCCGGTGTCTACCGCCTGACCAACGTGCCGGCCGGGCCGGCCCGCGTGACGGCGTTCTTCAGCGGCATGCCGCCGTGGACGACTTCGGTGCAGGTCACGGCGGGCGGGGTGAGCGCGCACGACATCGCCCTGGCCGCCGCCGGAGCCGCGACGGATGCGGGCATCGTGAAGCTCGACGCGTTCCGGGTGGCGACATCGCGCGAGATGGAGGGCGCGGCGCTCGCCATCAACGAGCAGCGGTTCGCCGCCAACATCAAGAATGTCGTCTCCACCGAGGAATTCGGCAACGTCGCCGAGGGCAATGCGGCGGAGTTCATCAAGTTTCTGCCGGGCGTCTCGATCGACTACACCGGGGGCAATGCCCGCGACATCTCGATCAACGGCGTGCCGTCCGCTTATGTGCCGGTGACCGTGGACGGCTTCAGTTTGGCGACCGCCGCGACCGGCGGCGCCGCGACCCGCGCCGTTCAGTCCGACATGATTTCGATCAACAACCTGTCGCGCATCGAGGTCAGCTACTCGCCCACGCCGGAATCGCCAGGATCGGCGCTGGCGGGAACGGTGAACATGGTGCCGCGCGGCGCGTTTGAGCGGTCCCGACCGGTGTTCAACGCGAGCGCCTATGTCGTCATGCGCGACAACGCGCGCAATTTCAACAAGGTGCCCGGCCCGCGTCCGAGCGCCGAGCGCAACGTCGATCCCGGCTTCGACTTTTCCTACGTGGCGCCGGTGAACAAGCGCTTCGGTTACACCGTCTCGGGCGGCATCTCCACCAATTACTCGCCGCAGGACAACTCGCAGTTGGTCTGGCGCGGCGGCAACACGGCGACCAACGGGACCACGTTTCCCAACACGACGCCGGACCGGCCCTACCTCTCCCAGTATCAGGTGCAGGATGCGCCGAAGACGACCACCCGCCGCTCCTTCGGCACCAGCGTCGACTACAAGCTCACGCCCAATGACCGGCTGACGTTCGGCTTCCAGTATTCCTCCTTCGATGGCCAGTTCATCGTGTCCAGTGTCACCTTCAACGTCGGCAGCGTGCTGCCCACGGGCTTCACGCCGTTCTCGACCCGCGGTGGCGTCGGCGCGGGCACGCTGACCACGGCGCACCAGGAAAGAAATCGTTTCAACCGCACCTACATGCCCACCGTGATCTGGCGGCACGACGGGCCGGTGTGGAAGGGTGACGTGGGGCTCGGCCACTCGCAGCAGAGCGACTACAACCGCGACACCGACCAGGGATATTTCCGGATCGTCACCGCGCAGCGGACCGGCGTCACGATCGACTTCGCGGACAATTTTTATCTCCGACCGGGCCGGATCGCGGTGACGGACGGCGCCACGGGCGCGCCGGTCGATCCCTACAATCTCGGGACGTATTCCATCACCAACGCCACGCGCCAGGCCGACCGCACCTACGACCTCCAGCGGACGGCTTACGGCAATCTCCGGCGGGATTTCTTCACGCGCATTCCGTTCACCCTGAAAACCGGCTTCGACGTCCGGGAGTCCCGGCGCGACTTCCGCGGCGGCAACATCGTCTACAACTATCTCGGCACCGCCGCGCAGCGCAGCCCGGTGCCGTTCTTCGATTCGATCTATTCGCAGCGCGTGCTGCCGTTCGGGTTTCCCCAGCTCCAGACCATCAGCAACCGCAAGTTCTACGAGCACTACGTCGCCAACCCGGGCCAGTTCAACGTCGTCGAGAACACCACCTATCGCAACGAGGTCGCCGGCTCCCGCATTTCCGAGGAACTCGTCACGTCGGGTTACCTCCGCGGCGACGTGGCGTTGCTCGACCGACGGCTGAAGCTGGTCGGCGGCCTGCGCGCCGAGCAGACGAACGTGGAGGCCGCGGGTCCGCTGACGGATCCCACCCGCAATTTCCGGCGCGGAACGAACGGAGAAATCCTCCGCAATCCCAACGGCACGCCGGTGCTTGTCCTGCCCGCGACCGATGCGCTCGGGGTCTCGAAGCTGACCTTCATCGATCGCGGCGCGCGCACGGAGAAGGAGTATCTGCGCTTCTTCCCGAGCCTGAATGCCAGCTACACGTTCAGCGAGGACTGGGTGGCGCGCGCGGCGTATTTCCAGTCGGTCGGCCGCCCCGCTTTCACGCAGTATACGGGCGGCATCACGTTGCCGGACACCGCCGAGCCGCCGTCCAACAACAACCGGATCGTCGTCAACAACGCCGCGATCAAAGCCTGGCAGGCCGACACTTTCTCGCTGCGGGTCGAGCGCTATTTCCAAGGCGTCGGGCAGATTTCGCTCGGGGGCTTTCGCCGCGAGATCACGAATTTCTTCGGCGCGACGGTCTTCAATGCGACCCCGGAGTTTCTCAACCTCTACAACCTCGACACCAGCATCTACGATCCGTTCGACGTGCAGACGCAGCACAACCTGACCGGCACGGTGCGGATGGAAGGCATCGACCTCAGCTACAAGCAGGCGCTCACGTTCCTGCCCAATTGGGCACGGGGCGTGCAGGTGTTTGCCAACGGCAGCTCGCAGCGCCTGCTCGGCGACGAGACCGCGTCGCTCGCGGGCTTCATCTCGCGCAGCGCCAGCTGGGGCGTGAGCCTGACGCGTCCGAAATGGAATGCGCGCGTGAACTGGAACTATCGCGGGCGCCAGCGCAACGCGCGGGTCACGGGGGCAGGCATCGAGTCCGGCACCTTCAATTACTCGAACAAGCGCCTCTACATCGACGCGCTGGCTGAATACTATTTTTGGAAACGCGTGGGGGTCTTCGTGAACCTGCGCAACGTCGGCAACGCGACCGAGGATGGCGAGACGCTCGGGCCCAGCACGCCCGCTCACGCGCAGTTCCGCCAACGCATCGACTACGCGTCGCTCTGGACGTTTGGCGTGAAGGGCACGTGGTGAGCTGGGTATCAGCGGCTCGGTTGTAGCGGCGGGCGTCTCTGCCCGCCGAAGTTTGGTCGGATGCCCTGAACCGGCGGGCAGGGACGCCCGCCGCTACGCCCCGCCGCTTGCAGCGCCGTGGACGCGGCCGGTGGTCGCGTCGCGCGTGACGGCGCTCACGAGGGCATTGGGCGAGCGCGCGACAGTGTAGCCGAGCCCGCGAAAAAACGCCTCGTCTGCCGCGGTGTGCGCCTTGTCGAGGCCGAGGGCGAGCGTGCCGTCGGTTTGGATGCGGGGCGAGGCCATGGCGGCCTCAAGCGAAGAGCCGAGGCCGACGCAGTTAAGCACCACCTCAAAGACGCTGTTCGGAATGCGCGTGCCGCCCGCGCCGCCGAGTGCGAGCACGGGCGAGCCGCCGCGCGTCACGATCGTCGGGCACATGTTGGTGACCGGGCGCTTGCCGGGGGCGATGGAATTGGGCCGGCCAGGACGCGGATCGAAGCGCGACATGCCGTGGCCGAGCACGATGCCCAGCTCGGGCACGACGACCTTGGCGCCATAGCTGCCGCCATGCGTCACCGTGATGGCGCACATGTTGCCCGCGCGATCGACGGCGGAGATATGGGTGGTGCCGCCGGCGCGGCTGGGTTCGACGTGAAGCGGCACCGGACGCCTCTCGCGCAGGGCGGAGGAAACCTTGCCCGCCTGATCGCGGGCGTAGGCGGGCGAAAGAAATTTATCGACCGGCACGCGCACCTGAGCCGGATCGCCGAAAGTCGCGAGCCGGTCGGCCCACGCGAGGCGCAGCGCCTCGACCCGGGCGTGCGCCCGCTGCGGCGCGGTGAGCGTGGGCCAATCGAGGGCCTTGAGAATCGAAAAGGCCTCGAGCAACAGGAGCCCGGTCGCCGTCAGCGGCACGGTGTGGATCGTCGCACCATTCCACTCGATCGCGAGCGGTGCGACCTCCTGGGCGTGGTAGGCCGCGAGATCGTCGGTGGTGACGAGCCCGCCGCCGCGCTTGAAGGCCGCGGCGATCGTGCGGGCGTAGTCGCCGCGGTAGAGGGACTCGGTGGAGTTGCGCGAGGCGAGCGAGCGGAGCAGCGCGAGGAGCGCATCGTTGCGGCGCTTGGCCGCGGTGGCGTCGTCGTCGATGCCTTTCACCGGGGCCGTGTGTGCGCCCGATTCGCAGAGCGCGAGGGCCGGTGCCAGCACGGTGCGCAGCGGCCGTGTGCCGTAGCGCTGCAGCGCGAGGTCGAGGCCGGCGGGGACACCGGGCACGCCGGCGGCGAACCACCCGAAGGTGTTGGCGTTGCCGGTCACGCGGCCATCGGCGTCGAGGGGAAACATGTCCGCCCGCGCCGCGGCGGGCGCGGTGGAATTGAAATCGATGGCGGTGATCTTTTTCCCGCCCGCGAGGGCGATCATCGCGTGGCCGCCGTAGCCGCCGATGCCGGAGTTGTGCGGGGAGCGGATGCCGGCGGCGAACGCGGCCGCCGCCGCGGCATCGATGGCGTTGCCGCCCTCGCGGAGGATGGCCTCGCCCACCTTGGCCGCCGCGGGATCGCCGACGACCACGCCGAGTTCAGTCGAGGGGTTCTCCGCGGCACCGAGGGAGAGCCGCGGCGCCAGCGCGCCGGCAAGCGTGGCGCGACCGGCGAGGGCGATGATCTCGCGGCGCGTTTTCATGGCGTAGCGGCGGGCGTCCCTGCCCGCCGGTTAAGGGCGTTCGCCAAACCTCGGCGGGCAGGGACGCCCGCCGCTACGAAATCGCCTGCACCGAGGCACCTCCCCGAGGGACTCATGTGCGCGACTTGAGGAACGCGAGGAGGTCGGCCAGTTCCTGCGGCGTGAGCACGGCGTCCATGCCCGGCGGCATCGGGGACACATGCGACGGCTGAAGGTCGGTGATGTCGGCGCGCGACACGCGCTGCGTTGATTCCGGTCCGGTCGCGAGCACGACTTCCTCGGCGTCGTCCTTGCGCACGATGCCGGTGTGCGCCTCGCCGCCTTTCGTCGTGACGGTGAACGGCTCGTAGCCGCGCACCATGGTCGCGCTCGGAAAGACAATCGCCTCGAGCAGGTCGCGCTCGCTGCGGATTTTCCCGATGGTGGTGAGATCGGGGCCGAGCAGGCCGCCGCGGTAGCCAATCTTGTGGCAGAGGGTGCAGGCGGTCTTCTCGTTGTTGAAGACAAGATGGCCGCGGTTGATGTCGCCGCCGGCGAGCGTCGGCAGCAGCGCGTCGATGCGGGCGTTCTGCTGCGCGACGCCGGCGTTGAGCGCCTCCAGCAGCGGCGTCGCGACCTGTTGCACGCGGGCCGGATACCTGGCGATCAAGGGACGGAGCTGCGCAACGCGGACACCGGCGAGGCCGGGCGACTGGCGCAGGGAGGAGACGAGCGTGAGGCCGAGGATCTCGGTGGGGTTGCGCTCGAAGGCGGGCAGGAGCTTTGGCGCTTCGAGCGCACCGATGCCCGGCATGGCGCCGGCGAGTTTCACCTGTTGTTCGGCGGAGAGCGGGGCTTTCGCGAGCGCGGTGGCCGCGGCGGAGCGCTGGAGGAGCGGCTGGTTTGCGTCGAGCTGGCTGCGCAGGAAAGCGAACAGCTCGCCGTCCACCGACTTGAGCGAGGGCGCGGCGAGCGTGAGCGCGTCGAGGCGGGTCGCGGCATCCACGGTGGAGTTGCCTCCGAGAGCGGCCAGCGCGGCGAAGAGTTCGGCGTGGCCATTGCGCGGGAGCGCGAGAGCCCGCACGGTGGCGACGGCCTCGCGGTAAGAAGGGCTGCCGAGCAGCGGCACCAGCGCCGCGAGCCACGAGGCGGGCGCTTCCTTCAAGGTTGCGCCTCGCATCGCCGCGAGCGCCACGGAGCGGTTTTCGGTGCGGAGCGTCTCGGCGAGAAGCTGCTGGATGGCAGGCGATGAGGCGAGCTGGCTCAACTGCGGCGCGAGATCGGCGGGGGCGGGCCGCGCGAGACGGTCGCGGAAATGCTGCGCAAGGGCGTCGCCCCACTCGGGGCGGTGCCCGACGATCCAGGCGGCGGTTTGCCGGAGGATGGGATTCGACGAGTTCAGCGACGGAAGAACATCGGCCGGCCGGAGATTGCCGCCGGGCATCTGATCGAGGGCGACGAGCGCGACGCGGGCAATGGCGGGCGCGTCAAGGAGCGCGGCACGGAGTTCGTCCACCCGGCCGATCTCGATGAGCGCGTAGGTGAGCGAGTGCTCGAACGTGCGGTCGGCTGGATTGGCCGCGGTGCCGGTGGCGGTGCGCGGGATCTCGGCGAGGCGGCCCGCGGTTTTGAGCAGCGGCGTGATGGCACGTGGGTCACGGAGACGTCCGAGGGTTTCGGCGGCGAGGCGGGAGAGGGCGGAGTTTTCGCTGCCGAGGAGGCGCAGCGCATCGGCAAGGGCTCCGGCGTCGCGCCAGAGGCTCGCAACTTGGAGGGCGACCTGCACGGTCGCGGGGTCCTTGTCGGCGAGACGGGCGCGAGTCGCCGCGCGGGCCGCAGGGCTGTCGACAAGCGCGTGCGCCCAGAGTTCGGCGTGCGGATCCGCAATCTTAGCGGGCAAGCGGGGGGCGCCGGTCTTGCGGATGCGGTAAATGGCGCCGAGCACGTCGGGCTTCGAGAGCTGGGAGGTGGGGCAACACATTTTATACCAGCCGCCGGTGTCGACGACGAGGAGGCTGCCGTCGGTGTCTTCGAGCACGTCGGTGGGATGGAAGTCAGGGCTGTCGGAGGTGATGAAGTCGGTGTCGAGGGTCTTGAAGGTCGCGCCGTCGGGCACGAGCACGTGGCGCGAGACTTTGCGCAGGTTGAAGTAGCAGACGAAGTGATTGTCGGTGTAGTCGTGGCCGAAGCCGGCGGAGCGATACGTCGTCGAGCCGCAGGGCGCGGCGGCGCCCATGTGCGTCATCAACGGCATGAGATCGCCGGTGCGCGGGTGGCCGGCGGAGGCGGTGTTTTCCTTGCCGTAGACGCCGCCGTAGAGCGCGTGGATGAGGCCGTCGCGCTGGCCGGCGGCGGGCGTGATGAAGAACGTGCCGCTGAGGATGCGGTCGCCAGTGGGCGTGAAGGAGACGCCGACCGGGTTGTCCATGCCGCCGGTGAGCACGGGTTCGAGGCGCGAGCCGTCGGGGCGCGCGCGGTAGATGTGTGCCGCGCGCGAGACGAAGGCACGGCCGTCGCCGAGCGTGTGCTTTTGCTCCGCGAAGGCGCCCTTGGTCCAGTAGAACCAGCCGTCGGGCCCGAGGTAGGGGCCGTGCACATCGTTGGCGCAACCGGTGAGGGAACCGCCGTCCCACCAGATTTCGCGGCGATCGGCGGTGCCGTCGCCATTGGTGTCGGTGAGTTTCCAGATGTGCGGCGGCGCGGCGACGAAGAGGGAGCCTCCGTGAAAAAGCGCGCCCTGCGGGAACATCATGTTCTCGGCAAACACGACGGAGGTCTCGTAGCGGCCGTCGCCATCCTTGTCCTCCAGGCGCACGATGCGGTGCGGTTTCTTTTCCAACTGCACCGGCGCGCGGTCGCTCAGGCCGGAGGAATCGGTGGCGTAGAGCCGGCCCTCCGGGTCGAACGCGATCGAGATCGGGCGGTTCACCGTGGGCGGGCCGGCGACGAGCTCGACGGTGAAGCCATCGGGCACGCGCAAGGTCTGGCCGGGGAACTTGAACTCGGCGGCGTGAGTCGCGGCCAGCGTAACGAAAAACCACGCGACCGTGCGCGGGAAATTCAGGTCGAATCGCAGGGCTCGTCGTAGCCCGCCTCGTGAAAGGCGGGATTTCCCGGTGGGCGGCGTCACGTCCGTCCCTGCTCTCACGAGCAGGGCTACCCAACGCAAGACGGCATTGGAATTCGAGTTCATAGGTCCTGCACCGCGCCGCCCTTTTTCTTCCCTGCCTTGCCCTTCTTGCCCGCCTTGGAGCCATTGCGCTCAGCGGCCTCGGCCTCGACTTTTTTCATGTAGGCTTCGCGGGCCTGGGGGTCGGCGCGCTGGCGGAAGACTTCGAGCATGCCGTCGCCGGTCTTCACCATCCACGCGTCGAGCATCGAGGTGAGCCGGTCGCGCGCGGCGCTGTGCTCGGGCTTCGCGATGAGATTGTGGAGCGCGTCGATGTCGTCGGTATTGCGGTAGAGTTCCTCGGGCACGCGGTGATCGAAGAGCTTCAGCCGCGCGGCCACGGCGGCGTCGGTCTTGGCGAGCGCCTGCATCCGGCGATAGGAGACGGTGCCCTTGGTGGCGGTGGCCATGGCGCGCGTGCCGTCGGACCACGGGTTGAAGAGATAGACGTAGTCGCGCGTCATGAGCGCGCGCATCGGGTGCCGGTGGCCGCCGGAGTTCTCATTGTATTCCGAGACGACATGGTCCCGGCCGGCCTGCGTCTCGCCGCGCAGCACAGGCGCGAAGCTCCGGCCGTCCATGCCCTTCGGATGCGCGACGCCCACGACATCGAGCAACGTCGGCAAGAGGTCGACGCCGGAGACGAGGTGCGTGTCGTCGACGGCGCCGGGCTTCGTGACGCCGGGCCAGCGAATCATCCACGGCGTGCGCGTGCTGTGGAAGTAGAGCTGCGTCTTCGCGAATGGCAGCGGCATGCCGTGGTCGGACAAAAAGAAAATCACCGTGCGCTCGTCCTCGCCGGATTCGCGGAGCGCCCGCAGCACTTCGCCGAGGCAATCGTCGCCGCGGCGCACGGAGGAATAGTAGAGCGCGAGCTCCGCGCGCACCTGCGGATCGTCGGGCAGGAACCCGGGCACGGGCACCTCGGCGGCGGTGAAGACGCGACTCGGCTTGTTCACCTCGGGCCGGCCATCCTCGTTCCAAAACGGCTTGTGCGGATCGGAGATGTTGATGTTCAGGCAAAATGGTTTCCCTGCCTTCTTCGCGAGCGCGATGCCGTGCGACGTGACGGCGTGATAGGAGGCGACGTCCTTGACGCTCGGCATCGAGCCATCGGGCAGCGTGTCGAGCACGGCGTCCCACGCCGGGTAGGGCGAGTAGGGCGTGGAGTGCGCGACCTTGCCACGGATGCCGGTGAAGTAGCCCGCGCCCTTCATGAGATCGGACATCACGGGATATCCGGGATCCTTGATCATGTAGAAACCCTCGACGCGGTTGTTGTGCGGATAGCGGCCCGAGAACATCACGTTGCGCGAGGGCATGCAGTTGCCGACCTGCACGAACGCGTGGTTGAAGCGCAGCGACTGCGCCGCGAGGCGGTCCATGTTCGGCGTCGTGTCCTTGAGCTTGCTGCCGTAGACGCCGACGGAGTCGCAGCTCATGTCGTCCATCGTGATGATGAGGACATTTTGTCGCGCGGGGGCGGCGTGCAGCGAAACGAAACCAAGGGCAGCCGCGAAGACGAAGGGGAGTGGGCGCATGGGGAAAGCGCTCGGCAGCGTAGCCGCGCGCGCGCGGGTGTCACGGTTGGAATCCGAACGGTCCCGCCAGGCGGCGACCCGCGCTACGCCTTTCCGCGCAGCGAAAGCCAGAGATAAAAAATCACGCCGACGCAGATGCCGGAGTCGGCGACGTTGAAGGTCGGGTAGATGTAATCCCCGAAATGCAGATCGACGAAGTCGATCACGTGGCCGTGGACGAGACGGTCGACCAGGTTGCCGACGATGCCCCCGCAGAGGAGGCCGAAGCTCAGCTGGGCCAGCGGCTGCCGCAGTCCGAGCGTGTGGCGCCAGAACCAGATCGCGACCAGCGTGCCGATCGCGAGGATCGCGAGGAAGAAGCTCTTGCCGGAAAACATGCTCCACGCGGCGCCGGTGTTGCCGACATGGATGATGTAGAAAAAATCCCGGATGACCTCGATGTCCTGCCCGGCCCCGTGCGAGTGCATCGGATCGAAGGGGACGTGCGCGTTGATCCAGAGCTTGGTCACCTGATCGAGGACGAAGACGGTGACCGCGATCGCGAGCAGCCGGCGGTAGGCCGCGAGGCGTGCGGTTCTCGATTTTGGAATCTCGATTTTCGATTCGTCAGCCGCGGGCGACGGGCTGGTGGGCGAGGAGGGGCCGTCAGCCATGTTTGCGGCAATCGAGAATCAGAAATCGCGATTCGAAAACCCGATCATTCGTCGCCGCCGCTGTCTTCCATGATTTTGCCGCCGCCAT
Source organism: Opitutaceae bacterium (assembly GCA_031411915.1). Lineage (GTDB taxonomy): Bacteria > Verrucomicrobiota > Verrucomicrobiia > Opitutales > Opitutaceae > ER46. Next base: position 19,122 of record JANOCA010000474.1, read on the forward strand.
CCTCGCCCATCTCGCCGAAGAGGCCGGCCTGCGTGCGGGAGCGGTGGCGGTTGCGCTCGAGGTCCTTCTGGGCCTCGGCGGAATAGCGGGCGAAGGGGACGGCGAGCAGGCGCTCCTTGGCGATGGGCTTCTGGCTGGCCTCGCAGATGCCGTAGGTGCCGTCGTGGATGCGCTTGATGGCGGCCTCGATCTCGGAGAGGGCTTCCTGCTCGTTGGCGACCATGCTGAGCGCGAAGTCGCGGTCAAAGGTGTCGGTGCCCGCATCGGCCATGTGCTGTCCGTAGGAGGAGAGATCGCCGGAGTCTTCCTTGGCGGAGCGCTTGAGCGTCTCCTCGGAGTGGCGCTCGATGCCCTCGGTGAGGTGCGTGCGCAGATCGATCAGGAGCTTGAAGTAGCGCTTGAATTTCTCGGGCACGTTCTCGTCGCTCGAGGAGGACGCGGGTTTCCCCTTCTTCGGGTTGAAACCGAGGATGTCGGCCAGCGACGCGGCCTTCACGTGCTGGGGCTTGGGCTTCTCGGGGCCGGCCGCGGCCTTGGCGAGCGCCGCGGCCTTCGCGCTGGCCTTGGGGAAGGGGACGTTGGTCTTGCTCGTGACGGTCTTCGCGATGGCGCGGACCTCGTCGAGGCTGAATGCGATGGGCTTGGCGGCCACCTTGCGCTTCAGGATGCTGTCGCGCAGGGCGGTTTTTTTGGACGGTTTTTCCATGGTGGGAGATTTCTTTTGGGGCGCCGCGGCCGGCGCGGGCTTCCCGGCCTTGGCGGGAACAGGTTTCACGGGAGGCGGCGCCGCTTTCTTGGCGGCGGGCTTCGGCGCGGGTTTCTTCGGGGCGGGCTTTTTGGATTTCGTGGCCATGGGGATTATTGGGGGGAGGGGGAGGCGGCGACCGAGGCGAGGGCCTCGGCGCAGCGCGGGCAGACATCGCCGTGAGCGCTGGCGGAGACGGCCGGCACCCAGCGCCAGCAGCGCGGGCAGCGGACAAACCCGAGCTCGGTGCACGGGCGGACCGCGACAGCCGGCGAGCTGCCAGCCGCACCGGCGCCGACAGCGACGTGCGAGACAATGAAGAGTTCGGGCAGGAAATCGCGGTGTTTCTCGAGCACGCGGATCGCGGGATCAGCGGCGGGCACCATGAGCGTGATGGCGGCGTCGAGCGATTTGCCGAGCTGGCCCGCGGCGCGGAGCGGCTCGATGGCCTCGTTGACCTGCGCGCGGACCTTGAGGAGCGCGGCGATGTCGGCCTCGACCTCGGCATTGGTCCACTCGGCGGGCGCGGCCGGCCAGTCCTGGAGGTGGATCGAGTCGCCCGCGTATTCGGTCTTCGATGTCGCGTAGCTGAAGGCCTCGTCGCACGTGAAGGTGAGCACGGGCGCGAGCAGGCGCACGAGCGCGCCGAAGATGTGATGAATCGCGGTCTGCGAAGAGCGGCGCAGCGGATGCCGCGTGCCGAGCGTGTAGAGGCGGTCCTTCAGGATGTCATGGTAGACCGCCGAGAGCGTGACCGCGCAGAACTGGTTGCAGAGCTGGTAAACACGGTGGAACTCGTAGGCATCGTAGGCCCGCGTGCATTCGGCAACGAGGACCGCCGTCTGGTGCAGCGCCCAGCGATCGAGTGTGTCCAGCTGCGCGACGGGCACGGCGTCCTTGGCCGCGTCGAAGTCGAAGAGGTTCGAGAGCTGGTAGCGAAACGTGTTGCGGAAAAGCCGGTAGGATTCGCCGACGTTCTTGAGGATCTCGTCGTCGACCGGGATGTCGTCGCGGAAATCCTGCGAGGCAATCCAGAGGCGGATGACATCGGCGCCGTGCTGCGCGACGTAGGCATCGCTCGTCTGCGGCTTCTGGTAGGTCGAGCTCTTGGAGATTTTCTGGCGCGCCTTGTCGACGATGAAGCCATGCGTCAGCACCGCCTTGTAGGGCGCCGCATCGAACGCGATCACGCTCGTCCAGAGCGAGGACTGGAACCAGCCGCGATGCTGGTCGCTGCCCTCAAGGTAAAGATCGGCCGGCCACTGCGTGCCGCCCTGGCCGCGTTTGAGCGTGGCGGCGTGCGAGGATCCGGAATCGAGCCAGACATCGAGCGTGTCGCGGCCGCACGTGAGCGCAGAGGGCGCGGGCCAACCGGCGGGCAGAGCAATGCCGGCCAGGATTTCGGCGGGCGTGGCGTCATACCAGAGATTGGTGCCGGACTGCGCAAACTTGTCGGCGACGGCGCGAGCGACGCCGGCGTCGAGGTAGGCGTTCTTCATCTCGTCGTAGAACGCAGGAATCGGGACGCCCCAGGAGCGCTGGCGGCTGATGCACCAATCGGGCCGCGACTCGACCGCGCCGCGGATGCGGGCCTCGCCCCACGCGGGAATCCAGCCCTGCGCGGCGGCGATCTTTTTGATTTCCTCCAGCGCGATGCCGCGGGGAGTGGCGGTTCGTCCCGCCGTCGCGGGATCGAGCGAGACGAACCACTGATCGACGGCGCGGAAAACGATCGGGGTCTTCGAGCGCCAGCAGTGCGGATAGCTGTGATTGTATTTCGCCTTCGCGAGCAGCGCGCCGGCCTCGGCGAGCTTCTTCAGCACGGCGAGATTTGCGGGTGAAGGCTTCTTGGCCGCGAGATCCTCGACGGTCTCGAGGGTCGAAATGCCGACTAGGTCGGATGGAAGCTGAAGTCCCGGATAGTCTTTGTCGTCGAGGTAGCGTCCGTCGCCGCCGACGGGGCAGTAGATCGGGAGCTTAAGGTTGAGGCCGGTGAGATAGTCCTCCGCGCCGTGGCCGGGTGCGGTGTGAACCGCGCCCGTGCCGCTCTCGGTCGTGACGTAGTCGGCGAGCACGACGGGCGAGGCCCGGTCGATGAAAGGATGGCGTGGCGCGAGCTTCTCAAGCTCAGCGCCTTTCTTCTTCCCGGCGATAGCGGGCGGCGCCTCGATTTTTGCCGCGGCGAGCACGGAACCGAGCAAAGCCTCGGCGACGATGATTCTCTCAGCGCCGAGATCAGCGACGACATAGTCCACCTCGGCGTGCAGGGCGATCGCGAGGTTGGCGGGGATCGTCCACGGCGTAGTCGTCCAGATGACGACGTAGAGCGGCTTGTCCGTGGGCAGGCCGAATTTCTCCGCCTCGGCGGCCGGCACCTCGAATTTCACCCAGATCGCGATCGAGGTGTGGTCCTTATATTCGATCTCGGCCTCGGCGAGGGCGGTCTCGAAGGGGATGCTCCAATAGACGGGCTTCTTGCTGCGATAGACGAGGCCCTTCTCGACGAAGGCGGCGAAGGTGCGGACGATGTCGGCTTCGAAGGCAGGGGCCTTCGTTTTATATTCGTTCTTCCAATCGGCGAGGACGCCGAGGCGCTTGAACTGCGCGGTCTGCTTCGCGATCCAGCTTTCGGAAAACTCGTCGCACTTGGCGCGCAGCTCGGCGGTGGTGAGCGTGAGTTTCTTCTCCTGAATCTCGCGCGAGACTTTCTGCTCTATGGGCAGGCCATGGCAGTCCCAGCCGGGGACGTAGGGCGTGCGGAAGCCGCGCATCGACTTGTAGCGGTTGACGAAATCCTTGAGCGACTTGTTGAGCGCGGTGCCGATGTGGACATCGCCGTTGGTGAACGGCGGGCCGTCGTGCAGCACGAACGCGGGCGCGCCGGCGCGATTTTTCTGGATGGCATCGTAGAGCCCGATCTTTTCCCAATGCGCCACGCGACCGGGCTCACGTTGCGCGAGTCCGGCGCGCATCGGGAAGTCCGTTTTCGGAAGCTGCAAAGTGTCTTTCAGGTCTTGGGCCATGCCACGAAAAAGGGCGGGAGGCTAGGTCCGCAGGGGGGAGAGTCAAGGGCCGCGTCCGCCGTCACCGCTCGCCGCGATCGCACGCTGTGCGAGACGCTCGCCGGCGGCGAGGCACGCGGGCAGCGCGATGCCGTCGCAGACTTGCCCGCCGACGAAAAATCCCGCGTGCATGCGCTCCGTCGCCGCGATCACGGCGAGGTGCCGCTCGTGGCCGAGGTCGTATTGCGGGATCGCGCGCGGCCAGAACGCGTGACGTTGAAAAACGGGCGCGCCGCGCACGCCGAGGAGCTGCGCGAGGTCGGGCGTGATGCGCGCTAGGATCTCGTCGCTCGCGAGCCGCGCGATCTCCGGCTGACGCGTGCCGCCGACGAGCACCGTGAGCGAGACGTGGCCCGCGGGGGCCCGACCGGAAAACAGCGTGGAGGAAAAAAGCACGCCGAGGATCGAGCGCTCTTCGACCGCGGGCACGAGGAGGCCGAAGCCATCGAGGGCGTGCGCGACTTGTTCGCGTCGGTAGCCGAGGAAAAGCGCGGCGACCGGTGGGTGCGGAATCGTGTCGAGCGCGGCGAGGGGCGAGGTCGCGGGGGAGTTGAACTGAAGTTTGGCGAGCGCCGGTGCGGGCAATGCGGCGAGGACGGCGTCGAAACGTTCGGCCGAGCCATCGCGGCAAGTGACAGTCCATCTGCGTGCATCGGGGTAGGGAGATCCGTCCTCGGCGAGCCGCGGCTCGGCGGGGAGGCCTCGCCCTACCCGAAGAGGCTGCGCGACCGACACGACTTCGTGGCGGAGCGCGAGTGTTCCGGCGGGCAGGCGCGCGGCGAGAGTGTCGGGGAGTGTCTGCAAGCCGCGGCGGAACGAAATGATGCCGGCCTCGGGCGAACGCGTCTTGGCCGCGGAAATCTGCGCACGAAGCAGCGAGCCATGGTTTTGCTCCGCCGACCAGAGTTTGGGGAACGCGTGGCGCGCGGAGAGTTTTTCCGGATCGCCCGCGTAGATGCCGGTGACGAACGGATTCAGCACATAGTCGACGATTTCGTCGCCGAAGTGTTCGCGGACGAGCGTGGCGAGGCTCACGTCGGTGTCGCGCGCCCGCGGGCGGAACCGCATTTCGCGGAAGACGCGGGCCTTGGCGCCGACGGACAGCAGCCGCGAAGGGAGCAGCGCGAGCGGCGAGAGCGGCAGCGCGACCGGGCGGCCATGGCGTACGATGTAGCGGTGCTTGGCCGCGGGCGCGGCAGCGAGGCGTTCGGGCGCGAGACCGAGGTCGGCGATGAGCGCCGCGAGCGCAGGATCGCCGGCGAGGAGGGTGTTGGGCCCGGACTCGACGAGCCAGCCGTCGTCCGTGACTTCCGTCCGAATCGCGCCGCCGACGCGCTCACTTGCCTCGAACACGCGCACCCGATGGCCGCGCTGCGTGAGGCGATAGGCGGCGGTGAGGCCGGTGATGCCCGAGCCGACGATGGCGATCGATTGCGATTCAGGCATGGCCACAAAAAACACGAGAAGGCACGAAAAGATACGGAAGGCGGGTGCGTTGTTTTTGTGCCTCTTCGTGTTTTTCGTGGCAGTTACTTCCAGCCTGTCACCGTCTCGACGAGCGTCTCCATGCATTCGAGCTTTGCACGGGGCGTGATGCCATGCCCAAGGTTGAAGATGTGGCCGGTGGTGCCGCGCATCGACTCGAGCAGGCGAGTGGTCTCGCGCGCGACGATCGCGGGCGTGGTGTTGAGCAGGATTGGATCGAGGTTGCCCTGCACGGCGACGTTGGCGGGCAGCGTGCGGCGGACGATCGCGAGATCGCTAGTCCAGTCGACACTGAGCACGCGGGCACCGGTGAAGGCTTGGTCGGTGAGGTGCGGCGCGGTGCCTTTCGCGTAAAGGATGATCGGGAAATCGGCGGGGAGTGCGGCGATGATTGCGCGGATCCATTTGAGCGACGCGGCCTCGTAGTCCGGGCCGGCAATGATGCCGCCCCACGAGTCGAAGATCTGGATCGCGTCGGCACCGGCGGCGATTTGCGCGCGGAAGTAGGCGATGAGGGCGGCGGTGAGCTTTTCGAGGAGCGCGTCGAAGAGGCCGCGTTCGGTGTAGAAGAGTTCCTTGATGCGCTCGAATTCGTCGGAGCTGCCGCCCTCGACCATGTAGGTGGCGAGCGTCCACGGGGAGCCGCCGAAGCCAAGGAGCATTTTTTGGCCGGCGAGTTCCTTTTTGAGGAGCGCGAGCGTGTCGGTGACGTAGTTGAGTTTTTCCGGGACGGCGTCGGCGGGGGCGAGGGCGTCGATCTGCGCGCGCGTCTCGAGGCGGAAGTTCATCGCGATGCCGCCTTCGTCGCGGAACTTGTAGCCCTGGCCGAGAGCCTCGGGGATCACGAGGATGTCGGAGAAGAGAATCGCGGCGTCGAGGCCGGGGAAGCGGCGGAGGGGCTGGAGCGTGACCTCGGCGGCGACGGCGGGCGTGCTCACCATTTCGAGGAAAGAGGACTTGGCCTTGAGGGCGCGGTATTCCGGAAGGTAGCGGCCGGCCTGGCGCATGACCCAGAGCGGAGGCCGCTCAAGCGGCGTGCAGGCGAGGGCGGCGAGGAAACGTTCGCGGGAAGTCATCGGGAAAAGTTGAGCGCTGAAAGTCTAGAGCTGAGAGCCGGAATGTGCGGCCCAGTCGCGCGGTTGGAGAAATATGTCGTGGAGCTTCATCTCGGGCGAGCCGAGTGCGGGTTTGTAGTCGTAGTCCCAGCGCACGAGCGGGGGGAGCGACATGAGGATGCTCTCGGTGCGGCCGCCGCTTTGCAGGCCGAAGAGCGTGCCGCGGTCCCAGACGAGGTTGAACTCGACGTAGCGGCCACGGCGGTAGAGTTGCCACTGGCGCTCCCGTTCGGTGTGCGGCGTGGACTTGCGCCGTGCGACGATGGGGCGGTAAGCGGGGATGAATGCGTCGCCGACGGCGCGCATCAGGGCGAAGGACGGCGCGAAACCAAGTTCGTTGAAGTCGTCGAAGAAAAGGCCGCCAATGCCGCGCGGCTCGCCGCGGTGCTTGAGGAAAAAATAATCGTCGCAGGCGCGCTTGAAGCGCGGGTAGAGCGCGTCGCCGAACGGTGCGACGGCGTCGCGCGCGGTGCGGTGCCAGTGGACGCAATCTTCCTCGACCCCGTAGTAGGGCGTGAGATCGAAGCCGCCGCCGAACCACCAGGTGGGATCTGCGATTCCAGATTTATGATTAGCGATTTCGGAAGACGGACCCGATGTAACCGTCGTGGTCGTGAAGAAACGCACGTTGGCGTGGCTGGTGGGCACGTGGGGATTGCGCGGGTGGATCACCAGGGAGACGCCGAGGGCTTCCCAAGGTTTGCCGGCAAGCTCGGGACGGTGCGCGGTGGCGGAAGGCGGGAGCTTGGTGCCGTGGACGTGGGAAAACGCGACGCCGGCTTTCTCGAAGACCGCGCCTTCGCCGAGCACGCGCGTGCGGCCGCCGCCGCCATCGGGACGTGTCCACTCATCGGTGCGGAATCGTGCGCCGCCGTCCTCGGCTTCGAGTGCCGCGCAGATGCGGTCCTGCAAGGCGAGCAGGTAGGTCTTCACGGCGGCGGAGTCGGGCGTCATGGCGGAACGAAGAGTGAGCAGGTTTGCGCGCAGACGGGAAAACATATTCCCGCGCGTTTTTTCCGGCGAAGGGCGCGCGACGGTTGCCGAGGCCGAGAGCACCAGCCGGGACCGCGGTGGCCTGCCGGGGTTGGAGGCGCGGGTCGCATGGGAAAAACGCGGCGAGGCGGCGCGTCTCCAGCAACCCGGCGGCTTCGCACGAGCGGGGGGGCTTGACGACTTTGGTAGGTTTCGCGTTCGACAGCGCGCGGTCCCGCGGGCTGGCTCACCTTTCCACCGATGCAATCCGCCATGCTCTCGTCCGTCGCCGCGATGGGTTTCACCGTCGCGTTCTTCCATGCGGCGATCCCGACGCATTGGCTGCCGTTTGTGTTTGTTGCGCGGGCGCGGCGCTGGGGTCGGGCCAAGACCCTGGGCGTGGTTGCGTTGTCTGGCTTGGGGCACGTGGCGTTGACGAGCCTGCTGGGGCTGGCCATCGCGTGGTTCGGTTTTCAGCTTGAGGAAAAGGTCGAGTGGTTTTCGCGGCTCGCAGGTGGGCTGCTGCTGGTAGTCGCGGTCTACTACGCTTGGCGCCAATGGCGCGGCACAGGCATCTGTCATCATCACGCGCCGGGCAGCCAGCATCACGCGGGCGAGCACTGCGGCGACGAGAAGGAGGAGAGCCACTGGCAGGAGGAGCTCAAAGGCAGCCCAATCGTGGCGCCGCAGGCGGGCGAGTGGGCGGCGATCAGCGGGCTCTTCGTGATGCTCACGCTGTCGCCGTGCGAGGGGTTTTTGCCCGTTTATCTCTCCGGCGTGCAGTTCGGGTGGACAGGTTTTTTTGTGCTAAGCGGCATCCTCGCGGTGGCGACGCTGGCGGGCATGACGCTGTTCACGTGGCTCGCGCTCGTGGGCTTCGAGCGATTCCGGCTCAAGGCTTTCGAGCGCCACGAAGCGGGCCTGCTCGCGGCGCTGTTTGCGGTGCTCGGGTTGCTGCTGCTGTTGCTGGGCCACGGCGAGGCGGGTCACGCGCATTAACCCAAATATTTCGCCCGCACTCGGGCGAATTTTCTGTTTCTGGGCGAAACGAATCCGGCCCGATTCGAGATGCGCGCGGGGCAAATGCGGCCAGTCATTTGCAGGCGCGTTGAAAATCCGCTGCATCTATGGCCCGCGGCAAGAAAATCGTGGCGAATCGGATTTGCACAGTGAGCGTCAAGCCCTTCACTCCCACGTCATGGTTCGCAGTTCCCAGGCGCTCCCGAAGGAGGACACCCGCACCGAGATTGCGCTCGGCGGCACGTGGCGCGTCGTCGTGCTCAACGATCCCGTCAACCTCATGTCCTACGTCGTGCTAGTGTTCCGCAAGGTCCTCGGCTTCGACGAGCCGACCGCCCGGCAGCGCATGCTCGAGGTGCATGAGCAGGGCCGCTCCATCGTGTGGAGCGGCTTGCGGGAAAAGGCGGAGGCGTATGCCTTCACGCTGCAACAGTGGCATCTCACCACCGTCCTCGAACCTGATGAAACGCATTGAGGTCAAACTCGCGCTCCCGATCGTCGCCCCGCTGCTCGACGTGATCAAGGACATGTCCCAGGGGCTGCGGCACACGCTCGCCGCACCGGTCGCGATGAAGGAAATCGATCCGGATTTCCACGCCGCCTGGGTGGACGATCTGCTCGAGCACCAGAATGAGGACGTGCACCGGCTGCTCGCGCTGTTCGACGCGAATTTCTTTTCCGAGGGCATGATCGCGTTCGACGAGGAGAATGCCGACATCATCGTCCGCGCCTGCGCCGCGGTGCGTTTGCAGCTGCGCGAGAAACACCTGAAGTCCCTGCCCGACGAGATGCTCGAGGGCGGCGAGGTCGAACTCGGCACGCTCGCCGAGCCGCTCCAAAAGGCGTTCATGTGCTACCTGTTTCTCGCGACCCTGCAGGAACTGATCATCCAGCACCTGCAGGAAAGCATGCTGGGGGCGTGAATGCGCCGCCGAGTGCGGGGCGTGGCGAAATCTGCGGAGTGGTTCAGTTTGAAATTTGTAGGGCGCGAGCTTGCTCGCGCCGCGTCGTGCACACGGGAAGAGCCCGAGCAAGCTCGGGCCCTACGATTTGAACCCACGCATCGTCGCCAACTCGCAAACTGACCAGCTGCAGAATTCAGGATTCGCATTTGACGGACGCGAAGCGCGACCTACCGTCGGCGCTGACACCCTGTAGTGTTCGAGGTGCTTTCAATAACTGCTCTTTGCCTTAGAATTATTACGGGAGCTGAAACCGTCGCGGAAGATGCTAGGCCGTAAATCGGAAAGCAGACGCTGCGGAGGAGGCGCCCACCTTAACCTAAAAAGGTCCTGAGCCTTTGGGCATACGGCACAGACGGGGTGTCACTTTTATTTTCCGGCGGAAGGTTTCGCGAATGTGGGAGCGAGCTTGCTCGCGACAGCGATAAGGTCGCGAGCAAGCTCGCTCCCACAATAGATTCGACCCGCGGGCAGCGCGCCGTTGATGTCGCCGTTCCCATGAGTCCTCTCTTCTACAACATCCTTCACGTCCTCTCCGTCCTCGTGCTGACTGGCTTCACGTTCTACGCGTTCGCGGCGCCGGCGGAGACGCGCAAACGCGTGCTGATGATCACGGGCTTCGCGAGCTTGGTGGCGCTCGTGGCGGCCTTCGGGTTGCAGGCGAAGCTCCAGATCGGCTGGCCTGGCTGGCTGTTTGTGAAGATTGCCTGCTGGCTCGTCCTCTCGGCCTTGGCGGGCTTCGGCTACCGCAAACGCGAGTCGGTCCAGGCGTTGATCTACATCGCGCTCGCTGCGGTCGTGGTCGCGGTGCTGATGGTCTATCTGAAGCCGTCGTTCTAAACGGCCGGGACGTTCATGGCCGGTTCGCTCTGCGGCGTGTGGGTCGATGACGCCGGGCGCGTCCACACCACGATCGACACCGCGGAGGGCGGGCGCGAGACGCGCGTCGTCGCGCTGCGACCGTTTGCATGGCTGGGCGTGGAGCCGGCCACCGCGACTGCCGGTGTGACCGTGGAGGCGCTGCGCGGCGAGGGGCCGTTTCGCCATCTCGCGCATGCTGAGAACACGGACATACTTGATGCGTTTGTGCGCAGCGCACGCGATGGCGGTGGTGTCGATGCCCTGCGCCCGATCGAGAGCCAGTTTCTCCT
>JANOCA010000475.1:0-3106 GCA_031411915.1 Opitutaceae bacterium
TCCCGCGGGTGTCGATCCGCGCCTCGCCTACACGGCGGGCCTCCTCCGCCCGCTCGGGATTGTGGTGCTCGACTACGCGTGCCGCAGCCACCCGGTGCTGACCCACCGCTATGCGCCGGGCCAATGGCCCACGTATGCCGCCTGGGAAGGCAGCACGCTGTGCCTCGATAGCTGCGAGGTCGCCGCCATGATCCTCGAGGATTTAGGTTTCGCCCCGGACATCACGGCTGCCGTCCGCACCCACTATCTCAGCCGGCCTCAGGATTACGGCTGCAAGCTCGCCGCCCTCCTCAACGTCTCCAACGGCCTCGCCTCGCGCGTCGCCTACAGTTTCGTCGGGGAGACGGCGTGGTGGGAACTCACGCCGGAAAAGCTCGAGGCCGCCGGCCTCACAATCGACGACTTCGAACCAGCCATCATGGAGACCGAGGCGGCGTTCGAGACGGCGCTCGCGGCCATCGCGGCCTGAGTGCGGAAGGGCTTGCGGGAGACGGGTCGGGTGCGAAACATCCGCGCGACCTTACGGTCTTCCGCCGCGTGCGCTCCCTCGTTGCCTGCATCTTTCTTCTCGCCCTGATTGGCGCCCCTGCCCGGGCCGCCGATGCCACTGCCCGCGCGGCCGCGCCCGCGGAGATTGGCCTGCTGAACGAGGTCTTGCACCGCACCGCCGCCGACTACCCCCGCTGGGCCTACACGGAGCACCGTTTGATCCGCGACGAGAAGGGCCGCGTCAAATCCGAGGTGCTCGTCCGCTTCGATCCCTCGCAGCCTTATGCGCGGCAATGGACCCCGCTCAAGGTGAACGGCAAGGAGCCGTCCCCCCGCGACCTGTCGAAATACCGCACGATGGGCGAGCGGGCGGCCCCCGCCGATCCCACGAAACCCGTGCCGCCCAAGCCGGACCTCCGCCGCCGCGTCTCGCTGGGCGAGCTGCTCGACGTGCCGGCCTCGTCCATCGCGAGCGAGACTGCCACGCATTTCACATTCGAGATCCCGTTGCGCAAGTTTGGCAACGAGCGGTTCCCGCCGGAGAAATTCGAGGTGCTGGCGCGCCTGCTCAAGGAGGGCCAGGTGCTCGAGAGCATCACGGTCCGCCTGCGCGAGTCGTTCCGCTCCAAGCTGGTCGTGAAGGTCAAGTCGGGCGGCGGCACGCTTGAGTTCGCCGCGGTCGATCCCAAGCACGGTCCGGCCTTGGTGGGCGTCACGGGGGACGCCTCGGCCTCGATGCTGTTCGTGAGCATCGGCGGATCGGTCAATCTGACCCGCACCGATTTGAAGCGGGTGAAGCCCTTCGACGAGCGGTTTGAGGTCCAGATTGGCGATCTGAAAGCCATCGACTTCTGAGGGTAACGTTTTCCTTGGGCGGGCAGGCGGGTGTGCCGATGGGAGGGGAGTTTCCGCGCCCATGTCCCTTTCCCGTGAATCCATCGTCACCCTCGGCAACAAGCTCGCACCCTCGGCGGCGACGTTTTCCCGCCTGCGCTTGCTCCTGCTTGATCCCGATGTGGAGCTGCACGAGATCGTGGGCCTCATCCGCCTCGATCCCGCGCTGACTTTCCATGTCGTGCGGATGAGCAACAGCGTGCTCTTCGGGATACGGGAAAAGACGGAGTCCCTCGATGTGGCCGTGGGCCGCGTCGGCCTCGGGGAGATTTTCCGCCTCGTGGGCCTCGCCGCCGTGCAGCAGGTCTGCCAGCGCGACTTGCTGACGTATCAGCTGCCGGCCACGCGCCTCTGGGAAAATGCCGTCGCAACCGCCGCCACCGCCGACCTCATCGCGCAGCGCGCGAAAAGCGACGCCGGGCTGGCCTACACGTCCGGGCTGCTGCGCACGGTGGGCCGCGTGATTCTGGATGGCGCGGCGTTCGGCAAGGTCTATCCCGGCCCCGCCGAGTGGCCCTCGGTGGCGGAGTGGGAGAAAAAGACGTTTGGTGTCACCTCGGCCGAAGTGACCACGACCTTGCTCTCGCACTGGCGTTTCCCCGCGGAGCTCATCGAGGCGGTGAGCCAGCACTACGAACCGCTGGGCGCCGACGGCCCGAATGTCAGCGCCTGCGTGCTTAATCTCGCGTGCGGCGTCGCGGCCCGCTTCGGCCTCGAACTCCCCGGCGAGGAGGGCGACTGGGAATGCACCCAAGCCAAGCTCACGCTCGCCGGCATTTCCGAGGGCGACCTCAAGGAGTGCTCCGATCGCGCCCGGGCGCACTACGTGTTGCTCTGCGCCAGCGTGGCTTGAGCGAGCTTGGGTCGCCGTGAAGGTGGGGCGCGGTGCCCTCAACGCGCTTTCAGCAGCCACGCCGTAGCCCAAGCGCGTTGGGGGCAACGCGCTCCACCAGCAACCTTGCGCTTCCGTCCGCTCCGGGGCTAGAGCCTGCACGCGATGCCCTTGCCGGAGGGAGATTCCTGCAACTTTGCGCCGTCGTCCGGGGTTCTGCCCCCGAACGATGACTCCTCCGTGCACAACTCCGTAACCGGCGCTGCCCCGGCGACCGACTTCACGACCTTCATGCGCAACTATCAGGACATGGTCTTCTCCACCGCCGCGCGCCTCACGGGCAACGACGCGCAGGCCGAGGACATTGCGCAGGACGTGTTCCTCAAGGCCTACGAAAACTATCACCACCTCGCCACCAGCCCCACGGCCGGCGGCTGGCTGAAGACCGTCGCCACCAACCTCTCGCTCAACCACCTCTCGCGCTACCGCAAGCGCTGGCGGTTCTTCTCCGAGTTCAAGCGCGACGACGCCGGCGATGATCACGCGGCGCCCGCGGTGGACTTCGCGGCGCCCGACACGTTCTTCTCCGAGGTCGATGCCGCCGATCGCCGCGAGCTCGTCGAGCGCGCGCTCGATCAGTTGCCCGCGCACCAGCGCGTGCCGCTCGTGCTCTTCCACTTCGACGACCTCCCCTACGACGAGATCGCCAAAAAACTCGGTGTCTCGCTTGCCAAGGTGAAGACCGACATCCTGCGTGCCCGCGCCGCCCTCGCCGCGATCCTCGCGCGCAGCGGCACGGCCCACGAAAAAATCACATCGGAGAATTTCGCATCATGACGCCCGACCCCCACGAGAAGATCGAACAGGCCGTGGGCCGCACCCTGCGTGCGC
>JANOCA010000476.1:0-7059 GCA_031411915.1 Opitutaceae bacterium
GCTCGTCGCGAAGGAGCAGGACGCCATCAACCAGATGATCAAAGGCGTGATTGGCGAGGCGGGCTTCACGCAGCTTTCCAACTACGAACAGACACTGCCGCAGCGCGGCACGGTGAACGAGCTGCAGCAGCGGCTGAGCTACACCGGCGCGCCGCTCTCCGCCGGCCAAGCGGAGCAGCTCGTGCAAATCCTCGCCACCAACTCCAGCCCGCGCCAGGGAATGGGGGATGCCGCGGCCATGGCCGCCCAGCTGCTCGCCGCGATCCCCGATGGCAACGCGCTGCGGGTGATCAACGCGCAGGGCCCCGGCACCGCGCCGCTCACCCCCGCCGCGGTCACCCAAGCGCAATCCGTGCTCTCCCCACCCCAAGCCTCCGTGCTGCAACAGATGCTCCTGCAACAGCAGGCTCAGCAGCAATTGCGGCAATTGGTGGCGGAGACGATGAACCCCAATCCACCCGTCGCGCCCAAGGGCGACGGGAAAAAATAGCGCACGATCGGCTGGTAGGGCCTGAGCTTGCTCAGGCCAAAGTGGCGACATCGCCACGCGGAAGGCCTCAGCAAGCTGAGGCCCTACGTCACGGGGGGCTGGCCGCGAGCGCCTCGGCGACGACCGCACCGATCCTCTCGCGCGCGTTGAAGTGATCGAAGATCCGGCGGCGCTCTGGGTTGGTCGTCGCGAGCGCCCGCTCGCAGGCCGCGGCGAGCGCATCCAAATCCCCGTGGGTGTAGCGCACGATGAGGCCGGCCGCATGCAGTTCCTCGAGGCGGCCGCCGAGCTTGGAATCCTCGCTCACGGGCACCTGCCCGAGACAGCCCGACCAGAACGGCCGGTCGGTGTGCGACCGCGCCATCGCGAGCGTGGCGAATTTGCGGCCCTCCGGACTGAGCCCGACCTTGTAGCGGTTCAGCGCAAAGCGTCCATCGACGGGCGTCGAGTGGTCGTGACTCGCGACGAAGCGGTCCTTGAGTTTTCCGCGCAGGAAATCGAGCTGGCGCTGCCGATGCGGCGTAAGGCCCTGTTGCGAGCCAAGGAAGTAGACTTTTTCCTCGGGCGACTCGTTGAACACCGCCTCGCCCGGCGCGAAATTGGCGACCCAACTGCGATGGCGTGTCACGCACCCGGGCTTGAGCGCGGCGGCGCCGCCTTCAGCCAGCGGCAACTCATCGTGGATGAGCACGTCGAGGTGCGGCGCGATGGCATTGAAGCACGGCATGAACCGGCTCGCCTCGTCGAAGGCATAGAAGCAGTGCCGGACGCCAGTCTTGGCCAGCATCGCCCACACCTTGCCTGCCAGTTCGCCCAGGGCCTGCGGCTGGTGCGCCATGGTGAGGAGCCACCGCTCCTCGCCCGGCTCGCGCGGCGCCGTGGCGAGGTCGAGCACGCCGGCCTTGCCGGTGATCCATGCGGGGAGAAACTCGATCTCCAGATGGTGCATCGCGGCGAAACAGCGGGTGTTGGCCGCATACCAATCGCAGTCGAGCCGCGCTTTGCGCAGGAGCTCCGCATCATCCTTGCGCGCGACCAGCGGCGTCAGATCCATGCCCGGCACGCGCGCGAGATAGTCAGCGGCCGGCTCCAGCCGGCCGGCCCACGAGTTGAAATAACAGATGCGGATGCGGCGCATGTCAGCCAGCGGAGGAACTCACATGACCTGAGGTTGGCGGGCACGTCCCTGTGCCCGCATTCGATCGCTTTGCCGTTCGTCGCCATGCGGGCGCAGGGACGCGCCCGCCCACCCGCCGAAGGCCTGGATCTCATCGGGCGTCCGCATCTCAGAGCCGCGGGGCGGCGGGCTTGCTCGGCTTGTCCCACGCGTTGGCGCCGGTGAGGTTGAGCTTCCGTTTGTAGACCTTGTCGTTGCAGGAGGCGTAGAGCGTATCGAACTTCTCGCCACCGAAAACCAGGTTGGTGCAGCGGCCGTTGGGTGTGGGAATGATGAAGTTCACGCGGCCCGCCTGATCGCAGATTTGGATGCCGAGGCGCGTGGCGACCCAGAGGTTGCCGTTGCGGTCGACCTTGAGACCGTCGGCGTAGCTCTGGTCGTCGGTGTCGGGCTCGTGCAGGTGGTAGTAGCGCTGCTTGTGCGCGAGCGTGCCGTCGGCCTGCACGACGTAGCTGTAAACCCAGTGCGAGCGGTAGTCGGCGACGTAGATGAGCGATTGGTCGGGCGAGAGCGCGATGCCGTTGGCATATTTCACGCCGGTGTCGACGACCTGCTTCGTGCCGTCGGGCTTGATGAGCCAGATGCGGCTCGGGTCGTTGCTGTTTCCGCCGGGCGGATTCGTGACGTAGAGGTTGCCGTTGTGCGCGACGACGAGGTCGTTGCCCGCGATCTCCTCCGCGATTACGGTGGGTTTGTTGTCGGCTCCGTAGGCGAGCACTTGGCGCGTGCCGGTGGCGACGGCGTAGAGGCGGCCATCGGGCCCGAAGGCCTGGCCGTTGGCGCGTTTGGTGTCGGCGATGAACTCGACCGGCTTTCCGTCGGGCCCGATCTTGTAGGCTTTGCTGGCGGGGATGTCGGTGAAGAAGACCTCGCCCTTGGCGTTGACGGCCGTGCCCTCGGAGAGGCGGTAGCCTTCGCCGACGAGCTGCCAATCCTCGCCGGGGATCAAAATCGGGCCGAGGCGCTCGAGCGGCGCGCGGCCGGCCTTCACGGGTTGCGGCCAGTCTTTCCAGAGCCAGCGCATCGCGTCGGGAAAGACCATCGTGCCATGGCGGCCATCGTGGCCGCCGTCGCCCCAGACGTGCTTCACCTCGTAGTTGGAATAGGTGAGCGCGCGTTGCATCGTCTGGTTGGCCATCCACCAGTCGCCGGCGTAGATGTTGTTGTCGTTGGAACCATCGACGAGAAACACGCGCAGGGGCTTCGGCTCGAACTTGCGGATGAGCCCGGGATAGCGATCCCCGCCGCGGATGCCGACGAAGGTGCCGACGTTGCTGAAGACGCGCGTGAACGCATCCGGCCGCTCCCACGCCGCCGTGAACGCCGCGATCGCGCCGCTGCTCGATCCGCCGATGGCGCGATCAGCGCCGGACTTCGAGAGCTTGATCGCGCGGCCATCGGCGGTGGTCTTCGTCTCCACCGCGGGCAGCAATTCCTCGAGCACGAAGCGCGCGTAGGCGTCGCCGAGCCCGTCGTATTCGTAGCTGCGGTTGAAGCGGTCGAGCGCGGTCGCGCCGTTGGCGGTCTTCACGACGCCGGGCCGCGCAAACACGCCGATGATCACCGGCAGCTCGCCGCGCGCGATGAGGTTGTCGAACACCGTGGGCGCGCTCCACTGCACGCCGTCCTGGTTCACGTAGACGCACGCGGGCTTGGCGGCGGCGTATTGCCGCGGCACGTAGAGGGTGACTTCGCGCGTCGTGCCGGGGAAAATTTTCGAGCCGGCAAACTCGAACTTGATCAGTTCGCCCTGCGGCACGCCGGGCTGGACCTTGGAATCGGGACCGGGCGGGTAGGCCTCGGCGGCGCGGAGTGCGGGCCGACAAAGGCAAATGATCAGGCTGAACGCGACGAGCAGGGAGGGCTTCATGGGGAAAATCGTCCGTAGAAAATCGGTGTAGGCGAGGTGCCCTCACCCCGCAACGGCCAAAGCGGGGTGAGCGCATCCCGCCGCCCATCCGCCCATCAGCGGACGCCAAGCGCCGTCTCGTCGAACAGCAGCTTGTCCGGATAAGCGACCCGGCCGTGCATCAGCGAATCGCCCTCAAAGGCGTCGTGACGCACATCGGCGAGCCGCAGGGCTTGCTCGAGGCGCTCCGGCCGCAGGCCGCTGAAGATGGCCCGCGCCTTGTCGTCGGCGAGGAAGATGGGCGAGTGATAGACGAAGAGGTAGTCGAGCTGGCGGGCGCGCAGCAGCTCGCTGATGAGCTGCGCCCCACCCTCGACGAACACGCCGGGGATGCGCTCCTCCGTGCACCTTTTCCGAAAGTCCGCAAACGGCACCCGCTGGGTCGCCGACTCGAAGATCCAGACCTTGATGCCCATGTCGCGCAGCTTGCGCACGTAGCCGAGGCCGCCGTGCGGCGTGGTCACGACGATCGTGCGGTCGCGGAACTCGTCGGTGAAGACGTTGGGCAGGTTCTTGTCGACGACCGTGCGCAGCAGGCCATCGAACACGAAGCGCCACGGGCACCACTCCTCCGCCCCGGCGCGCCGCGCGGTGAGGCGGGGGTTGTCCTTGAGCACCGTCATCGCGCCGGCCGCGATGCCCGGGAAAAGCCGCCGCCAGCGATGCACGTCGGCGCGTGAGAGTTCGTTGGTGATCCACCGCGATTCGCCGGTGCGGCACGCGAGGCGGCCGTCGAGCGTCGAGCCGACCTTGGCCGCGATGAGCGTGCCGCGGGTGATCCAGTGGTTGAAGATCAGGTTGAGATCGACGCAGTCGCGCTCGAGCACGCCGGTGATGACCTCGATGCCGGCGGCGCGCAGCACCTCGAACCCGCGGCCCGCATGCGCGGGGTTGGGGTCGGTGGCGCCGACGACGACGCGCTTGATGCCCGACTCGATGATCGCATCGGTGCAGGCGCCGGTGCGGCCCTGCGTGGAGCAGGGCTCGAGCGTCACGTAGAGCGTGGTGCTGGGGCGCGGCTTGCGTCCATACGCGAGCAGGGCCCAGCGCTCGGCATGGGGCCCGCCATCGGGCGAGGTGGCGCCCTCGGCCACGACCAGCCCTTCCTCGACGATCACCGCGCCGACCATCGGATTCGGATGCGTGGTGCCCCATACGCCCCGCGCGAGTTCGAGCGCGCGGCGCATATGGGTTTCGTGTTCAGTCGCTGACATAGGGATTGTTGGCGCGTTCGTGGGCGACGGTGGTCTTGGGCCCGTGACCGGGGAAGACAACCGTCGGACCGGGCAGGGTGAATATCTGTCCCCGGATCGCCCGCTCAAGTTGCGCGAAATCTCCGCCCGGCAAATCCGTGCGACCGACGCTGCCGTTGAAAATCGCATCGCCCACGAAGGCCGCGCCCAACGAGGGAAAGTAAAACAGCACGTTGCCCGGGCAATGTCCCGGCACATGCCGCACCTCGGCCGTCGCGCCCAAAGCCGCGAGCATCTCGCCCTGCACCACCCAGCGGTCGACGTGCACCGGCTTCAGCTTGAGCCGCTCGCCCATGAGCCGCTCCATGAGCTCGGGCGTCTCAAGCAACATGCGATCATCCGCATGGGCGAGGACCTTGGCGCCCGTCGCCGTGACCAGCTCCGCCGCTCCCTGCATGTGGTCCCAATGGCCATGGGTGATCCACAGCTCGGTGAGGCGGCATTTTTCATTTTCCAAGATCGGCGCGACTTCCGCCCACACGTCCCCCGGGGCATCGATGAGCACCGCCTCGCCGAGTTCGGGCGCGGTCAGGAGATAGGCATTGGTCTGAAGCATCCCGGCCGGGAGCACGTGCAAGTTCACGCGGGCCAATGCACGCGGTTTCGGAAGGCGCGCAACCGTTATCTCCGCCCTTGCCACTCGGCCCCGGCGCTTGGCAGTCTGCGCGTTTTCCCATGCCGACACTCAAGTTTGCCGTCCTTGCTGGAGACTACATCGGGCCCGAGGTCATGACCGAGGCGCTGCGCGTGTTCGAACACGTCGCCCGCCAGGAGAAACTCACCCTGGCCTACACCAAGGCCGATGTCGGCGGCGCCGGCATCGACAACCACGGCAAGGCCCTCCCCGACTCCACGCTCAAGCTCTGCGAGCAGAGCGACGCCATCCTCTTCGGCTCCGTCGGGGGCCCGAAGTGGGAAAAACTCCCGCCCAAGGAGCAGCCTGAGCGCGCCGCGCTCCTGCCGCTGCGCAAGCACTTCACCCTCTTCGCCAACATCCGCCCCGGCCTGCTCTACCGCGAGCTCACCGATGCCTCGCCGCTCAAGACCGAGCGCATCCCCGACGGCATCGACATCGTGTGCATCCGCGAGCTGACCGGCGGCGTTTACTTCGGCCTCCCCAAGACCACGACCACGCTTCCCGACGGCGACGTGCAGTCGATCGACACGATGGTCTACAAGAAGTCCGAGATTGAGCGCATCCTCCAAGTCGCGATCACCACGGCGCGCGCGCGGAAGAAGAAACTCTGCTCCGTGGACAAGGCCAACGTCCTCGAGACCTCCGTCCTCTGGCGCAAGACCGTGACCGAGTATTGCGCGAAGCACGCGCCCGACCTCGCGCTCAGCCACATGTATGTGGACAACGCCGCCATGCAGCTCGCGCGCGACCCGAACCAGTTCGACGTGTTCGTGACCGAAAACATGTTTGGCGACATCCTCTCCGACGAGATGGCCGTCATCTGCGGCTCGCTCGGCATGCTGTCGTCGGCCTCGCTCGGCGCCGGGAAAAATTCCCTCGGCCTGCCCTTCGGCCTCTACGAGCCCGCCGGCGGCACGGCGCCCGACATCGCGGGCAAGGGCATCGCCAATCCCTGCGCGCAGATTCTATCGGTCGCGCTCATGCTGCGCTTCAGCTTCGGCCTCGACGCCATCGCGACGCGCATCGAGACCGCGGTGCGCAGCGCCGTCACCGGCGGCACGCGCACCGGCGACATCGCCTTCGGCAAGCCGAGCGTCGGCACCAAGGCTATGGCTGACGCGATCATCGCGAAGCTCTGAGTGCGGCGAACTCTGGCCTCGGCGGATTCCTGAATCTGTGGGGAAAGGCCCGGGTTCCCGCAGATTCAGGACACCGCAGATTGGAAACCATCAAACCCGGCGCGGACCGACGTCCCGCGCGTCCAAGCGTGGCCGCCGCCGCGGCGGAAACTGGGGCGCGGATCACGTGCATCACGTGGTGACGCGGCGGCAAGGGTTGGTCCGACAGTCCAGAGGAGGCCCGGCTGTTGGCCGGGTTGCCCGCCCACCGGGCCACTGCCGTTGAATTAAGGTCGATCGCCCTGTCTCTTCGTAGGCCAGCGCGCTTGCGCGCGCCTCGGCGAACGTCGGGCGGAGCGCTCGCAAGCGAGCTGCCTACGAAAACCGAACCCGCTAATTCCACGGCAGTGGCCCACCGGGCGGGCCTACAACAGAAAAGTCTGGAGCCGCGTCACACGACGCGGATGGGTTCGCG
>JANOCA010000477.1:0-5706 GCA_031411915.1 Opitutaceae bacterium
CTCCGCGCTGCCCTTGATCGACTTGAGGGACTTCTCGAAGACCTCGACGAAGGTGCGCCCGATGATCTTCCGCTTCTGCTCGGGCTCGGTGACGCCCTTGAGCCGGCGGAGGAAGAGCTTCGACGCGTCCGCGACGCGCAGGTCGATTTTGAAATGATCGCCGTAGAGTTTCTCGACGGCGGCGCGCTCGCCCTTGCGGAGCAGGCCGTTGTCCACGAAGACGCACGTGAGCTGCTGGCCGATGGCCTTGTGCAGCAGCGCGGCCGCGACGGAGGAATCGACGCCGCCCGAGAGGCCGAGGAGCACACGGCCCTGGCCGACCTGCGCGCGGATTTTCTCCACCGACTGCGCGATGAAGTCCTTGGTGGTCCACTCCTGCTTCACGCCGCAGACGCCGAGCAGGAAATTCCGGATCATGTCCACGCCGCGCTCAGTGTGGAAGACCTCCGGGTGAAACTGGATGCCGTGGAAGTGGCGCTTCGGATCCTCGATGGCGGCGAAGGGCGAGTTTTCCGTGGTGCCGACGGCGCGGAAGCCGGGCGGGAGCTTCGTGAGCTTGTCGCCGTGGGAATTCCACACACGCAGGCGCTTGGGCAGGCCGGTGAAGAGCGGGCTCTTCTTCGTGAGGGTGAGTTCGCCGTGGCCGTATTCGCGGGCTTTGCTGTGCGCGACCGTGCCGCCGAGGAAGTGTCCCATGAGCTGCACGCCGTAGCAGATGCCGAGCACGGGAACGCCGAGATCGAAGATCGCGCGGTCGGGGTGCGGCGCCTGCTTCGAGTAAACACTCTGCGGCCCGCCGGAGAGGATGATGCCGGCCACGCCATCCGCGCGCAACTGGGCCGCGGGCGTCGAGAAGTGGTAGATCTTCGAGTAAACCTGGGACTCGCGGATCCGGCGCGCGATGACCTGCGTGAGCTGCGAACCGAAGTCCAGGACGGCGATGGTTTGTGGCATGAGCGGCGGAGGAAAAGGAAGAGCAGAGGCCGCCACGCGGGGCGCGGCAAGCGCGGAGTGGGCGTGGGGTTGAAGGGGAGGGCGCATCTCAGTTTCTTGCAGGGTTCGGGTTCGTAGTTCCGGCTTTAGCCGGGCCGGGCGGACTTCGGACCGGCTGAAGCCGGAACTACGAACGAAAACGTCGCTCGCGGCGGGAGCTGCAAGAAATTGAGATCGCCCGTTGAAAGGGGAACGGCGGCGACCGCGTTTCGCCTCGGACTGTGAAGCCCGAACTGTAATCGCAGCCGGCGCGTTCCCCTGTGCGCGATCTTTTGGGAAAGTGTAGTGGCCGGGCAGGGAACCAACGCGGCGCCTCGGATATCACTAGGGAGTGGCCAACCGGAAAACCGAATCGCGTCTCTCGCCGTCCCGGCCGCGGGAAAAAACGAAACGCCCGCTCATGCAGTCTGAGCCGAAGCTGCCCTTTGCCATCCAGCATCAGAAAGCCCCGGGCTTGGAGTCGAAGCTTTCGCCTGCGCCGCGGTGGCAAGGGCGAAGTTACCGGCCCGCGGGCAAGCTGCAGGACAAGGTCGCCCTGATCACGGGCGGAGACTCGGGCATCGGGCGGGCCGTGGCATTTTTCTACGCGCGGGAGGGCGCGGATGTGGCGATCTCCTATCTCCCGCAGGAGGAGTCCGACGCGATCGTCACTCAGCGCGCCGTCGAGGCGGTCGGCCGGACGTGCCTGCTGCTGCCGGGGGACTTGACGCGCCCGGCCGCGGCGAAGGAATTGGTCGCGGCGACGGTGAAGGCGCTGGGGCGGCTGGACATCGTCGTCTCAAACGCCGCCCACCAAGTCCACACGCGGAGCTTGGCGGAAGTCTCGGATGCCGAGCTCAGCCGGACATTTGAAACCAACGTCTTTGCCTGCGTGCGGTTGGTGCGCGCGGCGCTGCCGCACCTGAAGCCCGGCGCCGCGGTGATCGTGACCAGTTCGGAGACGGGCATCTTCGGCTCGGAGCAACTGCCCGATTACTCGGCGACCAAGGGGGCCCTGAACGCGCTGACCAAGGCGCTGGCGTTGCAGTTCATCCCCCGCGGCATCCGCGTGAACGCCGTGGCGCCGGGCCCGGTGTGGACGCCCCTCAATCCCTCCGATGCAGGAAACTCCGCGAAAAAGGTGGCGCGGTTCGGCGCCAAGTCGCCGATGGGGCGCCCGGCCCAGCCGGAGGAGCTCGCGCCCGCCTATGTGTTCCTGGCCTCCGATGCGGACTCCTCCTACATCACGGGCACGGTTTTGCCGGTGATGGGCGGCGAAACCTCGGGCGGCTGACCGCATCCACGGATCACGCGAGCCATGAAGTCTGGAACCGATCTTATCATCGTCGATGTGCAGGCGGCCTTTCCGGTCCCGCCCGCTTTGGTGGCGAGAATCGAGCGCCATGGCCGCACGTTTCGCCGTCGCATCTTCACGCAGTTCGTCAACCCGCCCGGTTCATTTTTCCGGACTCAGCTCGGCCGCGACACGTGTGCGCCCGGATCGCCGGATACGCGGCTGCTCATCGCGCCCCGGGAAAAAGACCTCGTGCTCCGCAAGACGGGCTATGGCCTGACCACGGCGCACCTCGCGCGCCTGCGCCGGCTGGGCGTCCGGCGGGTGGAGGTCTGCGGCATCGACACGGACGCGTGCGTGCTCGCGGCGATGTTCGCCCTGTTCGACGCCCAGATCGAGGCGCGCGTCGTCCCGGCCTTGTGCTGGAGCGCCCAGGATCTGCACGGCGAGGCCATGCGAATCATCAAGGCGCAGTTCCTGCCGCCCCGGCCCACCCGCGGGCGGCCCGCGAGGAGCCGCGGCCGCCGCGTTTCTCCATGAGCAATCCGCTGGCGACCTACCTGCACGATCACTTGGCGGGCTCCAACTTCGCGGTGAGCTTGGTGGAGACTTGGAGGGACGCGCCCGGCGACGATTCCTTGAACGTGTTCGCCGCGGAGCTGCTGCGTGAGATCGAGGCGGACCGCGCTGATCTGCGATCCATAATCGAGCGGGTGGGAGGAGAGGGGCATTCGTTCAAGGAAACGCTCGGCTGGATCGCGGAGAAGGTGAGCCGCTTCAAGCTCGGGCACTCGTCCGGTGCGGACCTCGCGCTCTTCGAGGGCTTGGAGATGCTGGCGCTCGGCATCCTCGGCAAGGCTTCGCTCTGGGATGCGCTTGCAGTGGTGGCAGCATCGGACTCACGGCTCCAGGGCATCGACTTTGCCCAGTTGCTGGAGCGCGCGAAAGACCAGCACGCGCGGGTGGAAGCCCGCCGGATGCGACTCGTGCCGGCGGTGTTTGCGCTTTGAACGGAAAACGCTCGAGACGTAGAAGTGCCCGGCGGGCTTGCCGCGCCGAACGCCAGCGAGCCGACGCGCCGTCGGTTCGCTGGCGCTCGCCGCTCGAATCGCTCGCAGGCGGGCTCCTGCCGTCCGAGCGGTGGCCGCTCTCAGCCGGAATGATGCAGCCGGAATTCGTCCAGCTCTGCGAATGACCGGCTGGGAGGTGGGGCCGCTTCTCCGCTAGCGGCCTGAGTTGCAGCGTGCGCCTCGCCCTGAAACTCAGGCCGGCTCGGAGAGCCAGACCCACCCGCCGCAGATTTTCAACTGCATCGTTCCGGCTCAGACTCGCAACGAGCAACGGAAGCCCCGGCCGCTGTAGTAGGAGTCCGCACCGTTGTGGCCGATGAAGACGCGGTTGTAGCGGCGGTCGCCGTAGATCGCGCCGCCGAGCTGGCGGATTTCCGGCGGCGTCTTCAGCCAGCTCGATGTCTTCGTGTCGAATTCCCCGAGCTGCTGCAGCGAGAAATATTGCGTCTCGTCGAGCAGCTCGGCGCCCAGCGCCGCCGCGGCCTCGGTGACGCAGCCCTTCGGCGGTAATTTCTTCCGGCCATCCAGCGCCGCGCGGTCGTAGCACAGGCTCTCGCGTCCCTTCGGGCTCTGCGCCGAGCAATCGAAGAAGATGACCTCGCCCGTCTTCGCGTCGTGCCCGACGACATCCGGCTCGCCGCCCGTGCGCTCCATCTCGGCGAGCGACCACAGTTTCTCGGGCTGCGTCTCCAGCCGCGCCTTCACCTTCGCCCAGTCGAGCTTGGCGTGGCGCTGCGGGTTTTTCTCGAAGCGCGACTGCAAAGCGCCGAGCAGTTCTTCGCGGTCTTTGGTAGATAGGTCCTTCTTGGTTTTGGCGGCCTTCATGGAGGGTAATTTTTTGCTGAGATGTGCTGGACCGGGCACTGCCAAAAAGTTCGCTCTACTTTGGCACTCGCGCGGCCACTGCGCCAAGCAACCGCCGGCCATGAATCACCGCGACGATGCGCACCTCGCGGCCCTCGACCGTGTAGATGAGCCGATACTCGTAGATGAAAAGCTCGCGGCAGTTCTCGTTGCCGACCTCGGGCACCACGCGGCCGCGGTGCGGGAGGATTTGCAGGCTGCGGCCGGCGGCCAGAATCTTTTCGATGACGGCCGACGCGTAGCGCGGCGAATCCCTGGCGATGAACGCGGCGATCTCGTGCAGGTCCTCCCGGACCTGCGGCGACCACGTTACTGCAAAATCCATCGGGCGAGGTCGCGCTCCATCTCCTGCTGCGTGAGGCCGCCCTCGGTAGCGAGGCGCTGCCCGCCGCGCTTGATTTTCTCCAGCACGTAGAGGTGGTGCTGGATGTCCTCCAGCGTCGCGTCGTCGGGGAGATTCCTGATCATCTCAACGGCCTCGGCCTTGGCTGCGCTCATGCGGGCAACGTGGGTGAAGTCGGCGGCGCTTTCAACTTAAGTTTGCCACATTGACTCCATTCAGGAGTGCGTGATGACATTCTACTTCGGAAGTTACAGCTGGCTCCACGACTCCATCTAGCCCCCATTCCCTATGGCAAAACTCAAAAATACTGAGGCTACCGCAAAGATCGTCGATGTCCTGACGCCCTTTGAATCAGCTGAGCGCCAGCGGATCGTCCATGCCGTGCTTACATTGCTTGGTGAATCTTCAGTGCCAACGTCTCAAAGGAAATCCGATGCCGCCGGGGGTGGAGATGAGCACGGAGGGAGTCATGATGCGAGTGCCGCGAGCCTACCGGCCAAAGCAAAAAATTGGGCGAAGCAGAACAAGCTGACGAGCGACGAGATTCAGCAGGTGTTCCACGTTGAGAACGGTGTGGCGACGGTGATTGCCGCGGCGATGCCTGGAAAAAAGAAACGGGGGCAGACCATCAATGCCTATGTGCTTCGGGGCATCGCCGCTTTGTTGTCGTCCGGCGAAGCTTCGTTCGACGACAAGAGCGCGCGAGAGGTGTGCAACGCCCAAGGTTGCTACGATGGTCCGAACCATGCGGTCACTATGAAGTCCATTGGCAACAAGCTCACCGGCAGCAAAGACAAGGGTTGGACACTCACCGCACCGGGGCTTACCTACGGCGCTGCTCTCATCAAGGGTATGACCCAAGCAGCTGAATGATCGACCCGACTAAGATTTTGGCGGCAGTCCCGATCGGCCTGCGGATGCCGCTCATCGAGAGCTATCGGGAAATCGCCAAGTGTTTCGCAGAGCATCGTTGGGAACCGGCTGAACTCAATGGCGGGAAGTTCTGTGAATGCGTTCACACTATCGCGTCAGGTTATCTTGCCGGATCATATGCAGCGACCCCTTCAAAACCGGCGAATATGGTTCAGGCGTGCCAAGCGCTGGAGCAGGTGCCGCCAAACGCAGCGCGTGTCGGTGATCGCAGTTTGAGGATTTTGATTCCG
>JANOCA010000478.1:0-2138 GCA_031411915.1 Opitutaceae bacterium
AGGCCGCCGATGATCAAGGCGGGTGTGGCGGGCATGATGAAACGGAGACCCCACCACACCTCGTGCGAGATCTCGTAGAAGGCATACACGATTGCGAAGGCGCCGAACCATAGCGCCAGCGCGAGGCCCGTGCGGAGCGGACGCGTGCGCCGCGCGATCGCGACCAGCGGCAGCGCGAGCAGCACAGCCGGCAGCATGAGCGCGAGCCATTGCGCGAAATGCACGGCCGTCGGCGCGCCGTAGCGCCAGCCGAACGCCGCCCCGATGTCCACGTAGCCGGTTCGGAACGCGCTGCCGTAGACGGCGTGGTTGTAGTAGCCGAGCCAGATCGCGGCGGGCAAACCCCCGGCCACCGCGAGCGCAAGCCGGCGAGCATCGAAACCGAGCAGCACGACAACGGCGGGCAGAATCAGCGCGTCGGTCGCGCGCACCAGCACCGCGGCTCCGACCGCCGCGCCGCAGGCCAGGGCCCAGGCCGGGTGATGAGCCGTCCGCAAAGCGGCGAGCACGGCCGCGAGACACCACGCGGTCGCGAGCGTGTCACTCAGCGGCTGAATCGACATGAAAAGGAAGACGGGAAACGCCCCGAGCGTCACGGCGGCGGCGGCGGCGAGCGCGGGATCGAGGCCGAGTTCGCGGCCGACCGCATACATCAGCGCCAGCGCCGCGAGGGCGGCGAGCACCCCGACGACCGTGGGCGCGATCGCCCAGCCGAAGAGTTTCCCGGCGAGCGCGAGATGCAGCGGCAGGCCGACGGCGTAGGTGGGCGAAAGTCGCGGATTGCCCTCGAACGGCACGAAGCCGTGCGGCTGGAACTGCTGTCGCTCCAGGCTGGCCTGCGGCCCGAACTCCGCCGGCACGCGGGGCTCGGCCGCGAGTTGCCCCGAGGCGAGCAGCCGCGCGCTGTTAAGATAGCCCGAGGAATCGGCCCCGCCCGCGATCGGCGAAAAATGCCACGCCAGAAAAACCCCGTAGAGCAGCAGCGCGGCCAGGCCGAAACCGATCAACCACCGCGGCGCGGGGGCGCAGGTGTCGGGGGGATTCGCATTTGACATGAGTTGCTCGCGTTTTGTGATGCGCAAACTGCGTGTGAGAAAATTGGATGACAAGCGCCCACCGTGCACCGGATGAGTGATCCGGAGCCCCAACCCCGCGGAGGCGTGCTGCTCCGGCTGACATCGTCGCGCGTGCGGTTGGCGTATGCCGGGGCGGTCGCGCTCTTCGCGTGGTGCGTCGTGCAGTTTCACCAGCCGGACACGGGCTTCTCGAGCCTCATCTCCATCGGCGATCTGCTGACGCCGACCAAGGTCACCGCGCTACGGGAGGCGCCGCACTACGTCTACAGCAGCTCGGCGGGCTACGATGGCGCCTACTACGTGCAGCTCGCGCTTCATCCGACCCTCGACAATCCGGAACTGCTCCAGGCCATCGACAACCTGCCTTACCGGGCGAAACGCATTTTGTTCTGCTGGGCCGCGTGGGCTTTCGGCCTTGGCCAGCCCGCGTGGATCGTGCAGGCGCACGCGCTGCTCAACGCCGTGTGCTGGCTCGCGCTCGCGTGGGTGCTGCTGCATTGGTTCCCGCCCACGGGGTGGGGGAATTTCCTGCGCTGGGCCGCGGTGATGTTCTCGCACGGGGTGTGCATGAGCGTGCGGCATTCGCTCGTGGATGGGCCGAGCCTGCTGCTCGTGGCGTTGGCGCTGCGCTGGCTCGAGGGCGGACGGAGTGCCGCTGGCGGCATCACGCTGGCGCTCGCCGGCCTCGGCAAGGAGACGAGCCTGCTCGCAAGTGCCGGCACGGATTTCCAATGGAACGCACCGCGCACGTGGCTTCGCCCGGCGGGCGTTGTCGCGCTCATCGCGCTGCCGCTGCTGCTGTGGATGGGCTACGTGCGTTGGAAATTCGGCCCCGCCGAGGATCCGGGATTGGGCAACTTCACCTGGCCGCTCGCCGGCTACGCCGAGAAGATCGCCGTGGCGTGGCGCGAAGCGGTCGGCCCCGAGGCCGGGGCGCTGCATTGGACCACGCTGGCCGCGACGCTGGCGCTCGCGGTGCAGGGGATCTTTTTCGCCGTGTGGCGCCGCCCGGGCGACCGGTGGTGGCGGGTCGGCGCGGTGTTCGCGCTGATGATGATGTTT
>JANOCA010000479.1:0-10254 GCA_031411915.1 Opitutaceae bacterium
TCCCATGAGCAAAAAGATCATCGCAATCCTCGGCGCCACGGGCGCCCAAGGCGGCGGCCTCGTCCGCGCCATCCTCAACGATCCCTCCGGCGGCTTCGCCGCGCGCGCCATCGTGCGCGATCCGAAATCAGACAAGGCGAAGGCCCTCGCCGCGCTCGGCGCCGAGGTCGTCGCCGGCGATGTCGACGACGAGGCGAGCCTCCTGCGCGCGTTCACCGGCGCCCACGGCGCGTTTTGCGTCACATTTTTCTGGGCGCACTTCTCGGCGGAAAAGGAAATCGCCGAGGTCGCCGCGATGGCCCGCGCGGCGAAGGCCGCCGGCGTGAGGCACGTCATCTGGTCCACGCTCGAGGACACGCGGAAGAAAATCCCGCTCTCCGACACCCGCATGCCCACGCTGCACGGCAAATACAAGGTCCCGCACCTCGACGGCAAGGGCGAGGCCAACGCCGAGTTCGCCAAGGCCGGCGTGCCCACGACGCTGTTCCACACCTCGTTCTATTGGGACAACCTCATCCACTTCGGCATGGGCCCGCGCAAGGGCCCGGACGGCAAGCTCGTGTTCGCGCTTCCCATCGGCGACAGGAAACTCCCCAGCATCGCCGCCGAGGACATCGGCCGCTGCGCCTATGGCGTGTTCAAGGCCGGCGACAAATACATCGGCCAGTCCATCGGCGTCGCCGGCGCGCACCTGACCGGCGCGGAGATGGCCGCCTCGCTCACGCGCGCGTTCGGCCAGCCGGTGACCTACTATGCGACGCCCTTCGACGACTACCGGAAGCTCGGTTTCCCGGGGGCCGACGACCTCGGCAACATGTTTCAATACATGCACGATTTCAGCGCGGACTTCTGCGCCGCGCGTCCGCTCGACCTCTCGCGCGCGCTCAACCCCGCGCTGGAAAGCTTCGACGCGTGGCTGGCGGCCAACAAGGCGCGCATCGCCATCCAATAAAAAGAGCCCGCGTTGCCGCGGGCTCCTCGAAAACAGGCTGACAGTCGTCCGGCTGCCTCAGTCCACCAGGAACGCCTCGACGAGGCCCACGCCGGTCGCGTTGTTCTTGCCGCGGATCGTGGTCGTGTAGGCGCCGGGCTGGAGCGTCACGAGGATGGCGCCCTCGCGATCGTTGAGCGGGGCGTAGCCGGTGGCCTGGATGGCCGCCTGCTGGGTGGTCCGCCAGTCGTCGTTCTCGGAGAGCATCGTCTGGCCCTGCCAGATCTGGACGATGGTGTCGGAGACGGCGTTGGCGACGCCGAAGCTCGTGAGCGACGGGCCGGTGCCGCGGACGAGCACGCGCACGGGCGTGTTGCCGCGCACCACGAAGCCGCCGATCAGGATGTTCTCGCCCGTGCCGATGTTGCCGCGCGTGGCGAAGTTCAGCAGCGGTGAGTTGGCCTGGCGCGGGTTGTGGTCGTAGTTGCGGCCGTTGAACGGCGTGGTGCTGTAGGGGAATACCTTGTTCAGGATGGCATCGTTGCTGTCCACGTTGTCGATGCCCGCGGCCGAGCGAATCGTGAGCGGAATCGCGCGGAGGTCGCTGATGATGGCGGTCACGCCGATGTCGACGACGTCCTCGCCGAAACGACGGCCGTTCGGCCAGCCGCCGGGGACGTAGAACTTGGTGGCGTCGGCGCCGATGGCGCTGCCGGGCAGGCGGAACGGGTGGCCGCTCGCCACGGGGCTTTCCAGCACATCGCCGCCGAAGATGCTGAGGCGCGAGTAGCCCGCGTCGTCAGCCAGCACGGAGCTCGTCGCGCCGCCACCGGGCAGGCGGGCGCGGGCGGTCGAGAGATCGACCTTGATGACATCGGGGATGAAGATGGCGGAGAGGTCCGCGCGGTTGGTCGTGGGCGCGACGTTGCCCTTGAGCACGAGGGCGTTGATGAGGACGCCGAGCTCGGGACTGTCGGAGTATTTCTTGAACAGCGTGGCATCGCTCGTGGGCTTGGTGCGATTGTAGAGATCCTTGTCGGCGAGGGCGACGAAGGCTTCGCAGAAGAGCGGGTTGCCCTGGCGGCCGACCTGCACCCACGCGCCGGTGGGGGCGGTGCCGGTGGAGTTGGCGCCGTCGGTCAAGACGGTCATGGCGCGGCGGCTCGTGGTGGCATAGACGCCCATCGTCTGGTTCTCGCCGCCGGGGATCTCGGCGAGCGGAATCTCAAGCGCGATGGTGTGGACGTTGTAGCCGCCCTGGCTGTCGAAGCGCTGCGCGCCGGTCTTCAGCGAGAGCAGATCGAAGATGGCGTTGATGTCGCCGTAGAAGGGATCCTCGCGCTGGCCGGCGAAGACGCGGTAGCCGTTGCTCAGCGTGGCGATCGCGCCGCGCGTGTATTCGTCGAGCTGGCTGGCATCGCCCACGCCGTCCTTGGCGGGGTTATTGCCGTCCTCGCCCTTGTTGTATTTCGGCGTGGCGATGCCCTGGTTGTTGGGCGGCACGATGCCGTTGCCGAGCGGCGTGCTGGCGGCCCCCACGACCTTGGTGACCGTGTAGGTCTGCGTGAGGTTCTGCGCGCTGTCGCCGTTGGCCGCGACTACGCCGGTGTAGGACTGGAGGATGGTGGCCTGGGTCTTGAACGTGTCGGTGAACTGGAACTGGTAGGCGACGAGGTCCGCACCGGTCGTCGGGTTGGCGAGGAAGATTTGGTAGAGGACGTTGGGGTCGAAGTTGTATTTGTTCGGCCCGATGCCCGGCTCCTGGTGCGGATAGACCGCGAGCGCGACGCTCAGGAATTTCTGTCCGCCACGCTGGACGACGAACGCATACACATCGGAGGTGTTGGCCGCGGGGTCGCGGGTGATCAGGGGCGCGTCCTGGTGGCTGGAGGCGCGGATCGGCGAGAGGCCGATCGAGGCGGAGAGGGCGAGGGCGAGGAACGCGCGCGCCGGACTGAGGGTGGATTTCATATTAGGTTTATGGGTTGGACTGACGGGTGGGAAAAAATCTCAGCGGGCGGTGAGCGCGCCGTCGGCCGCGCCGTGCCGCGCAAGCTGCGCGCGCTCGGAGGGCGTGAGCGTAGCGGCCATCGCGCGCGCCGCCGTGAAGTGCGCCTGCGCCGCCGGCGCCTCGCCGCGCGCCAACGCGATCACGCCGGCATGAAGGAAGAGGCGTGCATCGCGCGCGCCCGTGGCGAGGGCGACGCGCATCGAGGTCGCGGCCGCCTCGGTATCGCCCGCGGCCCATGCCGCCCATGCGAGCGCATCGTGCGAGAACGCATCGCTGCGATCAGAGAGTTCGGCCCGGGCGAGGCGCAGCGCCACGTCGGGCTCCAAGCGGCGGGTCGCCAGAAAAAGCGCGAACGTCCGCGGGTCCTCGATTGCGCCGCGCTTCAATAGACGCTGTTCGACGGTGGCCGCCTCGCCGTCGCGGCCATGGGCCCGCAGCGCATCGGCGAGCCACCATTGGTATTCAGGGAGAGGAGCGAGTTCGGCGGCGCGCCCCAGCGGCGCGATCGCATCGGCCGTGCGATCCAAGGCGAGGAGGGCGCGGCCCGTGGCGAGCTGCGCCGGCGCATAGTCGGCCAGTCGCGTGGCCGCCTCGGCGGCGAGGCCGAGCGCACGGGCCGCATCACCACGCTGGAGAGCAAAGCCCGAGAGACGCACCAGAACCCACGCGCGAGTCTCAGCGTCGCCTGCAGTCGTCGCGCGCAGCGCGGATTCCATCGCGGTGGTCGCGCCGGCGAGATCGCCCGTGAGCCAGCGCACTTGGGCGATGCGGCTGAACGCGGGGGCGCCGGGCCTCGCGTTGACGAGGCGTTGCAGCACCGCGACGCCCTCGGAAATCTTCCCCTGCTCAATCAGCGCATCGCTGAGCAACGCGAGGTCATCGGGTTCGCCGCGCTCGGCGACGAGCCGGGCCGCAACCGCCTCGGCCTCGCGAAACCGGTGGAGGTTGTGCAGCACGTGCGCGCGCACCACGCGCATCGCCACGCTCGCGCCGAGCTGAGCGTCGCCCACATCGGCGGTTTTCTCGGCGAGCTTGTGAAAGCCGGCATCAAGGGTGCGGCGGGCCTTGGCGACATACGCCCACGCCAGCCGCTCGAAGTCAGCCCCCTGCGCGGCCGCGCCGCGGACTTTGTCCTGCGCGATGCGAATCGCGGCATCCTCCGCCGTGGCACCGGCGTGCGGCGCCAGCACGATCTCGCGATCGAGATCGAGGCCGGCGAAGGCGGGGGCGACGAAAAGGCCGGACAAGAGGACACGGAGCGCAATGACGAGCATCGCACCTCCTTCGCGTGGTGGGGAGGCAAAGATGCACCGGGAAGGGAAAAGTTTCCCGCCGGAAATTTTTTGCATCCGCCCGCGCGCCGCTGGCGTATTGGCGCGGCCAGGCTAGAAAACCGTGCGGTCCAAAAGCCACCAGAGCCCGGCGAGCGCGACCACCGCCGAGATCACAGGCACGCCGCGGGCCACGAAGTTCTCGTTCCGGCGCAGCCGCCAGAGCAGCGGCAGCACCACCGCCGCGATCGCGATCTGGCCGAGTTCGACGCCGAGGTTGAAGGTCAGCAGCGGCATCGCGATCCCCTGCCCCCCCGTCCCGAGCCCGAGATCGCGCAGCACGCTGGCGAAGCCGAAGCCGTGGATGAGCCCGAACACAAAGGTGAGCAGCCAGCGGCCGCGCGGTTCCTCGCCGCGGCGCAGGATATTCTGGACGCCGACAAACACGATCGACGCCGCGATCGCGGGCTCGACGCACCTCGCCAGCCACGGCGGAAGCACCACCACATCGAGCGCCGACAGCGCCAGCGTAATGGAGTGCGCGAGCGTGAAGCACGAGATGATCGCGACGCTGGAGCGGAAGCCCGTGCACACGATGAGAAGCGCGAGCAAAAACAACAGGTGATCGTAGCCCGTCCAGATGTGCACCACGCCGAGGCGGATGAAGCCCCAGATCGTCGCGGTGTCCGAGGACGGCTGCGGCGCCGCGCCGGCGGTCGTCGGCACGATTTCCAAGACGGGATCGCGCGTGCTCAGCAGTTTCTTCACGACCGCGTTTCCGGCCTCATCGGTCACGATGACAAATTGCCGATGGGAATCGGACAGCTCCGTCAACAGAGGCGCCCGCAGCACGAATCCCGGCGAACCCGGGGGCCGCACGAAGACCAGGCGGAAGCTCACGTTGTCCCCGGGCAGGAGCTGCACGCCCTGTTCACGCGGTGTCAGCACGGTGCCGCCCGATTTCACTTCCCACAGCCGGGGCGCGACGCGGAGCAGTTCCGCCTGCACGGCGTCGAAGTCCGCCTGATCCCAGGAGCCTTCCTTGCGCGCGGCGGGCGGGAGAAACAGCGCGGCGTCCGCCGGCGCAAATCCGGTCACCAGCACGAGCGCATCGGCGCGCAGCTCGCCTTGCATCGTGCTGATCCCGGGATCGTGGGCGCGCAGCGCCGTCGCGCCCAACGCGAGAAGGATCCTGGCCACATGGATCACGCGGGGGAGAGTCATGCGAGGGCCGCCCGCCATTCGTTCCACGCGCGCGCCGTAAGGCTGAGCAGCGCCGTGCAGCCGCTGGGGCTCACGGTCGCGCCCTGCGACGTGCCTTCGCCGGCAAAGTAGTAGTCGCCCGCGCGCATGAGCCGGCCGCCCGTGATCACATCGCCCGACAGGACGAGGCCTTCGTCGCCGCCGGCGATGTGCACGTGATCCGGGAAACGCGCGCCGGGCGCCATCTCCATGAGCAGCATCACGACATCGCGCCGCTCGTCGACGGACAGCGTCTTGACTCGCACCCCGGGCAGCTTCGTCGTGCGCCAGCCCTCGGGCCGGGCGGCGGACTCAAAGCGCCAGCCGGCCGGCGTCTCGTCGCGTTCCGCGGCACGCGCGCCGCGGATGCGGGCCATGAGCGTGTCCTTGACGTGCAGAGACGGAGCGGCGGCGGACGGCGCCGCGAGCGCGAGCTTGGCGACGGCCCCGGTGAGCGCGACGCCGGCGGCGAAGGGCTCCGCGGCCGCGCGCCGGGATTGGGTTTTCGTTTTCACGCTCATGGTCGCTCAGTGGGTTGGGGCAGGACGCACGCGCGCGAGGGCCGGTTTCAATTTCAGCATGCCGCGCCGGATGCGCGCCTTGACCGTGCCGACCGGCGCGCGCAGCGCCGTGGCGATCTCGTCGTGCGTCAGGCCGTCAAAGAAGGCGAGGGCGATGGCGCGGCGTTCCTGGGGGTTAAGCTTGGCGAGCGCGGCGCGCACGGCCTCGCCCTGCTCATCGGAGGCCAACGACTCGAGCGCGGCCGGCGCGATGAAGTCGTCGTCGTTGCGCAGGCCCTGCGCCTCCTCGATGCGGCGCAGGTGGCGGGCGTTGGCGCGGAGGCGATCGATGGCCTTGCGCCGCGCGATGGTCACGACCCAGGAGAAGGGCGAGCCGAGCTCGGAGCGGAAATCCGGCGCGCGCTCCCACACCTGCCAGAACGCCTCCTGCAGGACCTCCTCCGCCTCCGCGCGCGAGTGGAGGACGCGCACCACCAGCGAAAACACCGGCCGCGACAACCGATCGTAAAGCTCCCCGAACGCCGCCTCATCGCGCAGCGCCACGGCTTGGAGCAGGGTCGCATCGTCGCGGGGTGTCATCGCAGTAGCGGCCGCACAAAAGCGCCCCGGCGCCCGGGCAGGCAAGGCATTATCAGGTGTGGCGCGAAAAAATTGCATCCGCGCATCGCCGGCCGGCGATGCACTGCGGCCCAAGGTGTGCGCTCGACGGCGGGCGCGGCGACCGCCACACAGGAAACGCACGCCGCATGACCGCACCGGAATGGCCCGCCCCCGATCCCGCCGACGAACTCGGGCTCGTCGCGCTGGACTACAACCTCTCGCCCGCGCGGATTGTGTCGGCCTATCGCCACGGGATTTTCCCATGGCCGGACGGCGGGCCGTTTCACCCGATCCCGTGGGTCTGCCCGCCACGCCGCGCGATCCTGGAGTTTGCCGCGCTGCATGTGCCGAAAAATCTCCGAAAGGCGCAGCGCGCGCTCGCGCCTCGCCTGCGCTTCACGATCGATCGCGACTTCGAGGGCGTGATCCGCGCGTGCGCCGCCGCGCCGCGGCCCGGCCAAGGCGGCACGTGGATTATCCCCGGCATGATTGCGGCCTACCTTGAGGTGCATCGGCTCGGGCACGCGCACAGCGTCGAGGCGTGGGACGGCGACACGCTGGTCGGCGGCCTCTACGGCGTGAGCGCCGCGGGCGTGTTCACGGGCGAGAGCATGTTTCACCACCTCGACGATGCCTCTAAGCTCTGTGTGCTGCATCTGATCGAGCACCTGCGC
This sequence comes from Opitutaceae bacterium, assembly GCA_031411915.1. Classification (GTDB taxonomy): domain Bacteria; phylum Verrucomicrobiota; class Verrucomicrobiia; order Opitutales; family Opitutaceae; genus ER46. The sequence goes on from JANOCA010000479.1 coordinate 7,251, forward strand.
GCCCGCGGCTCGGCGTGGATCGACATCCAGCAGCTTACCCCGCACTTCGAGCGGCTCGGTGCGCGGGAGATCGAGCGGGCGGAATTTCTGGAGAGACTAGCCGCGGAGCGCCGCGCCGGGCGGAGGCTGTTTCCGTAGGAGCGTCGTAGCGTGGCTTTGGTTTTCCTGTGGGAGCGAGCTTGCTCGCGACTCAACCCCGCCAGTCGCGAGCCAGCTCGCTCCCACAGGATAGGGAATAGCCCGCGCCTCACGCCGGCCGCACCAGCACGACAACCCTCCACACGCCCATCGTGCGCGCGTTGAGGGTCCACCCGGGCGTCAGCGCCTCGTAGACCACGCGCACGTCCGCATTCTCCCCGGCGAGGATGCCGCTGAGCACCAGCGTGCCGCCGGGCGCCACCGCCGCGACGAGTTCGCGCGCGAACCGCATGAGCACATCGGCCTGGATGTTCGCCAGCACGATCTCGGCCTCGCGGCCGGCGAGGCCCGTCGTGAGATCGCCCACGGAAAACGCCACGCGGCCGGCGAGGCCGTTGAGCGCGGCGTTCTCCTCGCTCACGCGCACGGCCTCGGGGTCGTTGTCGAAGCCCCGCACATCGCGAAAGCCGAGCAGCGCCGCCGACAGCGCGAGAATCCCTGAGCCGCAGCCCGCATCGATCACGCGGCGTTCTTCGCTCTTCTTGCTTCCCCCTTCATTGGCCTCGGCAGTCGCCACCAGCCGCTCGACGCACAGTCGCGTCGTCTCGTGGTTGCCCGTGCCAAACGCCAGCCCCGGATCGAGCCACAGCACGGCGTCGCCGGGCGGAAGTTGAAAACTACCGCGCTCCCACACCGGCACCCAATGCAGCCGGCCGAAACGCCAGGCGTGGAAGTGGGCCTTGTAGCTGTCGCGCCAGTCCGCGTCAGCCAGCGCGCGCACCACCGGCTCGCCCATCGGGCCGACTCCGGCGGCCGCGAGCGATTGCTGGATGTCCGCCCACTCGGCTCGTAGTGCCGCGGCCTCGGCCCCGAGACCGACGAGCCACGCGCGCCGCACAATCACATCCTCAAGCACGCTCCAGTTCTGCCGCCCGGCCTCCAGCAACGCCTCATCCGCCGCCAGCGCTCCGGCCAGCGGTATCTCGATCTTCATCTCGGAAAGTGCCATCGCCCGACGCTCCGCGCCGCGCGGGTCGCGGACAAGGGAATTGTCACACGCCGCGGCGGCGCCCCCATTCAAGTTTTGACCTTTGGGGCCGATGCCATTTTCTCGTCGTTATACCTTGGATGCCACTCCGGTGATCCCCCTCGCCCCCACATTTTTTTTCTGCGCCGCATGAACCTCCATCGCCTCATCCGCCCGCTCGTCGCGTTGCTCGCCACCGTCCCCGCGGTGCTCGCCCAAGTGCCGAGCCTCTCCAACCTCTCCACCCGCGCGCAGGTCGGCACGGGCGGTGACATCATCATCTCCGGGTTCAACATCGGCCCCGGCGGCAACAAGACCGTCCTCATCCGCGCCAGCGGCCCCGCGCTGGCGGGGTTCGGAGTGGCGGGCACGATCGCAAATCCCCGCCTCGAGCTCTACTCCGGCAGCACCAAGATCGCCGAAAACGACGACTGGGGCACGTCGGTCAGCGGCGCGACTCCGCTCACCGTCGGCACGTTCACTTCAGTCGGCGCGTTCGGCTGGACCAACGGATCACGCGACGCCGCGCTGGTCGCGACGCTCGCGCCCGGCGCCTACACGGCCCAAGTCAGCGGCGGCACCGGCGTGGCTCTCATCGAGGTTTACGAAGTCGGCGCGGGCACCTCGCGCCTCACGAACATCTCCACCCGCGCCCTCGTCGGCACGGGCGCCAACATCCTCATCCCCGGCATCGTCGTCTCGCCCGGCGGCGGCGCGCGGCGCCTGCTCATCCGTGCAGCCGGCCCGGCACTCACCCCGCTCGGCGTCACCGGCGCGCTCGCCGATCCCACCATCATCGTCACAAACGCCGCCGGCACACCCGCGTTTTCCGCCAGCAATGACAACTGGAGCACACCCGTCGGCACCAGCGCCGCCAGCGCGGCGACCCTCACGGCCGCCTCCGTGCAAGCCGGCGCCTTTGCGTTCACCGCGGGCAGCCGCGACGCCGCCATGATCGTCGACCTTCCGGCCGGCAGCTACACGATCCAGACAAGCGGCGTGAACAACACGACGGGCGTCGCCCTCGTCGAGGTTTACGATCTCACGCCGGCCAATCCCCCCGTCGTCACCATCGTCGCCAGCAAGGCTGCGGCTGATGAGACCGGCACCAATCCTGGCGAGTTCACCATCAACCGCACGGGCGAGACCACTTTCCCGCTCACCGTCAACTACGGCGTCGGCGGCTCCGCCATCAACGGCTTCGACTACCCGCCGCTCCTCGGCTCGGTCGTGATTCCCGCCGGCGCATCGTCCGTGACGCTCCCGCTCTCGCCCAACCCCGATGTGCAGAACGAGGGCACCGACACCGTCGTGGTGACCCTCACCGCTGCCAACGGCTACTTCGTCGGCCCGCAAGGCAGCGCCACCGTCACCATCGCCGACAGCCCCGCCACGCTCTACGTGGCCACCGTCCGCACGACGCCGAATGCCGTCGGCGGCTCGACCGCCTCCGGCTACGCCTCGATTCTCCTGAGCTCCAGCGGCACGCTTGCGGCGGTCAACGTCACCTTCACCGGCCTCAGTTCCACCCAAGTCACCGCGCATCTCGTTTTCGGCAACACCGATGACTACGTCTTCAGCCTGCCCAACGGCCAGGTGAACGGCGTGCAGTGGATGTTCACGCCCACCGGCTCCTACACCAGCGCACAACTGCTCGACGCCTTGCGCAATGGCAACATCACCGTGCGCATCGACTCGGCCAAGTTCCCCGGCGGCGAACTCAAGGGCTCCTTCATCTCCGGCTCGGGCACGCAGAACTTCGTCGCCCCCGCGGCCCCGCCGGCCGTCTCGCTGACCAACCTCACCGCCAACGAAGCCGCGCGTTTCCTCACGCAGGCG
>JANOCA010000480.1:0-5247 GCA_031411915.1 Opitutaceae bacterium
ACACCCTCATGAATTTCGAAACCCTCCAGTTGCACGCCGGCCAGGAAATCGATCCCACCACCCGCGCGCGCGCCGTGCCGATCTACCAGACGACCGCCTACCAGTTCAAGGACTCCGCCCACGGCGCGCGGCTCTTCGCGCTGCAGGAGTTCGGCAACATCTACTCGCGGATCATGAATCCCACGAACGATGTCTTCGAGAAGCGGATCGCCGCGCTCGAGGGTGGCGTCGCGGCGCTGGCCACCGCATCCGGCCACTCGGCGCAGTTTCTCGCGATTAACAACATCACCACGGTGGGCGACAACTTCGTCACCACCTCGCACCTCTACGGCGGCTCCTACAACCAGTTCAAAAACGCGTTCCGCAACATCGGCGTCGAGGCGCGCTTCGCCGATGGCGTGAAGGTCGCGAGCTTCGAGCCGCTGATCGACGCGAAGACCAAGGCCATCTACCTCGAGACCATCGGCAACCCCGGCCTCACGGTGCCCGACTTCGCGGCGTTCGCGGCGCTGGCAAAAAAGCACGACCTGCCGCTGATCGTGGACAACACCTTCGGCGCGGGCGGCGCCATCTGCCAGCCGCTGCGGCACGGTGCGCACATCCTCGTCGAGTCCGCCACCAAGTGGATCGGCGGGCACGGCACGAGCATGGGCGGCGTGATCGTGGACGCCGGCACGTTCAACTGGGGCAACGGCAAGTATCCGCAGTTCACCTCACCTTCCCCGAGCTACCACGGCATGGTGCTGAACAGCGTCTTCGGGATCGGCGGCCCGTTCGGGAACATCCAGTTCATCATCCGGTGCCGCGTGGAGGGGCTGCGCGACTGGGGTCCGTCGCAGAGCCCGTTCAACTCCTTTCTCCTGCTCCAGGGCTTGGAGACGCTCTCGCTGCGCGTCGAGCGCACGTGCGAAAACGCCCTCGCCCTCGCGCGCTGGCTGGCGGCGCACTCCGAGTTTGTCGCGGTGAGCTACCCGGGCCTCGAAAACCATCCGACCCACGCGAACGCCAAAAAATACCTGACGCGCGGCTTCGGCGGCGTGCTCTCGTTCCAGCTCAAGGGCGACCGCGCGCGGGCGGAGAAATTCGTCAACAGCCTAAAGCTCATCTCCCACCTCGCAAACGTGGGCGACGCCAAGACGCTAATCATCCATCCGGCTTCGACGACGCATTCGCAGCTCTCCGCCGCCGAGCAGGTCTCCGCCGGCGTGGCGCCGGGCGGGCTGCGGATTTCCCTCGGCATCGAGCACATCGACGACCTCAAGGCCGACATCACGCAGGCGCTGGGCGCGTAGGCGGGCGGGCGCAGGCGGCCCGCGCCCACGGAGTTGACTACTTAGAATCTAGAATCCCCGCCCATACTGGCGCGGCGGCTTGAGCGCAGCGGTCTGGCCGAGGGCCTTTGCGGCATGCAGGGGCCAGTGCGGACCGTTGAGCAACGCGCGCGCCAGGAAGACGAGGTCCGCCTTGTCCTCGCGCACGATCGCGTCGGCCTGCGCGGGCTCCGTGATGAGACCCACGGCCGCGGTCGCGAGCCCCGCCTCGCGACGGATGCGCTCGGCGAACGGCACTTGGTAACCGGGTCCGACGGGGATTTTCGCGTCGGCCACGCCCCCGCCGGAGCTGCAATCGATCAGGTCCACTCCCTCGGCTTTCAACCGGCGTGAGAGTTCTACGCTCTCTTCGATACTCCAGCCGCCCTCGACCCAATCCGTGCAGGAAAGGCGCACCGTCAGCGGCAGTCGATCCGGCCACACGGCGCGCACGGCGCGGGTGGTTTCAATGAGGAAACGGATGCGGTTGTCGAAGGTGCCGCCGTAGCGATCGGTGCGGAGATTTGATTTCGGGGAAAGAAACTCGTGCGCCAGGTAGCCGTGCGCGGAGTGCAGCTCGAGCCACTCGTATCCGGCCACGAGCGCACGCTTCGCCGCGGCCACGAAGTCCGCCTGCACGCCGGCGATATCAGCCGCGGTCATCTCGCGCGGCACCTTCGTCAGCGGCGCCCCGAAGGCCAGCGCGCTCGGCCCGATCACGGGCCACCCGCCGGCCTCGTCGGCGAGGTGCCCGCCACCATCCCACGGCCGCGCCGCGCTGGCTTTGCGGCCGGCGTGCGCGAGCTGGATGCCGGGCACGGCGCCCTGCGCTTTCACGAAACGGTTGATGCGGGCGAGGGGCTCGACGTGCTTGTCCGCCCAGAGGCCCGCGTCGCCGGGCGAGATGCGCCCCTCGGGCGAGACGGCCGACGCCTCCGCGATGACGAGCGCCGCGCCCCCGGCAGCGCGGGCGCCCAGGTGGACGAGGTGCCAGTCGTTGGCCACGCCATCGTCCGAGGAATACATGCACATCGGCGAGACGCCGATGCGATTGCGCAGCGTGACGGACTTGAGCGTGAACGGAGCGAAGAGATGCGCCATGCCCAGACGAAGCTAGCCCAGCTTCGCCTCGAGCGTGATCTCGGCGGCGGCGAGCAGGCGCGAGATCGGGCAGCCGGCCTTGGCGCCGGCGGCGATGGTCGCGAACTTCGCGGCGTCGATGCCGGGGATCGTCGCCGTGGTCTCGAGATGAACTTTCTTCACGGTCCAGCTCGTCTTCGGATCATTTTCGAGCGTCACGGTCGCGGACGTCGCGATCTCGGTGGGGGTGAAGCCGGCTTTGCCCAGCTCGGCCGAGAGCGCCATGCTGAAGCAGCCGGCGTGAGCTGCGCCGATGAGTTCCTCGGGATTGGTGCCCGGGCCGTTTTCAAACCGGGTGCCGAACCCATACTGCGCGTCCTTGAGGAGCGTGCTTTCGGTGGAGATCGTGCCGCGACCCGACTTGAGGTCGCCGCGCCAGACAGCGGAGGCTTTGCGTTTCATATTTGGAGGGGATGGAGGATTATGAGCGAACGAACCCAAGAAAAGTTCCTCCGTCTGAAAAACACCAGCGCGGGAGATGGAATCTTTTAGCGGCGGGCGAAAGCAGACTCCCGGCAGTCAACGCCGCCCAATCCCAAGATCATCAGGCGTGTCCGGTTTCCCGTCCGGGCCCAGCGAATAGACGTGGTAGGTTTCACCCGAGCGGCGCCCCGGAGAATCGATTGCAAATGGGCGCCCCCATTGATCTTTCGGTATCTCTTTCAGGTATTCATTCAGGATCGGATCCAAGTCGCCGGACTTTCCTTCGGAAGCATTGCCCAAGGCTGCTTTAAAAGAGGTTCGCTGATCTTGAGTTCGGCGAGCTGCAGTGCCGCCTCGATCTACCGGATGGTGTTGGCCATGCGCCGATTCACCGCCTGTGTCTTTGCTTGAGAAAACGCTTCCATCGAAGGAGCGGCGGCCATTGCCCAACCAAGTATCGGCAGGAAGACGCCTGCCAAAATCCGGGCGAAACCCAAGGCCGACCACCGCGCGCCCCATCGTATCTGCGTCACTGTGTCGCGGAGGGTCCGCCAAAGACGACCGAGCCACGCGGTGTGGCCGAACCCTCGCATCTGACCAGTTCGAACACAGCGGCAAACCGAAGCGACCATCAGCCCAAATCGACGGCAACCAAACGTCCGCCAGCGGGTCTCTCTCTGTCACTGTGGGAGTGACTAGCCGTCGCAAACCATAGCACTTTGACCGAACACGAAATCAGCAACGGCCGAGTGAGCCTTAGAAATTCTGCTTCGCCCAAAAAAACATGAACCCCAAACCATCGTTGGCTATCGTCGGAATGTGCGGGCTGTTTGCAGCAGGTGTATCTTGCCAGAACAGCGCGACCCATTCGGCGCGCCCCATCCAGCCGGCCCAAGTGCATTCGTATTCCGTCGCCTCCGCTGCCTTATCCTCTCAACCGACTGCCCGGCCGTCTGATATTGATTCGGCGGCCAAGTTATCCCCGACGTTGGCTGCCAGCCAAGTGGCGGAAAAAGCCAAGCGAGAGCACATCCTACCAGCGTCCGGCCCTGTCATGATGGAAACCCCGCCCCCATCGCTTCGCGTAGAGACAAAAGCTCCAGCCCCTGCTGCCGGCTACGTGTGGATACCGGGGCACTGGAAACCCGTGAAAGGGGAGTGGGAATGGACACCAGGCGAGTGGGGGATTCCCCCGACCGCTGTGTCGGTCTGGATCGACGGCAAATACGATTCGAAAACCAACCAATGGAGCGCAGGTTATTGGCAGCCGGACCGGCCACAATCTTACGAGCAGCCTGAAGTGCCTCAAAAACATCCACCGCTTCCCGCGAAGTTCTGAGAAGCCAAGCCGCCAAGGCCGTCAAACAGGGCAAGCCGGGTTGACCCTTTGCGGCCTATGACGTCTTCTCTCGCGATGAAATCCCAGCCCACTGTCATTCACGGCAAGATTCGGCTGAAGGATTTTGATCCGGGCTATTGCGCAGGACTCGACAAGGAGAAGACCAAGAAACTCACGGAGAAGTTCGGCCGGCGAATCGGCGAGTTGCAGGAACTGCTCTTTGCCAATTCAGGCCACGCCGTGCTGCTAATTTTCCAAGGCATGGACGCCAGTGGAAAAGACGGCTCCATCCGGAGCGTGCTGAACCACGTGAACCCGGCCGGAGTCGAAGTCGCCAATTTCAAGGTGCCGTCCGCCGAGGAGGCCGCGCACGACTTTCTCTGGCGCGTGCATCATGCGGTGCCGCGATTCGGCAATATGGGCGTCTTCAACCGCTCGCACTACGAGGCCGTGCTGGCCGAGCGCGTGCTGAATCTGGTTCCGCGAAAAGTGTGGTCGCGCCGCTACGAGCAAATCGTCGCTTGGGAGCGGATGCTCGCCGAAAATCGCGTGGTGCTGCTGAAGTTTTACCTCCATATCAGCCGCGAGGAACAGGCTGGGCGCATCCGGGAGCGGCTCGAAAATCCGAAGAAGCATTGGAAATTTTCCCACGCGGATCTCAAGACACGCCAGCGTTGGGATGACTACATCCTCGCGTATGAAGACATGATCAACGCGACGAGTCATCCGGCGGCGCGCTGGCATCTCGTCCCGGGCGACCGCAATTGGTATCGCGATTACATCGTGGCCAAGACGGCGGCGGAGGCAATGGACGCGCTCCGGATGAAGTGGCCCAAATCCACCGAGGACTTGTCGAAGATTCGGTTCAAGTGATTCCAGCCTGCGCGGAGGCTAATCCGTTGGGGGTTTTGGAATCTTCCTGACGCGCATCCGGGCTCACGCGGGGACGCGTTGCAGTTTGCTCCGCTTCAGTCCGCCTCATGCTGGCGATGGCGGAAGGGTTGCTGGCCTTCGGATTTTCTCCTCCAGCCCGGT
>JANOCA010000481.1:0-4714 GCA_031411915.1 Opitutaceae bacterium
GAATCAGGAAATCCGCACGATCCCGAGCGGAGCCGACAATGGCTATAACGGCGAGTATGCCAACTGGACTGAATTCAGCTCGCTCAACGCCGGCAGTGCGATCGCGGCAGGCTGGGAGTTCGCCTATCGGCAACAGTTCACCTTCCTGCCCGGCCTCCTGAAGGGGCTCGCCGCCTCGTTCAACTACACGTGGATCGACGCGCACGGCCCGCTCAACGGCGCCAACGGCTATCTGAACAAGAAGGAACTCGCTGGCTTCATTCCCTATGTCGCGAACGCCTCGCTTTCGTGGCGCCACCGGAAGTTCAGCACGCGCCTGCTCTACAATTTCACCGGCGAATACCTCACCGGCTTCAACGTGAATCCGGCGCTGCGGCAATACCGCGAGTCGTTCAAGACCCTGAACGTCGGCGTGGCGTATCAACTGCGCCCGAGCGTCCAGCTCACGCTCGACGTCGCGAACATCTTCAACGAGCCGCAGGTGCTGTATCGCGGCTTCAAGGGACGCACGAGCCAGATCAACTATAATTTCGTCACCATCACCGCCGGCATCAACGGGCGGTTCTGAGCCGGGAACCCGCGCGGCCGTGTCCTCCGGGCGGAGCCGGCCGCGGGGTTCATGGAATTTGGGCCGAGGCCGGCCCTTTCCAATGCGGGCGGACGCCGTCGAGCGTGCGGACGAGTGGCCCTTCGCCCGTGCGGATCGCGCGTGGCGCGGTGGGCGAGACTCGAACTCGCGACCATCGGTTTAGAAAACCGATGCTCTATCCAGCTGAGCTACCACCGCGAAAGCACGGAGGGACGAGTAGTTTTCACCGTAGGATCGGACAAGGGAAAACCGCGCTTGACTCGACCTTGCCCGAACCTACGTTCCGCCTCCTTTCCCTATTTCCGGGGTGGTAGCTCAGTTGGTTAGAGCGTCTGCCTGTCACGCAGAAGGTCGCGGGTTCGAGTCCCGTCCATCCCGCCAGTTTTCAGTTCGGCCCGCTTGGCGGACAGAACGTTGTGAGCCACATCCGGGCTCGCCGTCGCGACGGAATTTGAGCCAAAGATCGGGGCATGACGGCCTGGCAGCGATTTTCCGCCCTTATTGTCCGCGGACATCGCGTGGCCTCGGGATCAAATGGCGACGCGAAGTTCCCCGGCGGCACCCTCAGGATGCAGGCGCCCCACTTCCGCGCGCTCGGAGTGGAGTTGGAAGGCTTTCATTTCGGCACGCTCAACGTGAGCATCGCGCCGCTGCGCTACCGGGTGCTGGCAGCGGGGCGGACGCTGCGGGGCGTGAAATGGCACCCGACTGAACCGGCGGAGGATTTTTCGTTTCTCGACGTGCGGTTGCTTCGGTCCGCGGCGTCGGTCGTCGATGGGTTCGTCTACTATCCACATCCCGAAACGAAGCCGGCCCATTTCCAGGCGCCGGACGTGCTGGAACTGCTGCTGCCCTTTGTTCCCGGCCTCGATTACGGCATGGAAATTCGGCTCGAGGCTCCCGCGGCGCAGTTGCAGATCATGCCGGGGTGAAAGCACGCGCGGCCTCGCTCCCGCGCCTTCAGCGGCGATAGCCGAAGCGTTCGCCCAGCGTGAGGCAGTCAGCGAGTGGTTTCACGCCGTCCGAGCAACTCGGGTGGCTCAGCGACGCCGCCGCGGCACACACGCCGTAGCGGAGGCATTCCTGCATCGGCCGGCCCTCGTGCCAGCCGAGCAGCAAGCCCGCCGCCAGCGCGTCGCCCGCGCCGGCCGCGCCTGCGATTTGATCCGGCGGCAAGGCGACGCTCGGCTGCCACACGCACTCTCCCGTCGTGGCGCAAGCACACACGGCTTCGGGAAAATGAATCACTGCCCACTGCCGCACTCCTTGAGAGATTAAGCGGCGGGCTGCCGTCTCGACCACCGCGCGATCAATCGCGCCGCCGTGGTTGAGCGTGAGGCCGGTGATCTTTTCGGCCTCGAAATCGTTGGCGAGCAGCACGTCGACTTCGGGCAGCACGGGCAAAATGTGGCGCTGGAAACGATCACTCGCCTCGCTCACGCAATCGACCGATGTCGTCAGTCCGGCCGCTCGGGCGCGGGCGAGCACCTCGGCGGCGCGCGGCCGGCCGTCGACAAGTTCGTCGAGGCGATCGAGGAGGAGAAGGTAGCCGAGGTGAAAATGCTTCGCGCGCGTCCGCTTGAACTGGAAGTCGCGGGCGTCGAGCAGCGCGTTGGCTCCCCGCTGGTGGAAGAACGTCCGCCGCCCCGTGCCGCGCACGGTCATCACATCGGTGTAGCTCGTCGCCGCGCCGGCGCGGGGCTTGAGCTGCGCCGTGTCGATGCGATGGGCGGCGCAATCGGCGAGGATGGCGCGGCCGTCGGCATCATCGCCGACGAGCCCGGCAGCTTCGAGGGGGAAGGTCGCGCCGAGAATCGCGAGGTTCTTGAGGAGGTTGTAGGGCGAGCCGCCGTTGCCCGTGCCTTCGCTGAGAATGGAGGCGAGCGCGTCCTGCGCCGGCCACGTGTCGATCAGCTTGAGATGATCGACGATCCAGTTGCCGCCCGCGAGGATGCCGTGGCGCATGGCGGCTCAGAGCTTGATCACCTGCTGGCCGCCGTGCGACGCGAGCGCGGCGGCCCAGAGTTCGTGCGACGCCACGGCTTCGTCGGGCGTGGCGCAGCCGAACCGGCCGTCGAGCAGGCCGGCGCGCTCCGCGAGGAACGCCGCCCACATCTGCATCAGGATGTCGGGGAAGCCCGGCTCGAAGATGCCGCCCGTGATCGTCTTGAAGGGCATCGCGAAACCGAGGTCCGTCTTCTCCCACCACTGCTCCTTGTCGCGCCGGTAGGTCCAGAGTGTCTTCGGTTCCTTCGTGGAGAAACGCGCGCCGCGATCCGTGCCCATGATTTCGATGAACCACGTGTTGGTCTCGGTTGGCGCCATGCGTTTCATCTCAAACGTGAACGGCACCGCGTGTCCGCCGACCGGCGCGTGGCCGTGCAGCACGGCGTTGTCCCACGTGTCGCACGGGGCGGTGCCGCCCTTGCCGTCGGGGCGCGTCGTGTGGATCTTCTGGAGCTGTGCGTAGATCGTCGCGGGTTTCCAGCCGAGCCGCAGCGGCAGATGCGCGACGTGCATCCCGAGATCGCCCATCACGCCGATCTCGCCGCAGAACTTCGCCTGCCGCTTCCAGTTGATCGGCTTTGCCGGATCGAGGTCGCTCGAGTGCAGAAACCCCGCGCGCACCTCGAGGATGCGGCCGAGCGCGCCCTCGGCGGCGAGGCGGAACACGCGCTGCGCGCCGGGCAGAAACGGAAACTCCGACGACACGCGCACGAAGCGCCCGAGCCGTTTGCCCTCGTCGCGGATGCGTCGCGCGGCCGCGAGGTCGAGGCCGAAGGGCTTCTCGGCGAGCAGGTCCTTGCCCGCGCGCAGCACGTCGAGGTAGAGCGCCTCGTGCAGGTGGTGCGGCACGGCGACATAGACGACATCGACATCCGGCGACGCCAGCAGCGCGCGATGATCCGCGGTGAGCAGTTTCACCGTCGGCACGGCGCGGAACCAGTCGAGCAACGCGGGCTGCAGATCGCATACCGCGGTCAGTTCCGCTCGCACCGGGAAGTTTTCCAAAGCGAACCAGCGGGCAAACGCCGACGCGGCTTCGCGGCCCATGAGGCCGCCGCCGATGATGCCGATGCGGACCGGCGCAGCGGGGGAGGGTGAGGTGCTCATTTCAGTGGAGGCGGTTTGGCGCGGGAGCAAAGAGGCCGGGCAGGCGGGCGGATTTCATTTCGCAGGGGAAGACGCGTCAGGAAAACGGTAGGTGGTGTTGAAGATGAGCACGATCTTCCTGGAGACGAAGACCCGCACCTTGATCCGGCCGCTCGCCGCGCCGGGTTCCGCGGGCGTGGCGTGGCCCTCGACCCGGCGTTCGTCGCCGTTGGTGGCGACCGCCTGGCCGGTGAACTCCACGCGCTCCCCGCGTCCGAGCCGGCGCAGCATGTCGTCGGAAATCTCGACGCGCAGCCGGCCGCTTTCGCTCTGGAAAAAGAAGGGGAAGACCTTGGCCGCGTAGCTCGACTCGTAGGCGCCGCCCGTGCGCGTGAACGACGGCGTCGTCATCGACACGCTGCCGATGTAAATCGAGGTTTTGGTCGGCGCGATCTCGACGCGATCGTAGCGGCGCAGGTCCGGCTCATCGGCGCGCGCCGCACCCGCGATTAGCGCGAGCGCAGCGACACGGAGGGCGAGGCGGAACATGGCGCGACTTTGCGGGCGCGCATCTGTGCCGCAAGTGCGCGGTTTCAGCGTTGCGCGGGTCCGTCGCGGCGCGTCATGTCTGCCGGCTATGGCCAAGCCATCCCACGCCACTTGGGGCGGGCGGTTCTCCGCCGGTCCCGCTGAATTGATGCTGCAGTTCAGCGAGTCGGTCTCGTTTGATCGCCGCCTCGCGCCGTTCGACATCGCCGGCAGCAAGGCCCACTCGGCCATGCTCGCCCACACCGGCCTGATCACGAAGGCCGAGCGCGACGCGATCCACAAGGGGCTCGACGCCATCCTTACCGAGATCGAGGCGGGCAAATTCACGTGGGACACGAAGCTCGAGGATGTCCACATGAACATCGAGCAGGCGCTGACCAAGCGCGTGCCCGCCGCCGCCAAGCTCCACACCGCGCGCAGCCGCAACGACCAAATCGCGACCGACATGCGGCTGTTCTTCAAGCACGCCTGCGCGGTGCTCGC
>JANOCA010000482.1:0-1822 GCA_031411915.1 Opitutaceae bacterium
TCGAAGTCGAAGCCGGTGCCGAGCCGCAGGCGCAGCCCGTAGTCGTGCTGCACGCCCTCGAGGTGCAGGGCCGCGAAGTTGGTGCGGACGAACCGCTCCTTTCGCGCCGTGATGGTGAGATCCGCCCCGTTGCCCTCAATCTCCACGCCGTTCGCAGCCACGCCCGGGACATAGATCGTCAGGCGCATCGCGTCGCCGAGTTCCTGGGTCTCGAAGGCGGGCTCGCGGCATGTGTCCACGGGGGACGACACGAGAACGGGGGCCTTCGAGCGACGGAGGCTCAAGCGGGACTTGGTTTTTGAGTTCATGGGAGGGAAAAGGACGGAAACGTTCCCCCTCGGTGGTCTGGTTGACCGCCGGGCTTTCAGAGGGCTGAACGTTTCCGAAAATCGGAGGTTCAGTTCTGGTTGCCCGGGCTGGTGATTTTATTCCAAACGGAAAAAACGACCGCTCGCGGCGCAACCCAGCGCTGCTGGCCCTGCTTGTGGCAGGAACCGGCGGAGCGGACGGATTGGTGGAGCGACGCGGTCATGTGAATCGTGAGTCACTCTGCTTATTGCAGCCCGTATGCCAAGCCGGGACTTTTTTGTGCCCGTGAAGATTGCGTGACGCTGTTCCGGTCCCAAGCCTCCCCGCATGAGCGCCCCGACCGACTCCGCCACGACCGTCGCCGACCTCAAGGCCCGCGTGCGCGCCTTTGTGCGCGAGCGCGACTGGGAGCAGTTCCACAACCCGAAGAATCTCAGCATGGCCCTCGCCGCCGAGACCGGCGAGCTGATGGAGCACTTCCTCTGGGCCACGCCCGAGCAGTCGCGCGCCATCGCCTCCGATTCCGCCAAGCGCGCGAAAATCGCCGACGAGCTGGCCGACGTGGTGATCTACGCCCTCGGCTTCGCCAATGTCACCGGCCTCGACGTCGCCGCCGCGATCGACGCCAAGATGGCCGCCAACGCGAAGAAGTATCCCGTCGAGAAAGCGAAGGGCCGATCGGAGAAATACACGGAGCTGTGATTTCCGGCGGTTGCGGGTGTAGGGCCGCCGCTTGCCGGCGTGCCGCGGCTGGCGACTAGCGCCACGACCTCACGCCTTCGGTCGAAACGCCTTCATCGCCGCCTCGTTCGCCTCGAGCCGTGGCCCGCCGATGAGATCGATGCAGTAGGGGATGGCGGGGAAGACGGCTTCGAGGTTCTCGCGGATCGCCTTGGGGCGGCCGGGGAGATTCACGATGAGGGTGCGCCCGCGCACGCCGGCCGTCTGCCGCGAGAGGATTGCGGTCGGCACATACTTCAGCGAGGTGGCGCGCATCAGTTCTCCGAAGCCTGGCAACTCCTTCTCGATCACGTCGCGTGTCGCCTCGGGGGTCACGTCGCGCAGCGCGGGGCCGGTGCCGCCGGTGGTCACCACGAGGCAGCAGCCGGCGTCGTCGGCCATGCGCCGCAGCTCGGCGGCGATGACCGCGCGCTCATCCGGGATGACCTTGTAGTCAGCCTCAAACGGCGTCGCGAGCCACTCGCGGAGCAGCGCCACGCACGCCTTGCCCGGCGTGTCCTCGTAGATGCCGGCGCTGGCGCGGTCGGAGATGTTGAGGACGCCGATTTTCGGAGGCATGAAACCAAACAACCACGGATTGCACAGATGACACGGATAAAGTGCCGCTGCTATCCGTGCCCATCCGTGAAATCCGTGGTCAGAATTGCTCGATGATTTGTTGGGGAGAAACCCCGCGCTCCCGCAGCGTGCGCAGCGCGAGGGCATCGTGGCGCTTCGCGAGCCGCTCGCCGCGTTCGTCCAGCATCAGCGGCGCGTGGTAGTAAGCCGGCGC
>JANOCA010000483.1:0-1914 GCA_031411915.1 Opitutaceae bacterium
ATGGACGAGCCCTTCGCCGCCATCGATCCCATCTCGGTCGCCGAGGTGCAGAAGCTCATCCTTCAGCTCAAGTCCCGCGGCATCGGCGTCGTCGTGACTGATCACAACGTCCGCGAGACCCTCCGCATCGTCGATCGCGCCTACCTCATCCACCAAGGCAAGGTGCTCACCGAGGGCACGGGCGATTTCCTGATCAACGACGAGCAGGCGCGAAAGTTCTACCTCGGCGACAGCTTCAAGCTCTGAGGCGAGCCGCACAGGAACTGTTCGCCAACGCGCCGCCCGCCTCCTTTCCTGCGCCGAGCCTTCCCCCCACCATGAGCAAGCCCCTCAACGGCATCACCGTCGCGCATTTCCTCGAGGCCCATCGCGCGAAGCTTAACCTCACCCTCGCCGTCGGCGAGCGCGGCCTAGGCCGCCTCATCGAGGAGACCACGATCAACCGGCCGGCGCTCGCGCTCACCGGCTTCTTCAAGTATTTCGCGCACCGCCGCGTGCAGGTCCTCGGCGCCGCCGAGTGGAGCTTCATGAAGACGCAGCCGCTCGAGGCGCAGACGGCCGCCCTCCAGGAGATGGTGCGCCGCGGCATCCCCTGCATCGTGCTCACGCGCAACTACCAGCCGACGCCCCCCATGATCGCCGTCGCGGAGGACATGCACCTGCCGCTCCTTCGCTCGCCCATGGTCACCTACAACTGGATTAACCTCGCGACGCTCGCCCTCGACAACGAGTTCGCGCCGCGCGGCACCGAGCACGCCACCACGATGGACATCAAGGGCGTGGGCGTGATGATCCGTGGCGACTCGGGCATCGGCAAGAGCGAGTGCGCCCTCGCGCTGATCGAGCGCGGGCACTCCCTCGTCGCCGATGATCTCACCCTCATCCGCCTCCTCGACGAACGTGAGATCATGGCCTCTTCGCGCGAGCTCAACCGCGGCTACATGGAGTGCCGCGGCATCGGCATCATCAACATCGCCGAGATGTTCGGCGTGAAGAGCGTGCGCCTCGAGAAGCGCATCGACATGGTGGTGACGCTCCGTTGGTGGAAGGAAGGCGTGATCGAGGAGCGCACCGGCCTGGAGGAAAACTACTACGACCTGCTCGGCCGCCGCATGCCGCACGTCGAGCTCTACGTCCGGCCCGGCCGTGACATCGCCCGCCTCGTGGAGGTCGCCGCCCTCACCCAAGCGCTGAAAAAAATCGGCCACGATCCCGCGGTCGAGTTCAACAAGCGCCTCATCGCGCACATGGAGCGCGAGGCTGCCTTGGCCAAGCCCACCAAGATCCGGCCGGTTGATCGGGAAGAGAAGGCGTAAGGCTCAGCGAGGAGCCGCACTGGACTTCTGGTAACCCGGCTCGTGAGAGCCGGGACCAGCGGAAACTCGAAGGTAATTTGCCCCGCCTCTCACGAGGCGGGCTACCGACCCGTTCGTCCGTCGTTACGGCAGCTCGTAGACCTCAACAATCGCGATGCCGCTCACGGCGGTGCCGGCGCCGGTCACGACCGCCGTGTAGGCCCCCGGCGCGAGCATCATCAGCACCGCGGATTCACGCGGGCTGCCGGGCGCAAAGGTGGTCGCCGTGATCTCCGCGCTGCGCGGGTTCGTCTGCCAATCATCGTTGGCCTCCATCTGCGTGCCGGCCCGGAAGAGCGCGACGCGCGTGTCGGGCAGCGCGGTCGTGACGCCAAACTGCGTCAGCGACGGGCCGCGCGCAACCACCAGCACGTTCACGGGCGCCGTGCCGCCGACCACAAAGCCGGTGATCAACGCACCCTCGCCTGCGACCACCGTGCCGCGGGCCGAAGTGTTGATGATGCCGAGCGCCGGCTCCTTGGGCTCGATCGCAAGATCGGTCACGAGCGATCCGGCCGGGAACGCGCCCACAAGGGTCGCCGCGCCGGTGGTGAGATTG
>JANOCA010000484.1:0-20284 GCA_031411915.1 Opitutaceae bacterium
GGGGCATTCATCGCGGCTTTCAGTGGCGGAGAAATCACCAGCGAGTGGTTGCCGCTCATGTGGGAAGCGCGATTCGGCGAAGGGACGCTGGGGCTCCGGGCTCTCGTCAGCGTGCTCGGAGGCATGCTGATGGCGTTTGGCGCACGCCTCGCCGGCGGCTGCACCAGCGGGCACGGCATCAGCGGAACGCTCCAGCTTGGTGTCGGCTCATGGCTCGCGGTGGTTTGCTTCTTCATCGGCGGCATCGCCGTCGCAATGGTCCTGTTCGTGCGATGACGCCATGATTGATCCCGGCAAAGCAGTGAAAAAGTCCAATGTCGCGGAGACGCCCGCGGTGGAGCGCGGCGGACGCATCCTCAGCGCGATCCTCTTCGGCTTGGCGTTCGGGTTCCTGCTCCAGAAAGGCGGGGTCGGCAAATACCACATTCTCATCGGCCAACTCCTGCTCCAAGACTTCACCGTCGTGAAGGTGATGCTCACGGCGATTCTCGTGGGCATGGTGGGCATCTTCACCCTGCATCGCTTCGCCAAAGTCAACCTTCACATCAGGCCCACCCGTATCGGAGCGAACATTATCGGCGGTCTTGTTTTCGGGGCAGGCTTCGCGCTCATCGGCTACTGTCCGGGCACGGTGGCGGCCGCGCTCGGCCAGGGGAACTACGATGGACTTTTCGCCATGGCCGGTTTGGTGCTCGGCTCGTTTGTCTACGCGGAGGCTTCAAAAAAGCTGAAAGCCTCAGTCGAGAAATGGGGCGATCTCGGGAAGCTCACGCTGCCGGAGGCGCTGCACGTCTCCCGCGCCTTTTTCATCCCCGTTTTTGCCATCTTCCTCCTGGCCGTCCTGGTCGGTCTCGAGCGCTACACGGTCCGTTGACGTTTTTCCCATGAAATCGCTCGCCACCCTCGCGCTGATTGCGAGTTCGCTTCTCGCTGCGCCCCTGATTGCTGCGGCTGAATCCAAGCCGTCCGCTTCCGCTGACGCCCCCAATGCGCACCGTGTTGTATTCGAGCTGACCAGCGCCGATCCGGAGGCATGGAACGCGGTTCTAAACAACATTGAGAACATCCGAAAGTCGTTGGGCGAACACGTCACGAAGGTTGAACTCGTGGCTCACGGAAAGGCCTTGGATTTCCTGAAATCCACCAATGCGGCACACAAGGAGCGGATGCGGAAACTGGCCGATGTCGGCGTGGTTTTCGCGGCCTGCGAGAACACGATGAAACGCCAGAATGTCACGAAAGCCGCGTTGCTGCCGTTTGTGACGACCGTCGATTCCGGCGTGGCCGAGATCGTGCGCAAACAAGAGGACCGCTGGTCCTACGTGCGCTCGGGCAACTGACGTGCCGCCGTGGCTGCGAACAAGACCCCCGCCGTAGCGCCGCCGCCGACCGCGAGGGGAATCCAACGCGGCGCGCACTCCCATCCGGAATCAGCCCCGGCGCATCAGGGGATGATCGTCCGGCAGGCGGAGCCGGTGAACCTCGAGATGCCGTTCGGCGCGCTGAACGAGTTCGTGACGCGGACGGAGGATTTTTTTGTCCGCTGCCATTTTGCGATTCCAGAAATCGCGCTCGACCGCTGGGGCGTGCGCATCAGTGGCCTGGTGGCGCACGCGCTGGAGATAAAATGGGACGAGTTGCGGACCCTCCCCGCCGCGTCGGTGACGGCCACCATCGAATGCGCCGGGAACGGGCGGGTGTTTCTGTCCCCCAAGGTGGATGGCACTCAATGGGAGCGTGGGGCCGTCGGCAACGCCGTGTGGACTGGGGTGCCGCTCAGGCACATCCTTGAGCGCGCGGGACTGAAGCCTGAAGGAAGCGAAGTCATCCTCGTTGGCTCCGATCACGGGGAGATCGAGAGTGCTCCCCGACCGGGCGGCAAGATTCACTATGCGCGCAGCCTTCCGCTCCGGAAAGCGATGGACGACGTCTTGCTCGTTTGGGCGATGAACGGCGCGGACTTGACGCCTGCTCACGGTTTTCCCGTGCGCGCCATCGTGCCCGGCTGGTATGGCATGGCATCGGTGAAGTGGCTCAGCGAGATCGTCGTCACTGACCGGCCCTTTCACGGCTACTACCAGTCGGTGGACTATGCCTATTGGGAGCGTTCGAGGCGAGAGCCGTCCCTCGTCCCGATCACTGAACTCCACGTAAAGGCCCAGATCGCGCGGCCGGGCCCGCTGGAAACCGTGCCGCGCGGGGAGTCATATCTCATCCGTGGGTCCGCGTGGACCTGTGAGGCTGAGATTGTCCGCGTCGCGATTAGCACCGATGGCGGGGTGCAATGGACGGACGCGAGATTGGGCACTCACACGGACCGCCATGCTTGGCGGTTATGGGAATACGATTGGGTGACGCCTCAACAGCCTGGCCGATGCATCCTGATGGTCCGGGCCCACGATTCAAAAGGGCGCACGCAGCCAACTGAGCGCGACCCTGATCGCGGCGGCTACATCGTCAATCAAGTGCTCGGCATCGAGGTGATTGTTCAGTGAGCCTGTAGTATTTATTGGGGAAGCGCGGCGACTGGTCCATGGCCGGTCAACCGGTGTGTCCGCGAGTTGCTTTTCGGCTGCGGCCGGGGAGGGGAATCGCGGCCGGCGGCGAAATTCGTGGCCACGCCAAAGTTTTGGTTGCTTTCGAGGATCGCGGACCTATCACCTGACCCTCTTTTCCACTACGCCTGCCTCCAATTCCGGGGTGACAGGGGGAACGAATCTCATGAGCCAACAGTTCAAACTTAACGTCGCTGACCGAGCCCAGAAGGGCCGCAGCGCCTCACGCCGCCTCCGGCGGGACAATCGCGTTCCGGCGATCCTTTATGGGAAGCACACGGAGCCCCTCTCCCTCTCGATCGATGCACCGGAGTTCACCCGGTTGCTGAAGTCCGTGGCGGGCCGCACCGTGCTCATCGAGCTCGCGAGCGACGGCAAGGCCAACAAGTCCCTGTCGTTCTTCCAAGAGATCCAGCGTGACCCGATGACCGACAAGTATCTCCACGTCGACATGCAGGAGGTAAAGGCCAACGAGACGTTCGAAATCAAGGTGCCCGTGCGCGTGACGGGCGAGTCGTTTGGCGTGAAGAACCAGAGCGGCGTGCTTGAAATGGCGTCGCAATCCCTCCGCGTGCGCGTGCTGCCGAAGGACCTGCCCGAGGCCATCATCGTCGACGTGACCGAGCTGAAAGTCGGCGAGACCTTCAAGGTCGGCTCGCTCAAGCCCGTCGAGGGCGTGCAATTTCTCGATCCCAAGGGGCAGCCTGTCGTCTCGTGCGTCGAGCCCGTCGCCGAAATCGTGCAGGAAGTCGCCGCTCCCACCGCTTCGGCCGCCGCTGGTGCCGCCGCCGCCCCTGGAGCTGCTCCTGCCGAGGGTGCCGCTGCGACGCCCGCCGCCGCAGGCGATGCCAAGGCTGCTGCTCCCGCCGCTGGTGCCAAGGCCGCGGCTCCGGCCGCCGCCGGGGCGAAGCCCGCCGCCGGCGCCAAGCCGGCTGCTCCCGCCAAGAAGTAAGGTTTGTTTCCGCACCGCCCCGCCGCTCTCCCGCGGCGGGGCCGGGGCGAATGTTCTTTGAGTCATGTTCCTCTCGCTCGTTGCCGGCCTCGGCAATCCGGGCCGCGATTACGAAGCCACCCGGCACAATCTGGGCTGGGTGGTCCTCGATGCTCTCGCCAAGAAGCACGGTCTCGCGTGGAAGCACGCCCCGCAATTCGACGCCGAGTTCGCGCGCTGGGATCTCGGGGCGGGCCGCACGCGCTGGCTGGTCAAGCCGCTGACGTTCATGAACGAAAGCGGCCGGGCCGTCGGTGCCTTCGCCCGATTCCACAAGATCGCGCCGGAAGCCATCGCCGCCGTCTATGACGATCTCACGATCGACCTTGGATTGGTGAAGGTGACCACGAAGGGCAGCGCCGGCGGGCACAACGGTGTCGCCAGCCTGCTCGAGCATGTCGGTGACGGCTTTGCCCGCTACCGGCTCGGCATCGGTCCCAAGCAGCCCGCGCAGATGGAACTCTCAGACTTCGTCCTCGGAAAATTCACTCCCGAACAACAACTCATCGTCTCCCGCCAACTCGAACCCTCCGTGCAAGGCCTCGAACTGCTGCTCTCCCGCGGCGTCGAGCCGGCCATGAACCAACTTAACCGCAGAGAACCCAAATGAAATCCACCCAACGCAAATACCGCGCGACCTTCATCCTGGACAACCGGGGCAAGGAAGAATCCATCGATCAAATCGTCGACGGCGTGAAGAAGGTCATCGGCGAGGCCAAGGGCGAGGTCACCGGCGTCGAGAATCTCGGCCGCCGCGACTTCATCCGCGTCACCGACAAGAAAATCACGGCCGCGACCTACGTGCATATCGACTTCGCCGCCCCGGCCGCCACCCCCGGCGTCCTGCGCGAGAAGCTCCGGCTGAATTCCAGCGTCTATCGCACCTTCGTCCGCTCGGCCTAACCCCTGCGGCGCGCGATTGCGCGTCACCCCTCCATGCCCTCGCTCAACAAAGTCCTCCTCATGGGCAACCTCACCCGCGACCCCGAGTTGCGCGTGACGCCCAAGGGCACGCCGATCTGCCAGTTCTCGCTGGCGATCAACCGGCAGTTCAAGATGGAGTCGGGCGAGAGCCGCGAGGAAGTGATCTACGTCGACGTCGAAGCCTGGGGCAAACAGGGCGAGACCATCGCCAAGTATGTCACCAAGGGTCGCCCGCTCTACGTCGAAGGCCGCCTGCGGCTCGACCAGTGGGAGGACAAGAACACCAAGGAAAAGCGCAGCCGCATGAAGGTTGTGCTCGAGCAATTCCAGTTCCTCGGCGACAGCCGGGGTGGTGGCGGTGGCGGCGGCGCTCCCGCACCTTCGTCCGAATTTGATCAAACGGGCGGTGGCTCCCCTGAGCGCCACGCGCCGCCCCCGCGCAGCAGCGGCCCGGCGAAGCCCGCCGGTGGCGACAATGTCGAGGAGGACGTGCCGTTCTAGGCCGCCCCTCGCTGAAAATTTATCGTAGCGGCGCCGCTTGCGGCGCCGTCGGTCCCGCCTCCGCGGGATCGCGACACCCTGAACCAACAACCATCCAACCTGATCCGATCATGGCCATTACCCAAGTGCTCCTCATCAAACCCGTCGAAGGTCTCGGCGGCGAAGGTGACCAAGTCAAAGTCCGCGCCGGCTACGCCCGCAATTTTCTGCTTCCCCGGAAGATTGCCGTGAAGCTGAACGCCGCCAACCAGCGCCATATCGATGCGCTCAAGAAGCGCCGCGCCGGTCGCGAGCAATCCGAGCTCGACGGTGCGCAGGAAATGGGCCGCAAGCTCGAGAAGGCGAGCCTCGCCTTCGCCGTGAAGACGGGCGAGGGCGGCAAGATGTTCGGCGCCATCACCGCGCAGGACATCCACGAGAAGCTGGCCGCCGCCGGCCTCCTGGTGGACAAGAAGAAGATCCACCTCTTCGCCCCGGTGAAGACCCTCGGGAAGCACGCCGTGAAGATCAAGCTGCACGCCGATGTGTCCGTCGAAGTGCCCTTCGACATCGTCTCCGAGAATCCGATCGAGCCCGTGGTCGCCGAGCCGGCCGCGCCGGCGGGCGAGTGGACCGAGAAGCGTTCCGAGCGCCGCCCGCGCAAGGAAACGAAGGAGTAAAACCCTCCCTCGCGCAGATTCGGAGGCCGCGTCCGCACGCCGGATGCGGCCTTCGTGTTTTTTGCGAATCGAATGTTGAAAAGACGCAGTTGCCGCGGTGTTTCCGCGCACTCTCACTGAGTTTCCCATGGTGCAGGAAGCCTCCGCCAATTCCCCCCGCTCGTTCGCCGGCGCTGCTGGCCGGACGCTGCCGCACAGCCTCGAGGCGGAGGAATACCTTCTGTCCTGCTGCCTCCTTGACGGCGCCGAGGTCGTGTCGCGTTGCCTCGAGGCGCGCCTCACGCCCGAGTCGTTCTACGAGATCAAACACGGTGTCGTCTTCCAGTGCCTGCTCGATCTCTACAACCGGCCGGTGACGATTGATATCTCCGTCGTGGCCGAGGAGCTGAAGACCTCGCGCCAGCTCGATCAGATCGGCGGGTATGCGTTTCTCGCGCAGGTGAGCAGCCGCATCCCGACGACCGCGCAGGCGAGCTATTTCATCGAGAAAGTCCGCGAGCAGGCGCTGCTCCGCGCGATCATCCGCTCGGCGACGGGCGCGGTCGAGGATTGCTACGGGTTCTCGGGCGGCATCGACGAGTTCGTCGATCAGATCGAGGCGAAGATTTTCGGCGTGACGCAGAACCGCGTCAGCGAGAGCGCGAAGCAGATGGGTGGCGCGACCAAGGAGGCGATCAGCGTCATCACGAAGATGATGATGAAGAAGGGCGAGCTCACGGGCATCTCCTCCGGCTTCAAGGATCTCGATGCGCTCATGTGGGGCTTCCAGAAGACGGAAATGATCGTCCTCGCGGCGCGACCCTCGATGGGCAAGACGTCGCTCGCGCTGAATTTTGCCGAGACCGCCGCGCTGCCGAAGAAAGGTCCGCCCGCGGCCGTGCTGATTTTCTCCCTCGAGATGGGCGCCTCGCAGCTCGCGCTGCGCATGCTCTGCTCCCGGGCGCGGGTGAACATGAAGCTCCTCCGCGATGGTCTGCTCCCGAAGAACGGCGACGAGATGAACCGCCTGGTGCAGGCGGCCGACGAGTTCACCAAGGCCCCCATCTACATCGACGATTCGAGCGCCATCTCGATCATGCAGCTCCGGGCCAAGGCGCGCCGCATCCATGCGCGCCACGAGCTTGGTTTCATCATGGTGGACTACCTCCAGCTGCTGAGCCCCACCGACCCGCGCGTGCCCCGCGAGCAGCAGGTGGCCGAGGCTTCCCGTGGATTGAAGGCGCTGGCGAAGGAACTCAACGTCCCCGTCCTTGTATTATCTCAGCTCAACCGATCTTCAGAAAAGGACAACCGCACCCCCAAAATCTCCGATTTGCGCGAATCAGGTTCCATCGAGCAGGACGCCGACGTCGTCCTCATGCTGGCCCGCCCGCGCGATGCCGACGAAAAATTCCAAGTCGCCGCCGACTCCGCCGAGTTAATCGTTGCCAAGCAACGAAACGGCCCGGTAGGAGATTTGAAGCTTACGTTCCTACGAGACATCACACGCTTTGAAAACTTTCATCAGTAACCCTGTGCGCAGGGTGATCTCCCTGTGTCTCGCGGTGTTTGGGTTGCTGGCAGCGGGTTCCAATCCGGTGGCGGCTCAGGCGCAATCCACCCAAGCCCCGCAGCCGCAGGCCCCCGCCTACAAGGTCGGCACCGTCACGATCAAGTTCGTGGGCACGGCCAACGTGAACGAGCAGGTCGTGCGCGCCAACATGCAGATCCGCGACGGCGGCGACTTCGACGAGGTCGTGCTCGACCGTGACATCCGCTCGCTCTACCGCACGGGCCTCTTCGAGTTCATCGAGGTCAAGCACGAGGCCGTCAACCCCACGACCTTCAACCTCGTCGTCGAGGTCACGCCCAAGTTCCGCGTCCTCGCCGTCCGGTTCGAGGGCAACATGAAGATGAAATCCAACCGCCTCGAGAAAGAGGTGAAGGTTAAGCCCAACCAAGCCCTCGATGAGCGCCAGGTGAAGGAGGACTCCGAGAAGCTCCGCGAGTTCTACCAGAAGGCCGGCTACAACCAGGTCTCCATCAACTACACCATCGACAAGGACCGGGTCGGAGGCTTCGGCACCGTGATCTTCAAGATCCGCGAGGGCGCCAAGGTGAAGATCGCCGAGATCAAGTTTGTCGGCAACAAGAGCGTGCGATCCAAGGCGCTCGGCGGCGGCACGTTTTCGTCAGGAGTCATGGAGACTAAGAAATGGTGGATGTTTTCGTGGCTGACCGGCTCCGGCCGCTACAAGGACGATCAGTTCGAAGACGACCTCGACAAGCTCCGCGACTACTACCGCGAAGCTGGCTTTCTCGATGTGGAGATCCCGCAGGACAAGGTGCTCTTCACCTATCCCACGCCGGAGAAACTCGTCATTGTCATCCAGATCACCGAGGGCCGGCAGTATCGCATCGGCGAGGTGAATTTCTCCGGCAACAAGCTTTTCCCCTCCACGCTCCTCCGGCGCGTCGTGCGCCAGAAGACCGGCGCAATCTTTGTCCCGTCCAAGGTCGATGCCGACCGCCAGCGTCTCGACGATTTCTACGGCAAGGACGGCTATCTCGACACGCGCGTGCAGCTCACCCGGAAGCCCAATGTCGCCACCGGTGCCATCGACCTCGAATACCGGATTCAGGAGAGCGAGAAATTCAACGTGGAATCCATCGTCATCGAGGGCAATTCCAAGACCAAGAGCACGGTCATCCTGCGCGAACTCGTGCTCGGCCCCGGCGACACGTTCAGCACCGTGCTGATGAAGATCAGCCAGCTCCGTCTCGAGAACACGCGCTTCTTCGAGAGTTCCGATGTGTCCCCGCAGGAGACCAACATCCCCGGCCGGCGCAACATGCGCATCGCCGTCCGCGAGGGCCGCACGGGCAACCTGACCTTCGGCGCCGGCTTCAGCTCGCTGGAGCGCGCCACGCTCTTCGCCGAGGTCTCGCAGTCCAACTTCGACCTCTTCAACCGCCGCTCCTTCTTCCAGGGCGACGGCCAGAAGTTCCGCCTCCGCATGCAGCTCGGCTCGCTCTCCAGCGAGGTGGTGCTCTCGTTCGAGGAGCCGTGGCTCTTCCAAAAGCAGCTCGGCCTCGGCTTCAGCGTCTTCCGCACGAGCTCGGAATACAACAGCTCGTTCTACTCGCAGATTCAGACCGGCTTCGAGGTCTACCTCCGCAAGCACCTCTGGGAACTCTGGAACGGCCGTCTCTCCTACACCTACGAGATCTTCGACATCCAGGACATCTCGCCCAGCGCCTCCTCGGTCATCCAGGCGCTCGCCGGCAGCAACGCCTCCTCCAGCATCGGCTTCCAGCTCGAGCGCGACACCCGCGACAAGATCATCAACACCACCTCCGGCAATCGCGTGGAGGTGAACCTTAAGTTCTCCGGCGGCCCCCTCGGCGGCAGCAAGATCAACAACAACTACAGCCTCGAGTTCCGCGGCTCCCAGTTCTTCCCCGTGTTCGAGGCGCAGAATCAGGTGCTCGCGTTCCTGGCCCGCGGCGGCGTCGTGCAGAATTTCGGCGATGCGACCGACGTGCCTTACTACAACAAATGGTATCAAGGCGGACCCCAGTCGCTGCGTGGCTACGAGTTCCGCGAGGTCAGCCCGCGCGACAACTTCAACGAGCCCATCGGTGGCAAGACCACCGGGTTTTTCAGCGCCGAATACTCGTTCGATATCGTGAGCCCCATCCGCTTCGCGATCTTCTACGACGCCGGCTTCGTCAACCGGAAGGCCTACGATTTCAACCCCGCCGACTACCACGACAACTTCGGCTTCGGCCTCCGCCTCTTCGTGGCCGGTGCACCCCTCAGCCTGGACTTCGGCATCCCCATGCGGGGCGACCCGCTTGCCAAGAAGGGCAACCAGTTCAATTTTTCCTTTGGCACCCGGTTCTGATTCTGCTCCGGTCCCACCTTTCATTCTCCAACACCACCCATGAAAAACTCCATCAAGTCCATCGTCACGCTCGCGGCGGCTGCCGCGCTGACGCTCGGCGCCAGCGCCCAACCGGCGCCCAAGGTCCTCGTTGTCGACGTCGCCAAGCTCTATCAGGGCCACTGGAAGACGGCCGACATGCAGGCCAAGCTCCAGTCCGACGAGCAGAAGGCTCAGGAGGAAATCGAGCGCATGAACAAGGAGGGCAACGCCATCGTCGAGGAGTTCAAGTCCCTCAGCGAGGCCGTCAATAACCCGACGCTCTCCGCCGATGGCAAGGCCAAGGCCCAGGCCGAGGCCCAGAAGAAATACGAGGCTATCCAAGCCAAGCAGCGCGATGTGCAGACCTTCGTGCAGAACACCCGCAACACCCTTGGCCAGCGCGAGGGTAATTTCCGCGGCATGTTGCTTGAGGATATCAGCAAGGTCGCCGCTGAGATCGCCAAGAAGAAGGGCGCCAACATGCTCCTCGATAAGTCCGGCCCCAGCGGCCACGGCATCTCGAATCTCCTCTACCTTGATCCGGCTTTCGACATCTCCGAGGAAGTCGCCAAGGAGCTGGCCAAGGACAAGCCCGCTGGCTCCGCCACGCCGGCCGCGAATCCCGCCGCCATGGCGCCCGCGACCGCCGCGCCCTCGACGCCTGCCGTCACCGTGCCCGGCCTCTCGCCGAAGAAGTAAGGCTAGGCGTCTCAACCTGATTTTCCGGCCCCGCTCCACCGAGCGGGGCCTTTTTTTTGGTAGGTCTCCTCGTGAGAGGCCGGACCGGCGGCAGGTCCGGCATTGGACAATCCCGCTTCTCACGAAGCGGGCTACTTGCTGCATTGCCCCGCCCCGCAATTTTCCCCCACGCTCGCGCCCATGCAGGTCCAGCTCACCGCCGCCGACATCGCCGCCATCGTCGGCGCGAAATCCTCCCGCGGCGCCACCACGGCCATCATCCGCGGCCTCGCAGCCCTAGCGGACGCCGGCCCCGGCGACCTCACGTTTCTCGGCAACGCCAAATACAAGCTCGAGGTTCCCGGCACGCGCGCCTCGATCGTGCTGCTGCCCGCCGACTACGTCGGTGAGCCCTCGGCGAATCAGCTCTTCCTGCTCGTCGACAATCCTTCCGTGGCGCTCGCTCGCGTCTGCGCGCGTCTCGAGCGAGATCTCTGGCCGCAGCCCGCGCCGGGCATCCACCCGAGCGCCGTCGTCGCGCCGGATGCGCAGATCGCCGCGACCGCCACGATTGGCCCGCTCTGTGTCGTCGAGGCCGGCGCGATGATCGGCGAGCGCGCTCATGTGCAGGCGCAGGTCTTCGTCGGCCGCAACGCCGTCGTCGGCGAGGACTGCTGGCTGATGCCCGGCGTCATTCTTGCCGCCGAATGCACCCTCGGCCGCCGCGTGCGGCTCCAGCCTGGCGTCGTGATCGGCTCGGATGGTTTCGGCTACGAGTTTGTGCAGGGGCGCCATGAAAAGGTCCCGCAGGTCGGCTCCGTTGCAATTGGCGACGATGTCGAGATCGGCGCCAACACCACGCTCGACCGCGCGCGCTTCAGCCGCACCTCGGTGGGCGAGGGCACCAAAATCGACAACCTCGTCCAGATCGCGCACAACGTCCGCATCGGGCGCCACTGCCTCATCTGCGCGCAGGTCGGCATCTCCGGAAGTGCCACGCTTGAGGATTACGTGGTCATGGGCGGCCAGGCCGGCATCGGCGGCCACATTACGATCGGCAAGGGCGCCAAGGGCGGCGGCCGCGCCGGCATCACCACCGATGTGGCGGCGGGTGCCTTCGTCAACGGCAACCCCGCCATCCCCTACATGCTCGAGCGCCGCATCGCGGTCCTCTCGCAGCGCCTGCCCGATCTCTTCAAGCGTGTTGACGCCCTCGCGGAGCAAATCAACGGCGCAAAAAAGTCTTCCTCCTAGGCCGCCGCGCCCCAACATCCGCCCCCATGGGCGAATCGCGGCTGAAGATTTTCACGGGCAACTCCAACCGGCCTCTGGCCGAGGCCATCTGCGCCTCCATCGGTGAGCCCCTCGGCGAGGCCACCGTCACGAGCTTTCCGGACGGCGAGTCGTGCATTAAGATCAACGAGAACGTCCGCGGGCACGACGTCTTCATCATCCAGTCCACCTGCCCGCCGACCAATCACAACCTCGTCGAGCTCCTGATCATGATCGATGCCGCACGGCGCGCCTCCGCGCAGCGCATCACGGCCGTGCTGCCTTTCTACGGATACGCCCGCCAGGACCGCAAGGACCAGCCGCGCGTCCCCATCACCGCCAAGCTCGTCGCCAACCTCCTCGTCTCCGCCGGGGCGAATCGCATCCTCACCATGGATCTGCACTCGCAGCAAATCCAGGGGTTCTTCGACATCCCGGTGGATCACCTTTTCGCCTCGCCCGTCTTCTTCGAGCACTTCGCGACCATGAGCCGCGAGAACCTCGTCGTCTGCTCGCCCGATGTCGGCGGCATGAAGATGGCCGCCGCCTACGCCGACGCTTTGGGCGCGGGCCTCGCGCTCGTCGCGAAGAAGCGCAAGAGCGCCACCAAGGTCGAGGCCATCAACGTCGTCGGCGAGGTCGAGGGCTGCGATGTGCTGCTCGTCGATGACATCACCGAGACCGCCGGCACCATCACCGCCGCCGCGAAAATCCTCCGCGAGCACGGTGCGCGCAGCATCCGCGCCGCCGTCAGCCACTGCATCCTCAACGATGTCGCCGTCGATCGCCTCAAGTCCGGCGTGATCGACGAGCTCGTCACCACCGACTCCACGCCTGTCAACACGCACGGCCTCCCGATCAAGGTGCTCAGCATCGCGCCGCTCCTCGGGAAGGCCATCCAGCGCATCAACAGCAACGAGAGCGTGACCGGCCTGTTTCGCGTGAAGGGCTTCTGACCGAGGCTTTTCTTTGTTTGTCATTCTGAGCGCAGCGAAGAATCCACGGCTACGAACACTCCATCCGATGCGCCCGCGTGGATTCTTCGCTTCGCTCAGAATGACACACGGGGTGCTCGCGTTCGCCGTGTTTCTAACGGCCGCAGTCCCTGCCTTCGCCGCCTCAAGCGACAAGAAACGCCCCGCGCCCAAGGCCGCGCCCGCCGGCGAAAAACCCGCCGTGCGGGTCGATGCGACTCCGCTTTCCTCCGGCGCCCGCGGCGTCCCCGTGCTCAGCTACGCCGACATACTCGAGCCCGCGCAGAAGGCCGTCGTCTCCGTTTACTCCACCAAGATCATCAAGGAGCGCATCGCCATCAATCCGCTGTTCCGCCAGTTCTTCGGCGACATCCCCGATCAGGAACGCCGGAGCGAGCAGCAGGGCATGGGCTCGGGTGTCATCGTCACCGCGGACGGCTACATCCTCACCAACAACCACGTCATCGAGGGCGCCGACAAGGTGAAGGTCACGCTCACCGATGACCGCGATTTCGTCGCGACCGTCGTCGGCACCGATCCCAAAACCGATGTCGCCGTCCTCAAGATCGACGGGACGGGGCTCCCGATTGTCACTCTCGCCGACAGCGACAAGCTCCGCGTGGGCGACATCGTCTTCGCCGTCGGCAATCCTCTCGGCGTCGGGCAGACCGTGACCATGGGCATCGTCTCCGCCAAGGGCCGCAGCAAGCTCGGCCTGCTGGAGAGCGTCGCCGGCTACGAGGATTTCATCCAGACCGACGCCGCGATCAATATGGGCAACTCCGGCGGCGCGCTCATCGACGCCCGCGGCCGTCTCGTCGGCATCAACAGCGCCATCATTTCCCCCTCGCGCGGCAACATCGGCATCGGCCTCGCCATCCCGATCAACCTCGCGCGCTTCGTCATGGACAGCCTTGCCGTCACCGGCACGGTCGCGCGCGGGCATCTGGGTGTTTCAAGCGAGACCGTGACACCTGACGTCGCGGAGCAACTAGGCCTCTCGCGGACGACGCGCGGCGTCGTCCTCACCGACATCGATCCCGACAGTGCGGCGGAGAAAGCGGGCCTTCAGCGCACCGATGTCATTGTCGCGATCAACGGGCAGCCGGTTTCCACGTGGGAGGAGCTTCGCCTCCTCATTGCCCAAGTCCCGCCCGATGCCACCGCCACGCTCAAGGTGATGCGCGACGCCAAGCCGCTCACCATCGATGTGACGTTGGGCCGTGTCGCCGATAAACCCAACGAACTCCTGCCCGGCGTGGACGTCGTCCCGCTCACGCCCGAGATTCGCCGCAGCCTTGGGATTCGCGACCAACGCGTCACCGGCCTCGTGATCACCAGCGTCGCGGAGGATTCGCCTTACCGCGAGGGCCTGGGCGTCAACACCGTGATCCTGCAAATCAACCGTGTGCCCGTGCCCGATGTGAAGACCGCGCGCGAAAAGCTCATGCGCGGCGAGCGCAACCTCTTCACGATCCTCGACGGCCGCGGCCCGCGCCTGATCGTTGTCAGCGTCCCGCGCGATCAGTAGCGCGGCTCAGCTGCCCGGCTTCTGCACCGGGATTTTCGCCAGCCACTCCGGCACGGCGTCGGCCGGGTAGGTGGGGAAACTCAGCTCCAGCAGCGACACCGCCGGCACATCAAACCGCGCGCTGCCTGCGCTGCGATCGACGAGCATCGCGATGCCGACCGGGTTGCCGCCGGCTTTGCGGACGAGGTCGAGGCACTCGAGCACGCGGCCGCCGCGGGTCACGACGTCCTCGACGATGAGCACGGACTCGCCGGGCGCGAACGTGAAACCACGACGCAGCACGAGCATGTTGTTTTCCTTTTCGGCGAAGACATAGCGGGCCTTGGCCCGGCGCGCGACTTCCTGCCCGATCACGAGTCCGCCCATCGCGGGAGCGAGGACCGTCTCGTAGCGCAGCCCGAGCGCCTGCACCTTTTCGACGAGCAGCTCGCCGAGGCGCTCCACGGCGTCCATGCGCTGGCAGACCTGCGCGCACTGGAAATAGTGGCCGCTGTGCAGACCGGAGCGGAGCACAAAGTGCCCCTCAAGCAGCGCGCGCGTGCGGGTGAAGATTTGGAGGATTTCCTTCTGATGATCGTCCATGCGGGCGACGCTGCGGGCTCGGCGACAAAAGCCAAAATGAATTTTGCGTCCGTCCGCGGGCGCCGCCACCGTGCCGCATCGTGAACCCGACCCTGCCGCTCCCGCTTGAGGACGAGCTCGGCGACGTGCTCGAGAAGGCCCTGCGCCTCTCGGGCCTGTCTGCCGAGACGCTCGCCGCGCGCACCGGCGTGCCGCTCGCGCGGATCAGCGACGCGATCGACTACCGCTCCGATCTGAGCTGCACGGAATTGCAGCGGCTCGCGGTGCCGCTCGGGCTCAACGACGTGGGCCTCTGCGCGCTCGGCGGCGGCGCCTATCCGCTCCCCGAGATTGGCGCGCTGCCCTTCTGCGTCTGGCCGCTGCGGATGCCGCACGGCATCGGTGTCGCCAACGCCTACCTCGTGGGCGAGTGTGGTTCGTCGCGTGCGATCCTCTTCGACACGGGCGCGGGCATCGACGCGCTGGCGGCGGTGTGGCCGGCGGCGGTGCGCGCACTCGACGCCGTTTTCCTCACGCACGTCGAGCCCGAGCATGCCGGCGGGCTCTGCGAGGTCGTCGCGCGCTTCAGCGCGCCGGTGGCGTTCATCCCGCCGGGCGCCAAGGCAGCGTGCGGGGGCCCGATCGGGGAAGGGGAGCGGCGGAGTTTCGGCCCGCTCGACGTGACGGCGCACTTCACGCCCGGCCACGCTGCGGCGCACAACTGCTACCACGTGACGCGGCGCGCGGCGACGGGCGGAGCCGGCCTGCTCGTCTCGGGCGATCTCGTTTTTGCGGGCTCGGTGGGTGGGGCGTATTTTTCGCGCGAGCAGTTGCGCGGCAGCCTGCGGCGCATCTTCACCGGAGTGCCGGCCGCGACCGTGATCGCGCCGGGGCACGGCCCGCTCACGACCGTGGAAAACGAGCTTCGCTACAACCCCTTTGCCCCGTGAGCGACGAGCCCGTCCGCATCGAGGTCCGGCTCCAGACCTTGTCGCAGCTTTTCAATTCGCTCGATCCTTCGCCGTTCCACGAGCGCGACCTCGACCACGATGCGGAGGAGTTCATCGTCTCCTGGGCGCGCGAGCTGCCGCGGCACATCCCGCTCGAACTGATCGTGCATGTGCGGGAGGAACCGAAACCAGACCGCGCGGCGAGCCTTGAAGAGGCGGTGCGCCACTACTTCGGCGAGCGCGCGAACCTGAAGGAACGGGAGTTTCGCCAGCTGCAGCGTCGCGGCCGGATCAATCTCGTGATCGGCGCGGCGTTTTTGATCGGGTGCTTTGTGCTCGGCACCGCCGTCGGGCGCATGGGCTACGAGACGCTGGGCGACGGCCTGAAGGAAAGCCTGATCATCGGCGGCTGGGTCGCGATGTGGAAGCCGCTCGAATTCTACCTCTACGACCGATGGGCCGAGCGCGATCAATGCCGCCTGCTGCGCCGCCTCGCCGAGGCGAAAGTGACGCTCGATACGGCGCCCGCCTAGGGCGGATTAAATATTTCCGTAGCCGCCGTCTGGCGGGTAGCTGCGAGCGCGAGCGAGTGGAAAGTCCGTCCACTCGCTCACGCTCGCGGCTACGAGATTTATGAACCCGCTCAGTAGAACACCGCGCGATCAAGGCTCCGGTATTGGATGGCCTCGAGCAGGTGGGGCGACTCGATGCGCTCCGCGCCCGCGAGATCGGCGATGGTGCGCGCGACCTTCAGGATGCGGTCGTAGGCGCGGGCGGAGAGCTGGAGTTGCTCCATCGCGCGCTGCAGGAGATCGCCGAGCGCATCGTCGACCGCGCAGTGGCGGCGGATTTGCGCGTGGGTCATGCGGGCGTTGGCGGTGATCTTGGTGCCGGTGAAGCGCGCGTGCTGGCGCGTGCGCGAGGCATCGACGCGCTCACGCATCGCGGCCGAAGTCTCGCCCGGTTTTTCGTTGCGCAGTTCCGTCAACGAAAGCGCCGGGGCCTCGATGTGCAAGTCGATGCGGTCGAGCAGCGGACCGCTGATGCGCGCACGGTAGCGCTGCACCTGCACCGGTGAGCAGCGGCACTCCCGCTTCGAGTCGCCTAGGTAGCCGCAAGGGCAGGGGTTCATTGCCAATATGTCAGTGGTGCTTTGTACGGAAAAACCCAAACCGCATGGATTTCCGATTCAACCAGTTACACTCGGAAAACACCTGCGAAGGCGCCGTTTTGAACTCGGGCTCTTACAGAAGGACCTCGCAGTGCGGCTAGGTGCCAAAATCGGGAGTATCCTAAATTGGGAGCTAGAGCGAAACCAGCCAACGCTAAGATTTATCCCGGCAATTGTCGCGTTACTTGGCTTCGACCCTCGTCCACCTGTTAGCTCCCTCGGCGAGCGACTTGTGAGGCACCGCGATGTTAGGGGGTGGACTCAAAACCGCTTGGCACGCGAAGTCGGCGTCGACCCGACCACGCTGGCGAGGTGGGAGAGGGGTGAGCGGTTGCCGATTCCCGAGCATCGCAAGCGAGTGGATGCGGTTCTTGGGCCCTGTGGGTGACGAAAACTCCATCCGATTCAGAAATCGTTGATGGATGGCCGAATCGACGCAGGCTGGATTGCCACGCTTTCCCTCGTTCTTGCGGTCCTGAGCAGCCTGGCTGCAGGGTTTCACGTTCGTCGAAACCTCGTACTGGAGAACCTCGCTTTGCGGCACCAACTGCTGGTTTTGAAGCGCAGCATCAAGAACCCTGCTCTCCGCAACTCCGACCGGCTTTTCTGGGCCGCCCTCAGTGTGATGTGGTCACGGTGGACGAAGGCGTTGGTGATCGTCCAACCGCAAACAGTCGTCCGCTGGCATCAGACGGGATTTCGGCTTTTCTGGCGCTGGCGATCGCGACGGCGCTCGGGTCGCACCCCGAAGGATCGTGAGTTGATCGATTTAATCCGCCGGATGTGGCAGGCCAATCCCACTTGGGGCAGTCCCCGAATTCGGGCGGAACTGGCGAAACTCGGGCTCCACGTGTCCGTCGCGACGGTCCGAAAGTATCGCCCGAAACGCGAGCGCGGGCGCCCAGCAACTCATCGCCGTCGACTTCTTCACGGTGCCCACGGTCACGTTCCGCGTCTTGTTTGTCTTTGTCGTGTTGGCCCACGAGCGCCGGAGGG
Organism: Opitutaceae bacterium; assembly: GCA_031411915.1. Lineage (GTDB taxonomy): Bacteria > Verrucomicrobiota > Verrucomicrobiia > Opitutales > Opitutaceae > ER46. The sequence continues at coordinate 17,672 of JANOCA010000484.1, forward strand.
TGTTGCATTTTGCGGTCACCGAGGCTCCTTCGGCAGCGTGGGCCGGGCAGCAAATCGTCAACGCGTTCCCTTTCGAAACGCCGCCGAAATATCTGCTGCGCGATCGCGATGGCATCTACGGAGCGGAGTTCACCAAGCGCGTGACGGGCCTCGGGATCGAGGAAAAGCCCACTGCGCCGCGCGCGCCGTTGCAGAATCCATGCGTCGAAAGACTGATCGGGACCATCCGCCGGGAATGTCTGGATCAGGTGATTGTCATCGGAGAACGACACCTTCACAGCGTTCTGAAAGACTACTTCGACTACTACCACCTTACTCGTCCCCACAGAGGTCGTTGGCGCAAGACAGTCCGGTTCCACGGCCGGTGATGACTCCTGAACAAGGAGCAGCAGTTGAATTTCCGCAGGTGGGCGGTCTGCATCATCTCTACAAGCGTCAGGCGGCCTGACCGGCATCCTTCCGGTGATCTGGTCAATCGGGGTTCAAGGGGCGAGGCCGCGGGCGAGCTCGCGGGATCTCGCCTGCGCTCACCGCCAAAAACGCCTCCGTGGGTGTGGATATTGCGCGACTTGCCGCAACGTTCCTGCGCTCGTGCCCGCCGTGCCTCACGACGGCAGCCCGCAGGGCGCTGCACTTCTCGCGGTAACTTCATCCCACCCTCTATCCTCACTATCGGATGGAGTTTTTGTCACCCACACCCGATCACCGTAAGGATGTGCCTTGCGCCGAATAAACCCGATTTCGCGCCACCATTCTTTTTTTAGCTCGTCAAATTTCCCGGGTCTCCGCTTTTCATTGCCGCAAGAAAACGGCGCAGGCTTCCATTGTTTTTGGAGGCGTGCCTAAGGCCCTACGAAACAGATGACGCCGCGGATCGGTCGGCCCACACCTCCCAACCTTGAACTGTCCTTCCTTTTTCCCCTGGCAGCGCTTGCTGCTATTTCTAGCTGCTGCACTAACCGCGCCGATCGCGACACTGCAGGCGAGTAATGCGGTGGCGCTCCCGCTCTACGAGGAGCGTCTGTCGGCGACTGACCTCACCGTCAGCGGCCTGCTCACCGGTGTGCCAGCGGGCGCCATGCGCTATGTGCGTTGGGCCGACCTCGCGAAGCTCCCTTTCTCAAAACTAAAACTTACCGGCGAATTCGTCTCCGGAGAACAGGAAGTGACCGTGGTTTTTCTCTCCGATTTTTGGGCCGCTCTTCCGAGAGCCGCGCAGGCCGACACCGTTCTGGCGAGCTGCACGGATGGTTACCTTTCCGTCTACCGCTCCACCTTCATCAAGGAATTTCGCCCGTTCCTGATCCTCGCGATTAACGGTCTGGGCCCCGAGAAATGGCCGCCGCCGGGTCTCAAGTTCAACCCCGGGCCCTACGTCATCAGCGTGGCCGCGGCGGTGGAGCCGGCTGTGGCCCGGCTAGTGGATGCCGGCCACAAACGCCCGTGGGGCGTCACGCAGGTCACGGTCGTAAATTATGAATCTACTTTCGCTGGATTTTTTTCCGGTCGCTGGGCCGCGCTGTCCGCGCGCGCCACCGCTGGCCGTGAGTTATGGATCAACTCCTGTGCCAGTTGCCACCACGGTCCGGTCGGATCTCCTAGCACCAGCGGCGGCACCAAGAGTGACCGGCCGTTCGATGTGCTCGCGGCCCATGCCACGCACAACTCCGACTACTTCAAACGTTACATCCGCGATCCGAAAGGATTCGTGCTCACGGCCAAGATGGAGCCGCACCCGCATTATTCGGACTCGCAACTTGCGGCCTTGGTGGCATTCCTTCGCTCCGAATCAAATCCGTAGTGCTTTTCCCATGATACGACGCGAGTCGTTGCCGTCGGTCGGCAAGGCCCCCGGAAAATCCACCACCCGTCAACCGGCCGAACCGCGCTCGTTCATGATCAGGAATTCAAGCATCGCCGCCATCGAAGTCCCGCCGCACGCCTTCGGGGTAAGCCATCAGATGCAAATTTACTGGGCGGGCCGCGAACAGGGCGCGCCCGCCCTGCCGGTTTCCATCGACGCGCTGCGCGAGCGGGCCCGCGCCGTGCTCGCGCCCGAAGCATTTGCCTACATCGGCGGCGCCGGCAACGAGGAGACGATGGCCGCCAATCGCGCGGACTTCGCCCAATGGCGAATCGTGCCGCGCATGCTCACCGACGTCTCCGTGCGCTCGCTCGCGTCCACCATCCACGGTCAGCCCACCGCCGCCCCGCTCGTCGTCGCCCCGATCGGCCTGCATGAGCTGTATTGCGCCGAGGGGGAGCTGCCGGCGGCGCGGGCCGCGGCTGCCCGGGGAATTCCTTTCACGCTCAGCTGCCAGTCTTCGCGGACCATCGAGGCGGTGGCGCAGGCCATGGGCGGCGCGACCCGCTTCTTCCAACTTTACTGGAGCCGTGACCGCGAGCTCACCCGGAGTTTCATCCGCCGCGCGGAGGCGGCCGGCTACAGCGCCCTCGTGGTCACCCTCGACACCCGGCTTCTGGGCTGGCGTCCCGCCGATCTCGATCTCGGGCACAATCCTTTTCTCCACGGCAAGGGGATCGCGAACTACACGAGCGATCCGGTCTTCCGCACCGCGCTCGCCCGGCCCCCGGAGGAAGATCGTGGTGCCG
>JANOCA010000485.1:0-15962 GCA_031411915.1 Opitutaceae bacterium
GACCCCAACGCGCTTGGGCTATGGCGTGGCTCCTGAAAGCGCGTTGGGGTCAACGCGCTCCACCTCGGAAAGCAGTTTGTTCAAGGGGTGGCCTTCATTCCGAGCTCTTCGCCAGCGGCGGCAGCCCGCGCAGGGCGCGCGGCTTGTTCTCGTCGAGGCGCTTCACCTCGTCCTTCAGGCTGGCCATGTATTCCACGACATCGCGGAGCTGCGTGGGCGTGAGGATGGCGCCGTAGATTTCGGGCATCCCGGAGGGCGCGCCCTCGCGCTTGGCGATGTCGGCCTTCTTTACCTCGATGAGCTTGTTCTCGGTGTTGCGGAGCGTGAGGAGCGTGGCGGTCTCGCTGGCGACGATGCCCGCGGCGACGTTGCCGTCCTTCAGGGTGACGACGAGGGTGTCGAAGCCAGGCGCGATTTTGGCGTTGGGCTTCACGATGGCCTCGAGGAGCTGCTCGCGCGTCTGCTTCGCGCCGATGCCGGCGAGGTTGGGGCCGGCGTCGCCGCCGTCGGTGCCGGCGCGATGGCAGCGGATGCACGCGAGCACGGGCTGATTGCGGAAAATCTGCTCGCCGCGCGTGACGCTGCCGCCTTCGAGGGCCGTGCGATACGGCGCGAGCGGATCGGGGCTCGCGGCAATCGCGGCAGTGCGCTCGGCGAGCAGCGCCTTGATGGCGGGGTCGCTGCGGCGGCTGGCGGCGTTGAGCAGGTCGAGCTGCACGGCGGGCGCGACCTTGCCAGCGGCAAGCGCGCGAAGCTGCGCGGCGAGGAGCGGATCGGTGGTCGGGTGGCGGAGGTTGGCGAGGGAGCGGAACGCGGCCTTCTGTTCATCGGGCGTGCCCTTGGCGACAAGGTTGGCGACGACGGGCGCGGCGGTGGCGGGCGAGAGGCGCGCCGCGATAGGCAGCGCGGCGAGACGCAGCGCCGGGGACGACGAGGCGCTCGCCAGCGTGACGGCCTCGCCGAGGCGCGCATCCTTGATCTTGTCGAGCGTGGCGAGGGCGGCGACGCGGCTCTCGCCGGAGAGAGCGTCGTTTTTGACCGCGGCGAACAACGCATCGGTCGCACCCGCGACCTCGAGATCCTGCATGGCCTTTAGCGTGGCGGTCTGGACCGCGGCGGGCGAGTTGGCGGCCAGCAGGCCGGCGACGAGCGGCCGCAGCGCATCGACCGCGATCGCGCGATCGCGGGTCTTCTCGGCCAGCGGGCGATAGACGCCGACGAGGCGGTCGCGCTGCGGGGGCTTGGCCCAGAGCGCGAGCTGCGCGAGCGCCTCGGCGCGGAGGTTCGCCGGCGCGGCGGAATTGGCGGCAAACGCGGCGAGCGCTGCGGCGTTCGCGGGCTGGCCGAGGCGGAAGTGGGCGTTGATGACGCGGAGGCCGAGGGCCTCGTCGGTCAGGGGCTTGGCGAGCAGCGAAGCGAGCGCCGGGAGCGCGTCGTTGATCGGTGCGTCGTTGATCGCGAGCGCGGCCTCGCGGACGATCAGCGGATCGGAGTCGGCGAGGAACTTGGCGACGATGGGGCTCTCGAGGCGGCGGAGCGCGAGCAGCACGCCGAGGCGGACGGCCGGCGAACGGTCGGCGATCGCCGTCGTGAGCGCGGCGGTGTTGTTGCCGGCGACCAGCGCCATCACGAGGGCATGACGAAGAGTGGCGTCGGCGTTGTCGTTGGCGCGGAGCGCGGCGAGCACGGCGGGCGCGGAGCCGGCGTGCTTCAGTTTCGCGAGCGCCTGCGCGGCGAAGAATTTCACGCGATCGCTCGGATCGGTGAGGGCGGCGATGAGCGCGTCGGCATCGGAGGCGATGCGGGCATCGCCGAGGATCTTCAATGCTTGGGCGCGGACTTCCGTGTCGCTGTCGCGGAGGAGAGAGCGCGCGGGGGCGAGCGCGGACTTGTCGCTGGCGGCGAGCTGGCCGAGGCCCCAGATCGCATGGCGGCGGGCGAGGGCGTTGGCGCTCGTCGTCGTGGCGACCTTGGCGAGGGTGGCGATGCTCGCGGCGCCGCGCTCGGCGAGCGTGAACTGCGCTTCGAGCCGCACGCGCCAGTCGGCGTGCGCGAGGAGTTTCGCGAGTTCGTCGGCGCTGCGCTTTGTCCAGTCGCCGCCGATGAGGGCTTTCGTTTCCTTGATGAGCGGATCGTTTTCGTGCTTCGGATCGGAGATGGCGTAGATGCGGCCGCGTTTGGACTTGGGCCAGCCGTCGGCCCAGTCGGAGGTGTAGAGGCGGCCGTCGGGGCCGAACTTCACGTCGGTCGGCAGCGCGGAGGTCATGAAGGGCTGGGCGTCGCCGATTTCGTAGGACGCACCCTTGGGCTTCACGGTGTAGGTGTAGATGCCGCTCCTGGCGATCGCGCCTTTGAAGTGCGTGATGAAAATGTTGCCGCGGTAGGAGTCGTTGAGTCCGGTGCCGGGATAGTAGGCGATGCCGGAGGGGCCGTCCTCGATGTTGCAGATGGGCGGGAGGATGTAGGCGGCCTGGCCGGGATGGCGCTGCTGCCAGAGGCGGCCGGCGAGCCACGGGCTGTTTTTCCCGAGGGCGGGAAACTGGTAGCCGACGCGCCAGCCGGCGTCGCCGCCCTCGACGACATGGACGAGCCGCTCCTCGTCGCCCTGGTCGCAGTCGTTGTCGCCGGTGAGGAGGTCGCCGTTCTCGGTGAACACGAGCGACTGCGGGTTGCGGAGGCCCTTCATGACGAGTTCGAGCTGCGAGCCGTCGGGGTTGCAGCGGAAGACGGCGCCCTCGTCGGGGACGGAGATGACGCCGCCCTCCTTGGTCTTCACGGTGGCGCCGCGGTCGCCGTTGCTGAAATAGATTTTCCCGTCGGGACCCCAAGCGAGGCCGTGCAGATCGTGGCCGGTGAAATTGAAACGCACGCCGTAGCCTCGGCTGATCTCGGTGCGGGTCTCGGCCTTGGTGTCGCCGGAAAACTGCCAGACGCTTGGGATGTTGGTGAACCAGACTTTGCCGCGGCGCGCGAGCACGCCGGACGCAATGCCGTCGAGCGGCTGGTTAAAACCATCGGCATAGACGGAGCTTTTGTCGGCGACGCCGTCGCCATCGGTGTCGGCCAGGAGGCGCACGACTTCGCCCTCGATGCCGAGCTCCTTCTCGCCGGCGGCGCCGAAGAGGCGTTTCACCATCGCGGTGCGGTCCTCGATGGTGCGGAGCGCGAGGTCGTCCTCGAGCATCCACATGTAGTCGCGGATATCGAAGACGCTGCTGCGGTAGCGGTAGGTCTCGGCGACGAAGATGCGGCCCTGCTCGTCGAAGTTGAAGGCGACGGGATTGGCGAGCATGGGCTCGGCGGCCCAGAGCTTCACGACGAGGCCCTCGGGGACCTTCATGCGCGCGATGGCGCGGGCGGCCTCGTCGGAGGCGGGGGCGATGTCGGGCGTGGCGACGCGCGTGCCGGTGTTGAGGACGACGCCCTTGGCGGCGGGCTTGTCATCGTCATCACTGGCGGCCTCGGCGGCGCGGACGAACGGCAGATGGAGGACGGCCGCGGCGAGCAGCGCGGCAGGGACAGCGGGGAAACGTTTCATGCGGGGAGTGAAAAAACGTGGGCCGGCCCACGCAGCGAGGCAAGCGGCGAGGCGGTGGCTCACCCGAACGGGCTATCCCGGGAGGCTGCGCTAGGCGGCGGCGAAAACCCTCGCCTACTTGATGATCACTTGCGGCGGGGGCGGATCGCGGAGGGCGCGGGGCTTCTTCTTGTCGCCGAAAGGCAGCGACTGCTTGAGATCGAGGAGGTAGTCGGCGGCGTCGCGCAGCATGCCCTGCGGCAGACGATCGCGTAGTCTCGTCGGCCGGAGGCTGGCCATGTATTCGACCACGTCGCGGAGCTCCGAAGGCGTGAGGATGGTGCCGTAGATTTCGGGCATGCCGCTGGGCGCGCCTTCGCGCTTGGCGATGTCCGTCTTCTTAACCTCAACGGTCTTGTTGTCGGTGGTGCGGAGGGTGAGGAGACTGGAGGTCTCGCTGGCGACGATGCCGGCGATGATGCCGCCGGACTTGAGCGTGACGACGAGGGTGTCGAAGCCCGGCGCGATTTTTGCGTTGGGCTTCACGATGGCCTCTAGGAGGTATTCGCGCGACTGTTTCACGCCGATGCCGGCGAGGTTGGGGCCGGCGTCGCCGCCTTCGCCCCCGACGCGGTGGCAGCGGATGCAGGCGAGCACGGGCTGGTTGCGGAAAACCTGCTCGCCGCGGCTGGCGCTGCCGCCTTCGAGCGCGACGCGGTGCGGCGCGAGCGGGTCCGAGCTGGCAGCGAGCGTGGCGGTGCGTTTTTCGAGAAGAGCCTTGATCTCAGGGCTATCGCGCCGGCCAGCGGCACTGAGCAGATCGAGCTGCACGGGCGCGGGGATTTTGCCCGCGGCGAGCAGGTTGAGCTGCTCCGCGAGCAGCGCATCGGCGCTCGGGTGGCGGATAAGGCCAAGGGAGCGGAGCGCGGCCTTCTGCTCCTCGAGCGAGCCTTTGGCTGCGAGGTTCGCGATGGCGGGTGCAGCGGTCTCGGGCGAGAGCCGGGCCGCAATGGGCAGCGCGGCGACGCGCAGCGCGGAGGCCGCCGAGGCGCTCGCAAACGCGACGGCTTCGCCGAGGCGGGCGTCCTTGATCTTGTCGAGCGTGACGAGGGCGGCGGCGCGGGTCTCGGCGGGCAGCGCGTCGTTTTTAACCGTGGCGAAAAGAGCCTCGGTCGCGCCCGCGATTTCGAGGGCCTGCATGGCGGCGAGCGTGGCGGTCTGCACGGCGGCGGGTGAACTGGCGGCGAGCAGGCCGGCGAGGTGCGGGCGCAGGGCGTCGGCGGCGACCGCACGGTCGCGGGCGGCGGGCGCGAGGGGGCGAAAGACGCCCACGAGGCGGTCGCGCTGCGGGGGCTTGGGCCAGAGCGCGAGCTGGGCGAGGGCCTCGGCGCGGAGCGCGGCGGAGACGTCGGCGCGCGCGGCGAACTGGGCGAGAACCGCGGCGTTGGCGGGCGCGCCGAGGCGGAAGTGGGCGTTGATGGCGCGGAGGCCGACCGGCTCGTCGGCGAGGATACGCGGCGAGGGCGCCGCGTCCCCTGCCGGCAGCAGCGCGGCGAGCGCGGTGAACGCGGCCGCGATGGGCGCGTCGTTGATCGCGAGCGCCGCCTCGCGGGCGATCAACGGATCGGGATCGGCGAGGAACTTGGCCGCGTCGGCGTGGCCGATGCGGCGCAGCGCGAGCAGCACGCCGAGGCGCACGGCGGGTGATTTGTCGGTGACGGCGGCGGAGAGGACGGCGGTGTTGTGGCCGGCGGCAAGAGCCAGCACGAGGGCGTGGCGGAGGGTGTGGTCCTTGTTGTCGTTGGCGCGGAGCGTGGCGAGGAGCGCAGGCGCTGCGGCGGCGTGCTCCAGCTTGGCCAGACCCTGAGCGGCGAAGAACATCACGCGGTTGTTCGCATTTGTGAGCGCAACGATGAATGAATCGCCATCGGACGCGAGGCGGGCGTCGCCGAGAACCTTGAGGGCTTGCGCGCGGACCTCGCTGTCGCTGTCGCGGAGGAGCGTGCGCACGGGCGCGAGCGCGGCCTTGTCGCTCGCGGCGAGCTGGCCGAGGCCCCAGACCGCGTGGCGGCGGGCGAGGGCGTGGGCGCTCGTCGTGGTGGCGACCTTGGCGAGCGTCGTGATGCTTGCGGCGCCGCGCTCGGCGAGGGTGAACTGCGCCTCGAGGCGCACGCGCCAATCGGGGTGCGCGAGGAGCTTGGCGAGTTCATTGGCGGTGCGCCTGGTCCAGTCGCCGCCGATGAGAGCCTTCGTTTCCTTGATCAGTGGATCGTTTTCGCGCTTCGGATCCGAGATGGCGTAGATGCGGCCCCGCTTGGACTTGGTCCAGCCCTCGGCCCAGTCGGAATAGTAGAGGCGGCCGTCGGGGCCGAACTTCACGTCGGTGGGCAGCGCCGACGAAAGAAACGGCTCCGTGTCCGTGACCTCATACGAGGCGCCCTTGGGCTTGAGCGTGTAGGTGTCGATGCCGCTGCGCGCGACGGCGCCCTTGAAGTGCGTGATAAAGAGCCGCCCGCGGTAGTCGGCATTGAGTCCGGTGCCCGGGTAGTAGTCGATGCCGGAAGGGCCGTCCTCGATGTTGCAGATTGGCGGAACCAGGTAGGCGGCTTGGCCCGGGTGTCGCGGTTGCCACAGGCGCTCGGCGAGCCACGGGTTGCCGCGGCCGCGCGGAGGAAACTGGTAGCCGACGCGCCAGCCGCCGTCGCCGCCCTCGACGATGTGCATCAGCCGCTCCTCGTCGTCCTGATCGCCGTCGTTGTCGCCAGTGAAGAGGTCGCCGTATTCGTTGAAGACGAGAGACTGCGGGTTGCGCAGGCCGCCCATCACGAGCTCGAGCTGCGAGCCGTCGGGATTGCAGCGGAAGACGGCGCCCTCGTCGGGTGAGGAGATGACAGTGCCTTCCTTGGTCTTGATCGTGGCGCCGCGATCGCCGTTGGAGAAATAAATCTTCCCGTCCGGTCCCAATACGAGGCCGTGCAGGTCGTGGCCGTTGTAGTGGAAGCGCACGCCGTAACCGCGGCTGATTTCAGTGCGGGTCGCGGCCCGAGTGTCGCCGGTAAATTTCCAGAGACTCGGGATGTTGGTCAGCCAGACCTGGCCGCGGCGCGCGAGCACGCCGGAGGCTGCGCCGTCGAGGGGGGAGTTGAAGCCGTCGGCATAGACGTGGCTTTTGTCCGCGATGCCATCACCGTCGGTGTCAACGAGGAGGCGGACAACCTCGGTCTCGATCGAGAGTTCCTTTTCGCCGGCGAATCCGAAATATTTCCGCACGATCGCTAGGCGGTCCTCGATGGTCCGGCTTGCGAGATCATCCTCGCGGATCCACGGGTGCGCGTGGACATCGATTGCGCTGGTGACGTAGCGGTGGCTCTCGGCGACGAAGATACGGCCCCGCTCGTCGAAGTTGAACGCGACCGGGTTGGCGAGCATCGGCTCGGCGGCCCAGAGCTTGGCGACGAGCCCCGAGGGGAGCTTGAGGCGGCGGAGGGCCTGCGTGGCCTCGTCAGAGGCGGGCGCGACCTCCGGCTGGGCGAGGCGGGTCCCGGTGTGGGCGATCTGGTCGGTGGCGACCTTTTTTTCGTCTTCATCCGCCTCGGCGGCGTGGATGGGCAGGGCGGGTAAAACGCTCGCAGCCACCAGGGCCGCGCCAAAGGCGAAAAAGCGATTCATTTGCGGAAGAGACCGATCGTAAGTGTCGGCCGGGGGAGCACGCAAGGCGTGACGCGGCGTAGTAACACGCGCCGCCTCCGGCGCGGCTCAGCGCGGACGCCGCAGATTGTCGCACACGATGGCCGCGGCGACGGCGGCGTTGAGCGACTCGGCGCCGCCGTGGCGAGGGATGGTCACGCGGCGCGTCACACGCGCGGCCACGGCCGGCGAGAGCCCGCGGCCCTCGCTGCCGATCACGATGATGGCGTCGCGCAGGGGAGGCAGAGCGTGAACGCTGTCGCCCGCGAGATCGCAGCCGAGGATGGGTGTGGCGGGGTCGGCGCCGCCCAGCGCCGCCGCGAGATCGGCCGTGTGCGCGCGCACGCGGGCGAACGACCCCATGCTGGCGTTGATGGTCTTTTGGTGAAACAGGTCCGCGCAGTCCGGCGAGAGCACCACGCGATCAAGCGCGAACCAATCGGCGATGCGGAGCAGGGTGCCGACGTTCCCGGGATCCTGCACCCCGTCGAGGGCGAGGGTGAGGCCGCGGTTGAGCGTGCCGGCGGCGAGTGGGGTGCGGACGATTTTGCCGACGGCGAGGACGGTGGAGGGCGTGGGGAAGTGGCTCACGCGCGCCATTTCGGCGGCGGTGATTTCAATCACGCGCGACGCCGGGCGGGTAGGGCCGGCTCCCGCCCGCCTTTCCGTTTGTAGGCTTTCCAAAGGCGGGCTGAAGCCCGCCCTACTGGTCGTGTAGATTTCCTCGAACGGATACCCCGCCGCGATCAGCTCGCCGACGACCTTCTCGCCCTCGACCACGAAAAGCCCGAGCGTTTCGCGGGTTTTCTTGTCGCGCAGGGAGCGCAGGCGCTGGAGCTCGGCCTTGGTCGGCATCGCGGCCAGCCAACGGTGTTCAGTCGACGATGGCGAGCTTCGCCTCGCCCTCGCCGATAAGCACGACGCGATGCGCGGTCATGGTGAACTCGGTCTTGCCGCCGTCGATGACGAGAAACCCGATCTGATACTCGCCGGCTGGCAACCGTTCCCGGCGACGCACGAAACGAAAGCCGCTCTTCAGCCAAGGCTCCGGGGTGTGCGCCTTGGCGACATCGTCCCGCGACATGGTGACCGTGGTGAACGCGAGGGTCTGGGTGGGTGACTTGAGCACCAGGTGGATTTGGCCTGGCTCCGACTCCCGGCCACGAAAGGCCGCCCAGCCCTCGACATAAACGGCCTGCCGGTCCACCTCGAGTTTTTCGACATAGTAGAGCAGTTGCGTGGTCTCCTGGGGCTGCGCCGGGAAGGCGATGGGCCGGCAAATCGACCCCATCCGGTAGACGCCAGTCCGCTCTGCGGCGGCGAGAATGGCGGACGAGTGCGATGGAATCGGAAAGAGGGTGAACGGCCCCATGCCGTCGACGCCGTGCCGCTTGTAGCGGCTCGCGGCCCGGTCGCGGGACTCGACCCAAGAGTCGGCCTTGTCCGCGAAGACCGTGTTGGCGGCGACGTTGAAGCCCGCGAGCACGGGCACCGCGATTAGGATGAGGCGGAGCGGGGCGCGCGGGTGGGAGTGGCGCGTGAGGAGCATGTGCAACGTCAGCGCCCAGGCCAGCGCGCCGAGCACGTAATAACGCGACGACAGGATTCCGCCGGATTCGGCGGTGCGGCCGATCGCAATGAGCGCCATCGCCACCACGGCAAACAACACCAACGGCAGGGCGATGGGTTCGCGCCGCGCCGCGCCGCCCCGGATGGCCTTGTAGATCAGCGCCAGGAGGATCGCGCCCTGCACCGGCTCGAGCGGACCATAGTCGAGCGCGGGCACGGCGCCGAGCAGGCGCAGCCAGTAGGTCGCGACATCGAGGATGCCCTCGACGGATAAGGCGGCGAAAGACTGCGAGGCGTTGACCTGGAAACCCGCCAGAAATGCGGTGGCCGTCAGGGCCGTGAGCACGCACCAGACGGCGAAGGCCCGGCGCTCTCCCCGCAGCCACAGCGCCAAGGCGCCGGCCGGCCATGCGAGCGTCCCGTGCGCGAGCGTGAACGTCGCCAGCAGCGCGCACACCGCGCCGCCCGCGATGCCGAGCGTTGTGCCCCGGGCGGCGCCGATGACGGCGAGCGCGGCGAGCAGCACGACCTGGAAGTGATCGATGGACGCGCCCGACCAGAAGAAATTCTCGAAGTGCTCGAGCTGGAACATCAGGCCGCCGAGCAGCACCGCCAGGCGCACGCGCCGGGCGGTGTCGCCGGCGGTCACCACCAGCGCCGTGAACAGAAGCACGATGGTGGATACGCCGATGACGCCGATCGCCGTGAAATTCACCGTGCCGGTCAGCCAGTAGCTGGCGGCATAGATCAGCCGGCTGGTCACCATGCGGTGCTCGTTGGACACGGCGAAAAGCTCGCCGATGAAATCACGGAACGACGCCCCCGCATCGAGCCGCAGCAACATGGCGACCGCCGTGCTGATCTCGTCCCAGTAGGCGACATTGCGCCAGGCCTCGGAGGCGCACAGCAGCGTGTAACTGATGGGCACGAGCGCGGCCAGCAGGGCGAGCGTAAGCGCGGCGCGCCGGGGTCGATGCCATTCCGCCGCGAGCAGCCCGCGGCATGTGGCGGCGAAGTCGCGCAGGATTTGCCCGGACGGGCGCAGATCGGGCAGCATTGGGGGTGAAAATTATTGGGCGCTGGCCCGCTCCGCGCGGGCCTCTCGCCCGGCGGCCAGGAGCAGACGGTTGGACGTCATCGACAGCAGCGCCCTTTCGCCCTCCTTAATCAACACCCCAATCTCGAAATCCTCCGCCGGCAAATGCTCGCGCTCGACCACGGCCCGGAATCCCGCCAGCCGCCAGCCAGGCTGCTTGTAGGAGGCGGCGACATCGGCGCGCGGCAGCGTGACCGTCGAGAAAAAAAGCGTCGATTGCCGCGAACGCAGCACCAGATAGACTTGGCCGCGGCGTGAGAAGCGGCCCGGGAGCATGGCCCAGCCGCCCGCGGTGATCGCCTTGTCGTTCACGATCAGATCGTCGAGGTGGTGGATGATGCGCGGTTCCGGCGTGATGTGCGTGAACTCCACCCGCCGCGAGAGGTCCGGCAGCTCATACACGCCGCGTTGCTCCGCGAGCTTCAGCAGGGCGGCCGCATGGCCCGCGCGCGGATGCATGTTGGAGATGCCGTGGCCATCCTCGCCGTATTGTGCGAAACGGCTCGCCGCGCGGTCGCGCATGGTCACGAAAGTCTCCGCCTTGGGTGCGTAGCGGAGGTTGGCGCACACGGCGAAGGCCGCCAGCGCGGGCGCCGCCGCCGCGAGCAGCCGCAGCGGGCGGCGCGGGTTTGAATAACGGTCAAGCGCCAGGCCAACGAGCAGCGCCCACGCGAGCGCGCCGAGCACCATGTAGCGCGAGTTGATCTCCGGCCCGGCGATGGCGGAGCGCCCATAGGCCACAAGCCCGAGGGCCGCGATCGCGTAGATCGCCGCGAAGAAGGCGAGCGGCTGACGCCGGACCGCTCCGCGCATCGCCATCCACGCGAGGCCGATGAGCAGCACCGCGCCGGGCAGGGGCGCCCAAGCGGTGTGGCCGAGCGCCAGCGGCGCGCCCAGCAAGGAGAGCCAGTAGCGAATCACCCGCCCGATGACCGCGAGGCCCGGCTCGGAGATGCGGTTTGCGGGGTTGAAAACGAAACCCCACAGGAAAAGCCCCGCAGCGGCCCCCGCGCAGCCGAGCCATGCCAGGAAATGCGCGCGGCGGCGCTGTTGCCACAGCAGCAGCGCGCCCACGGGCCACACCACGACCCCATGAGCGAGGGTGAACGTCGCCAGCAGCGCCAGCGCCGCGCCCAAGGCCACGCCGCGCGGCGTGCCGTGCGCCAGCGCCGCGAGCGCGCCGACCGCGAGCGTCACGACTTGGAAGTGATCGATGGAGGCGCCCGACCAGAGGAGATTCTCGAAGTGCTCCAGTTGGAACATCAGGAACGCCAGCACCACGCCCATCCGCACGCGGCGCGGCCAATCGGCCTGGGCCGCGACCAAAATCACGCACGTGCCGACGAGGCACAGGTTCCCGATCGCGCTGATCACATGGAAATTCACCGTGCCTGTGAGCCAGTAGCTTGCGGCAAACATCAGCCGGCTCGTGACCATGCGGTGCTCGTTGTTCACCGCGAAGAGCCGCTCCAGCACTTCGCGCCAGCCCGCGCCGGCATCAAGCCGGATGATGAAATCGATCGCCGTGTCGATCTCGTCCCAGAAGGCGATGTTGCGGCTCGCCGGCACGACTGTCGCCGCGACGTAGACGATCGGGACCAGCGCGAGCAAAGCCCAGCCGATCAAAGACCAGCGGCGAATCTGAGGTTGTGCCAACGGAGACGACATCGGGTGGCGCGGGTTTTGCCTAACGCCGAGCTTATCGTGCGGTCTCGGGCAGGCCCGCGCAACCGGCGAAAAGTAACGAAACGTTATCCCACATGAATTTCATAGCCCAGTGGGACGCAGGATAAGCGGCAATGTTTCTCTGGTGGCCGGTCGGGCAGGCCACACGGCTTTTCGGTTTGAGCGCTCAAATCGTCTCCCTGTAGGCCAGCGCGCTTGCGCGCGCCCAACCGCGCTCGCAACCGAGCTGACCTACGGTTGTGAAACCAAACCGGAAAACCGGTCGGGCAGGCCCGCCGGCGAGCAAAAGATTGCGCCGCGCGCGGCGGCGGTCCCAACATCGCGCGGATGAAACGACTCGCCCCGTTCGCGCTCCTCGTGTCGCTGGCCCTCGTGATCCTTGCGCCCTTCGCGATCGCCGCGGCCACGGCCGCCGCGCCTGCGCCGGCCCCAGCACCGGCCGACAAGTCACCCGCCGGGCCGATCGCCTCCGCGATTTCCACCGTCACGGGCATCGCGATCTCGCCGTTGCTCGGCACGGCGGGTTTCGGCGCCTATAAATGGTGGGCGGCGGGCAATGACGCGGAACGCGCCAAGCTGCCGTGGTTCGCGCAGGTGAAGTTCTGGCTGCCGGCGCTGCTCATCGTGGGCATCTGCGCGCTCAAGGACACGCTCGGCACCATCGTGCCGCCCGGCCTGAAGAAGCCGCTCGATGTGCTCGAGACCATGGAGAACAAATTCAGCGGCCTCGTCGCCGCCGGCGCCGTCGTGCCGCTCACGATGGAGACAATCACGGGCGTGATTTTCGGCGGCAAGACCTCGGCCTTGATGCCGGAGATGGCCTCGACCGGGCTCGCGACGATCCACCTCGCGGCCTTCGACGCCTCGTCGTTGCTCAATATCCTCACCGTGCCCTTCGGCGTCGCGGTGTTCTGCATCGTGTGGCTCGCCTCGCATGCGATCAACGTGCTCATCCTCCTCAGCCCGTGGGGCGCGATCGATGCGGCGCTCAAGGGCGCGCGCACCGCGCTGCTGGGCCTCATCACGCTCACCGCGACGCTCGATCCGTGGATCAGCGCGGGGCTCTCGCTCGTCGTGATCGTCATCGCGTATTTCGTGGCGGGGTGGGCGTTCCGGCTGACGATCTTCGGCGGGATTTTCTCGTGGGAGTTTGTCACGCGCCGCTGTAACCGCTTCACGCCGGCGGAAGATGACAACGCGATGTTTGCCGGCGGCGATCTGCCCGGCGTGCCGATCCGCAGCTATGGCCGGCTCGCCAAGAAGGCGGGCGGCGGCCTCGAGTTTTCCTACCGCCCGTGGCTCGTGCTCGGGCCGCGCACGGCGGCCGTGCCCGGCGAAGGCCGCGCGCTCGCGGTGGGGCACGGGGCGTTTTTCTCGGACATCATGGATGCGCAGGAGCGCACGCTTTTCACCCTGCCGCCACGCTACCGCGGGCATGAGGAGAAGCTCGTCCGCGTCTATGCGCTCGGCGGCGTGAAGCCCGCCGGGCTGCGCAAGGCTTGGAGTTCGTTGCGCGAGATGTTCGGTCATCGCGTCAAAAACCAAGCCCCGCTCGCCCCATGAATCGCCGGACATTCTTGCACAGCGCCGCCGCCGCGGGTTCGTTCGCCGCGCTGCCGTTCTCGATTCGCGGCGCCGACAAGGCTGGGAAAAAATACCGCACCGCCCTCATCGGCGCCGGCTGGTGGGGTGGCAACATCGTCGGCGAGGCGATGGCCAGCGGCCAGTGCGAGATCGTGGGCGTCTGCGATGTCGACCAACGCGCGCTCGATCCGACGGTCGAGAAGATCACCAAGCTCAGCGGCGACCAGCCCCGGAAATACCGCGACTACCGCGAGCTCCTCGCGAAGGAAAAACCCGAGATCGTGATCGTCGCGACGCCCGATCACTGGCACGCGCTGCCGACCATCGCGGCGGTGAAGGCGGGCGCGCATGTTTTCGTCGAGAAGCCCACTGCGCACACCATCGGCGAGAGCCAGGCGATGGTCCGCGCCGCGCGCGCCGCGAACCGTGTCGTGCAGGTCGGCACGCACCGCCGCCTCGCGCCGCACTTGGTGAACGCGCGCGACTTCATCCGCGCCGGCAAGGCCGGCAAGGTCGGCATGATTCGTTGCCACCTCAATCTCAGCGGCACGGGCCCCGAGCAGCCGCTGCCCACCGTGCCGGTGCCGCCCGGACTCGACTGGGACATGTGGTGCGGCCCCGCGCCGCTGCGGCCCTTCAACGGCAACGCCGACAACCGCGGCATCCACCCGCGCGGCTTCCGCATGTATCTCGACTACGCCAACGGTCACCTCGGCGACATCGGCGTGCATTGGTTTGATCAGGTGCTGTGGATTACCGACGAGAAAGCCCCGCGCCGCGTGTTCTCCACCGGGGGCCGTCCGGTCAAGGGCGCGCCCGTCTCCACGCCGAACGAGCAAACTGGCGATGCGCCGGATCACCAGGTCGCGCAGTTCGCGTTCGAGCAGTTTACGATGACGTGGGAGTCGCGCACCTTTGGCGGCAATCACGCCGAGAAGGGCGAGGCCGCCGGCGCCTATCTCTACGGCACCAAGGGCACGATGCAGCTCGGCCACAAGGGCGGCTGGACTTTTTATCCCAGCGATGGCGGCGCGCCGATCCGCGAGGAGGCGAAGCTCAACCAACCCGACGGCCAGAACATCCGCGAGCTCTGGGCCGACCTGCTCGACTGCATCAAGACCGGCCGCCGCCCCATCTGCGACATCGAGGAGGGCCACCGTGCGAGCGTGTGCTCCTACCTCGGCATGATCAGCCTGCGCACCGGCCGCGCGATCGAGTGGGACGGCGCGAAGGAACAGATCGTCGGCGACGCCGCGGCGAACAAGCTCCTCCGCCGCGAGTATCGCAAGGGCTGGGAGTATCCGGCCTGATTCCTATTTGTCATTCTGAGCGCAGCGAAGAATCCACGCATGCGGACACCTTGAGTTTTCGAAGCCGTGGATTCTTGGCTGCGCTCAGAATGAAAAACTAACTTTCACGTTTTCTCTTCCCCCATGAAAACCCCGCTCCCCGCCTCCCGCCGCCAGTTCCTCCGCACCGCCGCCATCGCCACGCTTTGCACCGGGCCGCTTGCTCGCGCTGCGACCGCACCGAAGCCCGCCGACGGCCGCTTCCTCTACGCCGCCGTCCCCGGCATCCGCAACTACCTCGAACGCGGCGGCCACGGTGTGCTCGTCTACGACATCGATCGCGGCCACGCGCTCGTGCGGCGCATACCCGCGCGCGGGCTCCATCCCGACGACGGCAAGCCGCTCAACGTGAAAGGCGTCGTCGCCAACGCCGTCACGCAGCGGCTCTACGTGAGCACGCTGCGCTTCCTCACCTGCTTCGATCTGCTCACCGACAAAATCCTCTGGGAAAAAGCCTACGAGGGCGGCTGCGATCGCATGTCGCTCTCGCCCGACGGCAAGATCATGTATCTCCCCTCGCTGGAGAAGGAGCACTGGCACGTCGTCGATGCGATGACCGGCGACGTCATCAAGCGCCTCGAGCCGATCCCGCGCGCGCACAACACGGTCTTCGGCCTCGACGGCCGGCAGGTTTACATGGCCGGCATCGGTTCGCCGCTGCTGCACGTGGCTGACACCGCGACGCACACCATCGTGAAAAAAGTCGGCCCGTTTAGCTCGGGTATCCGGCCCTTCACGGTGAACGGCCGGCAGACGCTCGCGTTCGTCAACGTCAACGGCCTGCTCGGCTTCGAGGTGGGCGACATCACGACGGGCAAAATACTGCACCGCGTCGAGGTGTCGGGCTTCAAGCAAGGCGTGCCCAAGCGCCACGGCTGCCCGAGCCACGGCGTCGGCCTCACGCCCGACGAGAAGGAACTCTGGGTCTGCGACGCCGCGAACCAGCGCATGCACGTCTTCGACGCCACTGTGATGCCACCGAAGCAAGTCGCGAGCATCGAGGTCCGCGACGACCCGGGCTGGATCACGTTCAGCCTCGACGGCAAGTATGCCTACCCCTCGACCGGCGAAGTCATCGACGTGGCGACGCGCAAAATCGTCGCGACGCTGAAGACCGAGACCGGCTCCATCGCCGAGAGCGAGAAACTCGTCGAAATCCACTTCACCGGCGGCAAGCCCGTGAGGACGGGGGATCAGTTTGGGGTGGGGCGGGTGAGGTAGCCCCTAAGCAAGGGTGTCGGTTCATGATGTCCCTCGAACAAAGATGAGACCGGTCGCTTTGATATGGGCGATTTTCGCCGCGGTCGCCGGAGGCTGTAGCGTGGTTGATTCGACGCCGAATCCTCCGGCGGGGCATTACGCCATGACGAAGGGAGGCTTCAATGAAGCGCTCACGATCGATTTCGGCCGTGATGGGACATTTGTTCTTCGCCACGTGTGGATGCCCTGCGGACCAGGACCAAACGGCGAGTGG
>JANOCA010000486.1:0-6296 GCA_031411915.1 Opitutaceae bacterium
GCGAGGGCGGCCGCGGTGGGCAGGAAATCCCAGCCGCCCCACGCATAGTCGCTGCGCTTGCCGGCGGGGATCTTGCCGGGCCAGCGCACGATCATCGGCGCGCGGATGCCGCCTTCCCAGAGGGAGCCCTTGAAGCCGCGCAGGCCGCGGGTGCTGCCGAAGAACTGCGGGATGCCGGCGCGGTCGGGCGCGCCGTTGTCGGAGCAGAAGAAGACCACGGTGTTTTCCTCGAGGCCGAGGTCGCGGAGCTGGTCGAGCACGCGGCCCACGCCGCGATCGAGGCGCGTGACCATTGCGGCGTAGGCGGCGAGCGGGGCGGGGTGCTGGTTTTTCCCGCTGCCGTTGGTCGGCGGGGCGTCGGGGGCCGGCTCGGGAAATTTTCCGAGATATTCGGCGACGGCGTCACCGGGTGCATCGAGTTGCGCGTGCGGCGCGATGTAGGCGAGGTAGAGGAAAAATGGGCGCGTCCGATTCGCGGCGATAAAGTCGACCGCCTCGTCGGTCAGAAAATCGCTGGAGTAGCTGCCGCGCTTTCCGCCCGCGTTGCCGGGCAGAGAAATCTCGGTCTCGTTTCTCCAGATTTTCTCGGGGTGGTGGAATTCGGCCAGGTCGTTGTTGAGGTAGCCGAGGAAGCTCTCGAAGCCTTGCCGATTCGGAATGCCCTCGGTGCCGGGCTCGCCGAGGCCCCACTTGCCGGAGAGGGCGGTGGCGTAGCCGGCGGATTGGAGGACCTCGGCGACCGTAACGGTGGCCGCAGGAAGCGGCACGCGCGAGAGTCCGGCCTTGCCGTGGTTGCCGCGGAGCGGCGTGTGGCCGAGGTGTTGGCCGGTCATGAGCACACTGCGCGTGGGCGTGCAGACGGAGGCGCCTGCATAAAAGTGATCGAAGCACGTGCCCGCGGCGGCGAGGCGCTCGAGGTGGGGCGTGCGGATCTTTTTCTGCCCGAAGGGCCCGATGTCACCGGGGCCGAGGTCGTCGGCCATGATGTAGATGATGTTCGGAGGAGGGGAGTTGGGCGCGGGCTGGGCCAGCGCCGTAACCGATGACAAGAACGAGAGCGACAGCAGGACACGAAGAAAGGCACGCATCGGTCGGAGGTGGGCTCACTTTTCGGCAGCGTAAGCGGCGAAAAGAGCGGGGAGGTTGGCAGCCTTTTCGTCGCCGCGGTGGAAGACAAGGCGGTAGCGGAGGCGGAGCTCGCCCCCGGCGGGGATAACGCGCGTGCCGGCGTCGGGCTGGTCCTTGAGTTTCTCGAAGTCGTGTTTGCCAAACGGATTCGCGGAGAGGAGGCCGTAGTCGCGCGAGTGCCACCACGTCGGATGCGAGACGTTCTGCGGGTGATCGAACAACGCGACGCCGATCACGCGACCGTCGGCGAGGGCGCCGGAGGCGGCGCACCACGCGGCGCGCTGCCCCCAGACGGGGATTCCGGTGCTGCCGGCGGAGTTGACGAGGCGGCCGGTGCCGGGGCGCTTCTCCTTGTTTTTGCCGTGCGTGACGCGGAGGTGCTCGTTGATGCGGACGGCCATCGTGCCCTCTTCGGTGTCGCCGAGGGTCACGGCGCCATGCGTGGCGCGGAGCTTCACGTCGTAGTCGAGCAGCGTGCCAGCGGCTGTGCGTTGGATGCGAAGGGTCGTCTCGTCGCTCAGCAGAGTCCTGCCGTCGTGCGTCTGCCAGAGGTGGCGGAGGCGGAGGACGCCGACGGGGCCGCTGCGGGTTTCGAGGACGGCGTCGAGGACGACGCGGCCGGTCTTGCGCTCGGGCAACTCGCGCCAGAGGTCGTGGCCGTTGACGAGGCCGTGGGCGAACCACACGCCGCGGTGCCAGTCGTGGTCGGGGACCTCGGCGGGGTTTTGGGAGAAGGGATAGTCGCGGGTGTAGCTCGTCCCGTCGGCATCGAGGATCGGATACAGGCAGGGCTTGGCCCAGCCGGTGTGGCGGTAGTCCGAGAAATGCGCGCCGCCGATCTCGATGCGAATGCGATCGGCGGAGCGCGTGAAGTTGACCTCGGGGGCGGGCGCGGCGGTGGCGAGAGATGAGAGGAACGCGAGAGATGCGAAGAAAGGGAGGGATCGAAGGTGCATGGGAGAGCGAGTCACGCCATGCCGCTGGCGCGGAGGACGGTTTCGGCGACGAGGAGTTCGTCGTCGAGGGAGGCGGTGAGCGGTTTCTCGCCGCGGACCGCGGCGGCGAGTTCGGCGAAGTCATCGACGTAGCGCTTGTAGGGCGGGAGAGGGACATCCTGTGCGCCCTTTTTGTATGGGCCGGCCGCGGCGGTGAGATCAAAGGTGAGTTTGCCGGGCTCGATGGGGGTGAGCGTGGCGGTGCCCTTGGTGCCGAGGACCTCGAACGAACGCTGCGGGGTGCCGCCGGCTTGGAGCGCGGTGTTGAAGATGACGGCGCGGGCGCGGTCGTAGTCGAGAACGGCGAGGTTGTTGTCGCGGAGGGTGTCCTCGAACGAGCCGTGGCGCGCGACAAAGGGCGTCACGCTCTTGGGTTTTCCGAGCAGGCGCACGGCCGCGTCAATGAGGTGCGAGCCGAGCTCGAACATCGAGCCGCCCGCAAACTCAGCCCATTCCTTGCGGCGGTCGGCATTGAGGTTGTTCGAGACAAAGCCGCGGACGAGGTAAACGTCGCCGAGCCAGCCCGCACGCACAGCTTCGAAGATGCGCTGAAAGCCCGGGTGATAGCGCCACATGAAGCCAACTTGCACGAGGAGCTTCCGGTCGCGGGCGAGCGCGACGACGGCTCGCATGTCGGCGAGTTTCGCCACGGGAGTTTTCTCGAGATGGAGGTGCTTGCCGGCGCGGAGGGCGATGAGGGCGTGCTCCGCGTGATCGCGAATCTCGGACTCCACGGCGACGACACGGGCGCGCGCGAGCAGCTCCTCCTGCGTGATCATTTTGGCGCCGAGCCGGTCGCAGATCTGGCGGGCGGCGGGCGTGGGATCGCAGACCCCGATAAAATCCCAGTCGGGAGATTTCAGGACGAGCTCGAGCTTGGCCGGGCCGTGCGAGTAGGTGACGCCGAGAAACCCGATCGGGATGCGCGCGGGCGCGGCGGCGGCGCGGAGGGCGCGCGGCGCGGTGAGCGCGGCAGCGGCGGTGGTGACGAGGAAGGCGCGGCGTTGCATGGCAGGGAGCGTCAGACGCCGAAGAGTTTTCGCGCGTTGCCAGACAGAATTTTCTGCTCGGTGGCGGCGGGAAGTTTGAGCGAGAGGAACGGGTCGAGGATTTCCTTGGGCTGCACCCACGGGTGGTCGCTCGAGAAGAGGAGTTTGTCGGGGCCGCTGAAATCCAGGGCGAAGCGCATCGCCTCGGGCAGCGGCGAGACGATGTCCATGTAGATCGAGCGGACGTAGTCGCTGGGCTTGCGTTGCAAGTTTTGCGGGCCGCGCTTGAGCACGGTGATCTGGTGATCGAGGCGGCCGACGATGTAGGGGAGCGTGCCGCCGAGGTGCGGGCAAACGAGCTTGAGCTTGGGAAACTCGTCGAGGATGCCCGACATCAGGAGGCGCGTGAGCGCGATGGTGTTGTCGAACATGTTGCCGAGCGTGCTCGTCATCTCGTAGGCCTTCACGAGATCGGTGGTGATAGGCTTCGCAGGGTGGAGCAGCACCGGGATGTCGAGCTCGACGGCGCGGGCGAAGAGCGGTCGGAACTCGGGTTCGTCGGGGAATTTTCCGGCGAGATTCGTGTAAAGCAGCCAGCCTTTCATCCCGAGCTGTTTCACGCAGCGATCGAGCTCGGCGAGGGAGGCGCGGACGTCCTGCGTGGGCAGGACGCAGAGGCCGAAGAAACGCGTGGGGTGTTTGCGGGCGAGCCCGGCGATGTAGTCGTTCTGGAGCTGCGCGATCGCGGGGCCGTCGGCGCCGAACCACTCGGGGCCGGGGTCGTTGATCGAGAGCGCGGTCAGCGCGATGCCGGCGGCATCCATCACGGCGAGCTTGGCGGCGACATCGGTGTAGAGCGGCGGAACCTTGCGCAGCCAGTCACCCATCTGGATGTAGCGCGTGCCGTCGCGCGTGAAGACGCGCGGATCCGTGGCGCGCTTCTCCATCAGCGTGAGGAGATCGGGGACGAAGAGGTGGGATTGGCAGTCGATGCGGCCGGTGGCCGTGGCGGAGGCGGAGGAAACGACCGACGGGGCGGCGGCCGCAGCCGTGGTCGCGGCGATGAATTGGCGGCGGGTGAGGCGTGGCATGGTGAAAATCAGTTCTTCGTGAGCCACCCGATCAGCGCGGCGGCTTCAGCGGCGGACATCGTGCGGTCGTAAGGTGGCATCGAGGAAACCGGCGATGTCGCCTGGCTTGCAATCTCGGTGCGGACGAGGGTGGCGGCCTGGCCGTCGGGCTGGATGATGGAAAAATTGCTCTGGCCTTCCTCGAGGATGCGGCCGGCATAGGTCTTGCCGTCGCGCAGCGTGTAGGTGTGCAGCGCGAAGCCCTCGACGATCTCCGCGCTGGGCTCGAGGAGGGAGCGGATGATGCGCTCGACGTTGCCGCGCGCGCCGAGACCGGTGAGCTCGGGGCCGAACGCGCCGCCCTCCGCGCCGACGCGATGGCACGCGATGCAGCCGGCGGCGTGAAAAATCGCGCGGCCGCGCGCGACATCGGCGGCAGGCAGCGCGGCGAGCACTTGCGCCACCGTGACGGGCATCGCGGGCGGAGTGAGCGTAATCGCGGCGGGCGGCGGAAGCGGCGTGAGCTTGCGGTAGACGCCGCTGAACGTGTTGCCGACCTTCTGGCCGTTGACGAAGAGCGCGGCCTTGAGCGTGGTGGTTTCCGTGAAGGCGAGCCGCGCGCCTTCCTCACCTTTGGCGAACTGGGGCTCGGTGCCGTCGGTCGTGAAACGCACGACTGCGGGCTTGAGGCCGGGGACGATTTTCACACGCACGGTGCCGACGAAATCGCCGGGCAAGGGCGAGATGTCGAGAAGCGGGTTGCCGTCACGGCGGGCGAGCCAGAGGCCGGCGAGAGCGGCGGTGTCGCGGTCGGCGTCGGCGAGATGTGCGCGGACGAGCGGCTCGTCGAGCGCTCCGCGATCGGCGAGGGCGAGGAAGGCCGCGCGGCGGACACCGCCGCGGGGATCGCGGAGTTTTTCGCGCAATGTGTCGGGTGTCGCGAGGGTGATGATTGCGTGCCACGCGGCGTAAAAGGAAACGCGATCGGTCTCGGCCGCGGCGGTGGCGAGCACGGGGTCGAGCAACGCGGGGCGCGGGGCCTGCGCGATGGCTTGCAGCGCGGCGAAGCGCACGCGCGGTTCCGAGTCGCGGAGCGCGGCGGCGACGAAGGTCGGCAGGGCGTCGGCACGGCGCGATTCGCGGAGTCGGTGGGCGACGATGCGGAGCGATTGGATGCGGGCGTTGGCGGAAAGCGCGGCGCCGGTCGTGGCGAACCAAGCATCGAGGCTGGAGTCCGCGGGTGCGAGACGCCCGAGGGTCCAGAGCGCCCAAGTCTCCTGCGCGGTGGGGAGATTGTTCTGAGCGAGCAGGGCGGTGAGTTCGCGGCGGGCCGGCGGCCCGCGGCGGAGAAGTTCCTCGGCCGCTTCAGTGCGGACCGCCGGGATCGCAGAGCCGAGCGCAAGGGTGAGTTGGGAGAGCGCACTCGTGGCGGACGGAAAAGTCGGGACCGACACGGCAAACGAGGCGGGCCGCACGCGGAACAGGCGGCCCTCGTTGGTCTGCTGGCCATCGCGGAACTCGGCGCCGAGGGATTTGCCCCAGCCCGTGATCAGGAGCGAGCCGTCGGGGGCATGCTCAATGTCGACCGGATTGAACAGCGCGTCCCCGGCCCGCAGCCACGGTTCCCATTTGCCGCCGGCGGGCTGGAGCAGCGCGCCGTCCCAGCGCGGGCGGTAGAGGTAAACGGTGCGGTGAAGAAAGTCGTTGATGAACCATACGCCGCGTTGCGCGGCGGGCCAGCCGAGCGTATCGGCGAACACGATTCCCGTGCCCGACCCCGTGAAGACCGGCCCGCTGATCGGCACGGTGGGCAGGTGGCCGTGACCGGTCCAGTGCGGGCTCCACGCGTGCGCCCAGCCGAAATCGGCGCCGAAGAACGGCATGAAGATGCGGTCGCCGTCGCTCTGGTCGTTGTCGGTGCCGAGCCAGTTGAAGGCGTCGTCGAACGCGATGTCCCACGGGTTGCGGAAGCCGCGCGAGACGATCTCGAGGGCGGTGCCGTCGGGGTTGGCGCGGAGGATGCCGCCGTGGCGGCCCCAGTCGTCCTTCGGGTCCTGGTAGGTGGCGCGGTAGTTCTCCTTGGTGAACGTCCGCGGCGGCGGGAAGTCGGCCGC
>JANOCA010000487.1:0-22860 GCA_031411915.1 Opitutaceae bacterium
TTGAGAAGGTGGCCGAAAGGGGGCTTCTCGTTTGTCATTCTGAGCGCAACGAAGAATCCAGCAGGAGGTTCCCTCGCTTGGAAAACGCCGCGCAGATCCAACTGGATTCTTCGCTCCGCTCAGAATGACAGGCCTATTTTAGGCACTCGCGGCGGCCACGGCCCGGGCTATTTCCCTGCCGCATAATCCGCATAGCGCTCCGCCAATCGCGCGGCCTTTTCGTCGCCCATGTGGAAAATCAGCCGGTAGCGCAGCGTGAGGCTGCCGCCGGCGGGAATCGTGTAGTCGCCCTTGCCCGGCGGGTGCCGGGCTGCGACCTCGAAATCTTTTTGCCCGAGCGGATTCGCGGAAAACACACCGTAGTTGCGCGCGTGCCACCACGTGGGATGCCGCAGGTTCCGCGGGTGATCAAAGATCGCGATGCCGTAGGTCTTGCCTTTGTGCTCCGCGTGGTAGTCGCACCATTCGCCGCGCTTGCCCCACGCCATCTCGCCGCGGTCGCCCTTGGCGGTGACGATGCGGCCCTGCCCGCCCGTGTAGCCGCGGCCCGGACCCGGCGGCCGCGGCAGATTCATCCACTGCGCCACGCGCACGGCCATGCCGCCGTCCTTGTTGTCGCCCAGCCTGACCGGCGCATCCGCGGGTGCGCGCAGCGTGATCTCGAAATCCATGATACGGTCGTCGCCACTCCCGCTGAAACGAATCGTTCGCTCGTCGGTGCAGAACACGCGGTCATCCGGCGCCTCCCACTTGTTTGTCGCGCGGATCACGCCCGCATCTTTTCCGCCCGTCGCTTCGATGAGTGTGTCGTGGATGATTTTCCCCTTGGGCCGCGGGCTGCCCACATTGTCCTGATTCCAAAAATCGACGCCGTTCACATCGCTGTGCGCAAACCAGAGCGAGCGGTGGTGGGGATGGTTCACGTCCTCGCCCGTGTTCTGCTTCATCGGGAAATCGCGAGTGAGGCCGGTCCCATCCGCGGCGAGCACCGGATGACAGTAGGGCCGGTAGGCGCCCTTGAAGACATACTCGGTGAACAACCGTCCGCCGATCTCCACGCGCACGCGGTCTTCTGCACGCGTGAGCGTCACCTCGGCCGCCGCGGCCGGCGGTGGAGATCCGCCCGTCAGTCCCACTCCCAGCGCCACGAGAAACAGGGTTCGGCCAAGGTTCATGCGTTCAACCGGGCGGGATTGTTTCACCGGGGCAAACGGAAAACACCGCCACGCGCTTCGCGCTCGACGCCCACTCGCAGGCACGGCTTCCTCGCTTCCCCGGTCACCCAACCCCGATCGCTTTAACCCATGAAATCACTCCTCCGTCCCGCTCTCCTTTTCTCCGCGCTGGCGCTGGCCTTCGCGCCCGCGCGCGCTGCGGATGCCGGCATCGGCCCTTCGTTCAAGGGCCCGGTCGGGCTCCAGCTGTATTCGCTGCGGGCGCAATTCGCCGCCGGCGGCGTGCCCAAGACGCTCGATACCGTGAAGGGCTTCGGCCTCAAATACGCCGAGCTCGCCGGCACCTACAACCTGCCGCCCGATCAGCTGCTCAAGCTCCTCGCCGATCGCGGCATCAAGGCTGTGAGCGGTCACTTCCCCTACAAGCGCTTCAAGGATGAGCCCGAGAAGGTCGCCGCCGAGGCCAAGGCCCTGGGCCTCGAGTTCGCCGGCTGCGCCTGGGCCGATCACAAGGCCCCGCTCGACGAAAAGCAGACCCGCGAGATCATCGCGGTGTTCAACAAGGCCGGTGGCGTCCTCGCCGCACAGGGGATCAAGTTCTTCTACCACGCGCACGGCTTCGAGTTTTACCCGCACGCCGACGGCACGTTGATGGACCTCATGATCAAGGAAACCGATCCGAAGCTCGTGAGCTTCCAGATGGACATCCTCTGGGTCGTCTTCCCCGGCCACGATCCGGTGAAGCTGCTCAACAAATATCCCGACCGCTGGAAATTGATCCACCTGAAGGATCTCAAGAAGGGCGTCGCGACTGGCGACCTCAGCGGCAAGACCGATGTGCGCAACGACGTCGCCCTCGGCACCGGCCAGATGAACTGGCCCGCAATCCTCGCCGCCGCCAAGAAGGCCGGCGTGAAATACTATTTCATCGAGGATGAGTCCCCGACCGTCGTGGAGCAGATCCCGCAAAGCCTGAAGTATCTTTCGACGGTGAAATTCTAAGGTCTCCGACCGCGGCGCTCATCACTTGCCTTGTTGTAGGCGGGGGTGCCCCCACCCCGCTTGCGAGTCGACGCGAAAGCCCGCGGGGTGAGGGCACCCCGCCTACATCGAGCCCTATTTCAGTCCGTCCGCTCCTCCTCGGCCCCGCGATGCACCTCGGCCTCGGTCTTTACCGGCACATGCTCACGCCGCAGAACTTCGCGTTCGCCCGGCAGGCGGGCGCGACGCACATCGTCGCGCACCTCGTGGATTATTTCCGCGGCGGCGCGCATGCCGGCCCCGACGACCAGCCCACCGGCACCGACTGGGGCTGGGGCCTCGCCGGCGATCCCGAGAAACTGTGGAGCGTCGAAGAACTCATCGACCTGCGCCGGGCAATCGAAGCGTCCGGCCTGAAACTGGAAGCCATCGAGAACTTCGATCCCGCGCACTGGCACGACATCCTGCTCGATGGGCCAAAGCGCTCTCTCCACATCGAGAATGTCCGCACGCTCATCCGCCATCTGGGTGAAGCCGGCATCCCGATCATGGGCTACAATTTCTCCATCGCCGGAGTCGCGGGCCGCACCAAGGGCCCATACGCCCGCGGCGGCGCGCCGTCCGTCGGCATGGAGGGCCCCTACGATGCGCCGATGCCCGCCGGCCTCGTCTGGAACATGCTCGTCGATCCGGACGCTCCCAGCCGCCCGCCGGTGCCCGCGCATAGCGCGACGCCCGAGCAACTCTGGTCGCGCTATGCGCGCTTCCTCGACGACGTGCTGCCCACCGCCGAGAAAGCCGGCGTGCGCCTCGCACTCCACCCCGACGACCCGCCGATGCCCACGATTCGCGGTCAGCCGCGGCTGGTTTATCAGCCCGATTTCTACCAGCGGGCGCTCGACCTCAACGCGAGCCCGGCCCACGCGCTGGAGTTTTGCGTCGGCTCCATCGCCGAGATGACCGAGGGCGACATCTACGCCGCCGTCGATCGCTACAGCCGCCAGCACAAGATCGGCTACGTCCACCTGCGCAACGTCCGCGGCAAAGTGCCGACCTACAAGGAATCGTTCATCGACGACGGCGATGTCGACGTCTTCCGCGTTCTCTCGATCCTGGGGCGAAACGGTTTTGACGGTGTCATCATCCCCGACCACGCGCCGCAGATGAGCTGCGCCGCGCCGTGGCACGCGGGCATGGCCTTCGCGATGGGTTTTCTGAAGGCCGGCCTCCTGGCGGCTCGGTGAGCCGGCACCGCGCCGCCGGCACATGACGCTTGAACATCCGACCCCGTGCCCGTAGGCCACCGGCGCGCAACGCGCCACTCGCACGCGCTTGGTTTCCCCTCCTCCCCGTCCCTCCCCGACCATGAACCTCCGCCTCCCTCTCGCCGGCCTCGCCTGCCTCATCGCCGCACCGTTCCTCAGCGCCGCGCCCGCCGCGCCGAAGTTCGCACGCACCCAGATCACCGATGTCTTCTGGTCCGAGGGCGCGCACGTCGCGGACTTCAACCGCGACGGCAAGGCCGACTTCTGCGCCGGGCCGTATTGGTATGCCGGGCCCGACTTCAAGCAGCGCCACGAATTCACCGCGCTCCCGGCGAAGCCCTTCGACGGCGAGAAGAGCTACTCGGACTACTTCCTCACCTACGCCTACGATTTCGACGCCGATGGCTGGACCGACATCCTCGTCTTCACGTGGCCCGGCAAGGACGCTTCGTGGTATCGCAACCCCGGCAAGAACGCCGCGGGCCACTGGCAAAAACACATCCTCATGGATGAAGCCAACGGCGAATCCCCATCGCTCATGGATCTCAACGGCGACGGCAAACCGGAGCTGCTCGCGTTTGCCCAGGGCAAGCTGGGTTTCGGCGACATCGACTGGAAGAATCCCACCGCCAAGGCGACCTTCCGCGCCATCTCGCCCGCTGATCCGAAGAAATATTTCCGCTACACGCACGGCTACGGCGCCGGTGACATCAACGGTGACGGCAAGCCCGACATCCTCGAGAAGGACGGCTGGTGGGAACAACCCAAGGACTACCGCAGCGGCGCCGAGTGGAAGCACCACAAGTTCGCCTTCTCGCCCGTCGGCATCCGCGGCGGCGCGCAGATGCTGGTCTACGATGTCAACGGCGACGGCCTCAACGACGTCATCACGAGCTGGGACGCCCACGGCTACGGCCTCGCGTGGTATGAGCAGGCACGCACCGGCCAGGGCGACATCGGCTTCCAGGAGCACGTGCTCGTCAACACCGAGGCGAGCCACAGTCCGCACGGCGTGAAGTTCACGCAGCCCCACGCGCTCGTCGCCGCGGATGTGAATGGCGACGGCCTGATGGACTTTGTCACCGGCAAACGCTTCTGGGCCCACGGCCCGACGAAGGACGCCGAGCCCGGCGCGCCCGCGGTGATCTACTGGTTCGAGCTGCGCCGCAAGGGCCGCGAGGCGGAGTTCGTCCCCCACCTCGTCGACAGCAACAGCGGCGTCGGCACGCAAATCACCGTCGCCGACCTCAACGGCGACGGCCGCCTCGACATCCTTTCGAGCAACAAGAAAGGCATCCACACGTTCATCCAGCAGAAGCGGTGAGCGCCGCCCGCAGTAGTGGCTGAGGCGTCTCGCCTCAGGTCAGTTTCGATACTTGCGGCCGCTCACTCAACGAGGCGCGACGCCTCGTCCACAGACTTTTCCTATGCGCCGCCTCGTCCTCTGTCTCCTTCTCCTTTCTCCTTTCACCCTTCTCCGTTCGGCCGCGGCAACGCCACGGCCGAACGTCCTCTTCATCGCCGCCGACGACATGCGCCCGCAGCTCGGCCTCTACGGCGACAAGGTCGTGAAGTCCCCGCACCTCGACCGACTCGCCGCGCGCGGCATGGCGTTTGATCGCGCGTTCTGCCAGATGGCGCTCTGCTCGCCGTCGCGCATCTCGCTGCTCAGCGGCCGGCGCCCCGCGACGACCAAAGTCTACACCATCGATCCGCAGCTCACCGTGCGCACACACCAGCCCGATGTCACGACGCTGCCTCAGCACTTCAAGGATCAGGGCTACTTCACGCGCAGCATGGGCAAGATTTTTCACGTCGGCATCGACGACGCGGCGTCGTGGTCCGTCCCCCCGTGGCAGGCCGGCCAGCTCGCGCCGCGCGGCGGCCCGGTCACCCGCTCCGCGCAGGAGGCCCGCCGCGCCGAGGGGAAAAAATCCGGCAAGGCCCCGCCGCAAAAGGGCCGCGGCAACATCGGCACCGCCGGCCCCGCCTTCGAGGCCGTCGACTGCGCCGACGACGATTTGCTCGACGGCGCGGCCGCCCGCGAGGCCGTGGCGCAAATCCGCGAGTTCGCGAAGAAACCCGCACAGCCCTTCTTCCTCGCCGTCGGCTTCGCCAACCCGCACGTGCCGTGGATCGCACCGAAAAAGTATTTCGATCTCTACGACCCCGCGAGGCTCGTCATCCCCGCCAACAACTATCCGCCGAAGGACGCACCGGATTTCGCCGCGACGACCGGCAACGATTTCCGCTGGTATTCCGGCGTGCCCGAAGGCCCGCTTCCCGCCGACTACGCGCGCCGCTGCCAGCAGGCCTACTACGCCGCCATCAGCTACGTCGACGCCCAGATCGGCCGGCTCCTCGACACGCTCGACGAGACCGGCCTCGCCAAGAACACCATCGTCGTTTTCTGGAGCGACCATGGCTACTACATGGGCGAGCACGCGTGGTGGGGTGGCAAGCACAACAACTACCACGGCGCCACGCGCGTGCCGTTGATCGTCGCCGTGCCTGGGCAAAAGACCGCCGGTCGTCACGCGAGCGGACTCGTCGAGCTCGTCGATCTGTTCCCCTCGCTCGTCGAGCTCGCGGGCCTGCCACCGCCGCGCGACGCCGCGGGCCTCGAGGGCACGAGCTTCGCGCCGCTCCTTGCCGTCGATCCGGATCGCGAATGGAAGAAGGCCGCGTTCAGCCAATATCCCAAGGGCGGCAACCTCGGCACCGCGATGGAGACGGACCGCTGGCGCTACGTCGAATGGCGCAAGGACAACGCCCTCGTCGCCCGCGAGCTCTACGACCGCCGCGCCGACCCCGCCGAGAACCAAAACCTAGCCAACCGCCCCGAGCATGCCGCCGTGATCGGCGAGCTTGAAAAGCAGCTCGCCGCCGGCTGGCGCGGGGCGCGACCGTAGCTACAAAGCTCCCCATCGCCCCTTTCCTCGCTCATTCCATGTCACGTCTCCTCGCCCTCCTCCTTCTCCTTTCGCCCGTCTCCCTCCTCCGCTCCGCCGCCGCGGAGCCCGCTCGGCCCAACTTCCTCGTCATCCTCTGCGATGACCTCGGCTACGGGGACATCGCGAGCTTCGGCCATCCGCACATCCGCACGCCGAATTTGGATCGGCTCGCGCGCGAGGGCGTCCGGTTCACGAGCGCCTATTCCGCCGCTCCAGTTTGCTCGCCCTCGCGCGTCGGCTTGCTCACGGGCCGCAGTCCCAATCGCGCCGGCGTCTTCGACTGGATTCCGCCCGCCGCACCGGGTGCCACCTCCGCGGAAAGCCGCCATCTCACGCACCTGCGCCGCGAGGAGATCACGCTGCCTCGGCTGCTGCGCACGGCCGGCTACGCCACGGCGCAAAGCGGGAAGTGGCACTGCAACGCCGCGTTCAACACGTCCGCCCAGCCGCAGCCGGGCGACGCGGGGTTCGACCACTGGTTCGCCACGCAGAACAACGCCGCGCCCTCGCACGAGAACCCGCACAATTTCGTCCGCAATGGCTCACCCGTCGGCCCGCAGGAGGGCTTCAGCTGCCAGCTCGTCGCGCGCGAGATGATCGGCTGGCTGGAGCGGCAGCGGGCGGACAAGCCCGCGCAACCGTTTTTCGGTTACGTCGCATTTCACGAGCCGCACGAGCCCGTCGCCTCGCCCGCCGATCTCGTGGCGAGCTACCGGGGCGTCGCGCGCAACGACGACGAGGCGCAGTATTTCGCCAACGTCACCAACATGGACCGCGCCGTCGGCGAACTGCTCGCCGCCCTCGATCGTCTGGGCGTCGCGCACAACACGGTCGTCTACTTCTCCAGCGACAACGGCCCCGAGACCCTCAACCGCTACCGCGGCAGCCAGCGTTCCTACGGCGCGCCCGGCCCGCTCCGCGGCATGAAGCTCTGGACCACCGAGGCCGGCGTGCGCGTGCCCGGCATCCTGCGCTACCCGGCGCGCGCCAAGGCCGGCCAAGTGAGCGCCGAGCCCGTCAGCTCGCTCGACCTGCTGCCGACCTTTACCGCCCTCGCCGACGCCAAGGTCCCCGCTGATCTCAAGCTCGACGGCACCGACATCCGTGGCGTGTTCGGCGGCGCGCCCGTGCGCCGCGCGCAGCCGCTCTTCTGGTTCTACTACAATGCGCTCAACGAGCAACGCGCCGCGCTGCGCGACGGCCCGTGGAAACTCCTCGCCCGCCTCGACGGCGGCGCGCTCCCGCGCTTCACCAACATCAACGCCGCCAACGCACCGCAGGTGCGCACCGCGAAGTTAACCGATTTCTCCCTCCATCGCATGACCGACGACATCGCCGAGGCCCGCGACGTCTCCGCCACTGAGCCTGCCAAGCTGAAGGAACTCACGGCCAAGATGGAGAAACTCTACCGCGAGGTTACCGCCACAATGCACGTCTGGCCGGATTCCCCCGCGCCGGAATCACTAAGCCCAAAGGCCGCGAAGAAAATGAATTAGCTTCGGTCGATTCCGACAAAGCCAAGGCGATGAATTCGCTCGATCGTTCAACTAGCTGGATAATGGCCACGCCAATCTTGCTTACGATTTGCGTGATTTGCTCAGCCGGCACCGCCGTGGCAGTTTCAGCGGCCGTGGCTGCTTGGCATGCAGGCGAGCCATTTGTTTGGGAACTCATGGCATTCGTTGTTTTCTGGTCATGGGCGGCACTCAGCACCGCCAACGAGATTCGGCGAAAGCGCAAAACCCATCAGGCTACCGGCGATCGCTTGCGAGAAATCGCCAGCGGGCTTCTGGGCAACGTCTCGGAGTTAGATGAAGCTATTCGTGTGCTACGCTCACAAATGTCAGCCGACGGTCACACTCGCCACTTAACTCACTCCAGCCGACTTGTGAGCGCCGAATTCAACTCCGGAAAACACGTGGTGAGGATCGTCGCGACGGACGGTCGCGTCTCACGCGTCGAAGTCCGATGAACGACTTCCGTCCCTTTCGAGCGGAAGTCGCCTTGAGCGCGGCCACGCTCAGCCGAGCGACAGCTTGTATTCCACCGACTCGCGCAGGGCTTCCCAGCTCGCGTCGATGATGTTGTCGCTTACGCCGACGTTGCCCCAGATTTTCTCGCCGTCGCCGCTCTCGATGAGCACGCGCGTGCGCGAGCCGGCGCCGCTGTTGCCATCGAGGATGCGGACCTTGAAGTCGCGGAGCTGCATCGTCCGGATCTGCGGGTAGGTCTTCTCGAGCGCGAGGCGCAGCGCCTTGTCGAGCGCACCGATCGGGCCGGCGTCCTCGGACACGGTATGGACCGTCTCGCCGTTGACCTTCAGCTTCACCGTCGCCTCGGCCCAGAGGTCGGCGCCGTGGCGCTCGATGATCACGCGGTAGGTGTCCACGCTGAAGAAGGTCTTCGCCTGCCCGGTGTGCTTTGCGACGAGGAGGCGGAACGACGCGTCGGCCGCCTCGTATTCGTAGCCGCGGAACTCGCGCTCCTTCAGCTCCTCGATCAGAGCTTTCATCTCGGGGCGCTTCTCGTCGAGTTCGAGTCCGAGTTCCTTGGCCTTGAGGGCGAGGCTGCTGCGTCCGGCCATGTCGGAGACGAGCACGCGCGTGCGGTTGCCCACGAGCGCGGGATCGATGTGCTCGTAGCTGCGCGCGACCTTCTGAGCGGCGTTGGCGTGGAGGCCGCCCTTATGCGCAAAGGCAGACTGCCCCACGAACGGCGCCTTGGGATCGGGGCGGAGGTTCGCCAGCTCGTCGAAGAACAGCGAGAGGTCGCGAAGCTGCGCGAGGTTCGGCGCGCAGTGCGCCGTGCGGCCCATCTTCAGGAAAAGGTTCGCCAGAATCGTGGTCATGTTGGCGTTGCCGACGCGCTCGCCGTAGCCGTTGGCCGTGCCTTGCACGAGCGTCGCACCCGCGTCCACGCCGGCGAGCGAGAGCGCTACGCCGAGGCCGCTGTCGTTGTGGCAATGCACGCCGACCTTGGCGCCGCCGAACTCCTTCACCGCGCGCCCAACGATCGTCTTGAACTCGTCGACGAGCGTGCCGCCGTTGGTGTCGCAGAGCGAAAGGTTGCTCGCGCCGCCGCGCAGCGCCGCGGCCAAGGTCTTGAACGCGTAGTCGGGGTCGGCCTTGTAGCCGTCGAAGAAGTGCTCGGCGTCGTAGATCACCTCGCGTCCTTGGGAGACGAGGTAGCGCGTCGAGTCCTCGATCATCGCGAGGTTCTCCTCGAGCGTGGTGCGCAGGATCTCCGTGACGTGGAGGGTCCACGTCTTGCCGACGATGGTCAGAACGGGCATGCCGCTGTCGAGGAGCGTGCGGAGCTGGGCATCCTCCTCGGGCTTGACGCCCGCGCGGCGCGTGGAGCCAAAGGCCGCGAGGCGCGCGTGCTTTAGCTTCAGCTTCTTCGCTTCCTGGAAAAACGTGATGTCGCGCGGATTGGACCCCGGGAAGCCGCCCTCGATGTAGTCCACGCCGAAGGCGTCGAGCCTCTGCGCAATCAGGAGCTTGTCCGTCACCGAGAAGCTGATGCCCTCACCCTGCGTGCCATCACGCAGGGTCGTGTCGTAGATTTTGACGGCGTTGCTCATGCGAAGGGGTGAGATTTGCGGCGGCTGTGGCGACTGGCAAGGGAGGTTTTCGGCGGAGGTTTCGAGCCCGGTTGGCGGGCACAAAAAAAGCGGGCCGATGGCCCGCTTCTTGATTCGATTCCGATTTGTTGCGGCTCAGCTCGCCGCGGCGGGCGCGGGCTTGGCGGCGGCCTTCGCGGCCTTCTCGGCTTCGTGCTGCGCATGAATGTCAGCGGCGCGATCGCGCTCCTTGATGGCCATGGCGGCCTTGCCCTTGCGGTTGCGCAGATAGTAGAGGCGGGCGCGCATCGGCTCGGACTCGCGCTCGACCTCGACCTTCTCGATGTTGGGCGAGTTGACCGGGAACACACGCTCGACACCCTCGCCATAGCTGAGGCGGCGGACGGTGAAAGTCTCATGGATCCCGCCGCCCTTCCGGGCGATCACGATGCCGGCATAGATCTGCACGCGCTCCTTGTCGCCTTCGCGCACCTTCGTGTGCACGCGCACGCCGTCGCCGACCTTAAACGGCGTGATGTCTTTTTTCACCTGATAAGCGGTGATTTCGTTTATGATCGCGTTCATGACTGTGAGTTAGTTGAGTAAATCGGGCCGGATCTGCCGGGTTTTTTCCTCCTGCCGCGCGACCCGCCATTTTTCGATTTCGGCATGGTTGCCGGAGAGGAGAACCTCCGGAACTGACATGCCCCGAAACTCGGCGGGACGCGTGTATTGAGGAAAGTCGAGCAACTTGCTGCTGAAGGATTCGTGCGTCAATGACTTTTCCTCCCCGAGCACGCCGGGGATAAAACGCGCAAGCGCATCGATCACAACCGCGGCCGCCAGCGTGCCATTGGTCAGCACATAATCGCCAATCGAGAGTTCCTGATCGATGATCTTGTCGCGGATCCGCTGGTCGATGCCCTCGTAGTGGCCGCTGAGGAAGATAAGGTGCTGCTCGCGCGCGAGCTCCTGCGCGATGGCGGGGGAAAACGGCACGCCGTCGGGCGTGAGGTAGATGCGCCGGCAGCCGGACGTCTGGAGTTGCTCCATCGCGGCAAAAACCGGCTCGGGCTTGAGCACCATGCCCGCGCCGCCACCAAATGGCCGGTCGTCCGTGGTGCGGTGTTTGTCGGTCGTCCACGCGCGCAGATCGTGGACTTTGACGGCGAGATGCCGGGCCGCGATGCCCTTGCCCAAGATGCTCTCGGCCAGCACGCCATCGAGCATGCGCGGAAAGAGCGTCAGGACATCGATCGTGAGCGGCATGGCGCGGGGATGAACCGTGAAAAATGAAAAAGCCCCGGAGGAAATCCGAGGCTCGTTGGGGGCGGCGTGCGGGCCGGACTCAGGCCGCGGGCGCGGCTGCAGCGGCGGGCGCGGCCTCGGCGGCGCGGCGCGCCTTCTTGATCATCGACCGCATGGTGTCGGTCGGGAGCGCACCCTTGCTGATCCAATAGTCGACGCGCTCGAGATTGAGTTTGATGGGGTTGCCCTTCACGCCCGGGGTATAGGTCCCGAGGATTTCAACCGAGGCGCCATCGCGGCGCGAACGCGCCTCCTTGACGACCACGCGGTAGAGCGGCTGGTGGACGGAACCAACCTTGGAAAGACGAATTTTGAGAGCCATGTCGTATGATTTTCGGAGCGGTGCTTGCTTGGAAAAGGTGAGGACAACACGGAGCCGTTTCCCGGGTGTCAAGCCCTGAGTCCCCCGCGTCGTGACCCGGTCAGCGATACCCCCGCCGGCCTTCCAACGCGCTCTTGAGGGTCACACTGTCGGCATAAAGCACGCCTCCCCCGCTCGGCAGCCCGAAGCCGATGCGCGTCGTCTTGAGATCGGCCGCCCCCGGCAAGTGCTGGGTCAGGTAATGGCAAGTCGCCTCGCCCTCGACGTCGTTCGGCAACGCGAGGATCAGCTCCTGCACCTCGCCGGCCTCGATGCGGGCACGCAACGCCGCGACATTCAGGTCGTCCGGGCCGACGCCGTGGATCGGCGAGAGCTTGCCGTGCAGCACATGATAGGTGCCGCGAAATGCCCCGCTGCGCTCGATCGCCACGAGGTCGGGCACGTGCTCGACGACGCAGACCAGGGTGCGATCACGCTTCTCGTCGGCGCAGATGCCGCAGAGCGGACCCTCGGCGAGATTACCGCAATGATCGCACCGGCGCACGGCCGCGGCGGCCGCCTCCAGCGCCGAGACCAACGCCGGCAAGCGGGCGGGCTTCTCCACCAGGAGATGGAGCGCGATGCGCTCCGACGAGCGGTAGCCCAGCCCGGGCAACTGCTTCAGGTGCTGCTGCAATTTCTCGAAAGCCGGTGTCATGGCCCGCTCGCCGATTTCCACGCCGCGACCGGCAATCAAAACGTCCCGGGCATTTGGAACGCGCTCGTGATTTTGAGCATCTCGGCCTCGGAGTAGTCCTTCGCCTGCCTGGCGGCATCCTTCACCGCCGCGAGCACCGCCTCGGACACCAGCTTCGGGTTCTCCTTCAGCAACTCGGGCGCAATCGTCAGCGAGAGAAACTCACCCGTGCCGCTGATCGTCATCTTCACCCCACCGCCGCCGCTCGTGACGGTGAGGTGGTGCGCGGCGATCTGCGCCTGAACCGCGGCGAGGCCGCGCTTCATTTTCTCCGCCTGCTTCCGGTATGTGCCAAGTCCAGCCATGATGATTTGAGCCCGAAAGTTGGCAGCCCGCCGCGAATCAATGCGACAACAAACTCGCGCACCCCTCGCGAAACGTCGGCCACGCGGGCCGCCAGCCAAGCGTCGCCTTGATTCGCGCGTTGTCGATCACGCGGTCGGGCGTGACAGCGCGGCGACCGCCCGCCGGCGCGCCCGTGAAGCGCGCCGGCGGCACGCCAAGCTGCGCCGCGAGCCACGCGACGATCTCTGATTTTAGGGCGTGGCCGTCGTCGGCGACGTTCAGCGCTTCGTTGCCCAGGTCCGTCGGCGCAGCGAAGGCCGCGAGGACCGCCGCGACGATGTCGTCGCGATGGATCAAGTTAAGATGATGCGCGCCGAGCCCTGCCACCTCGCCGGCGCGCACTTGCTCCAGCAGGTGAAACCGCCCCGGCCCGTAAATCCCCGCGAGCCGCAGAATCCACCAACGCCGCGCCGCCGTGCCGCTCGCCCGCACGCGCGCCTCGGCCTCGATCAGCACCGCCGCGCGATCCGTCGCCGCGATGGTCGGCATCGTCTCATCGACGATCGCGCCGTCACCCTGCGCATAGACCGAGGTGCTGCTCGTATAAACCAAGGTGCCCGCCGCGCCACGCGCCCGCGCCCACGCGAGGATTGAATCGAGTCCGGCGACGTAGCTCCGGCGATAGGCCTCCACGCCACCGCCGCCGGAACTCACGCAGTTGAGCACGAAGTCCGGCGCGCCCGCGATCTGCGTGTGCCAGCGATCGTCGGCGAGGTCCGCCACAACCGTCTCGACACCGATCGCGCGCAGCGCGGCGGCCTTCTCCTCGTTGCGGGTGAGCGCTGTCACACGTGCACCCGCGGCCACGGCACGCTGCGCCACCGCCGCGCCCACGTAGCCGCAGCCGAAAATCACGAGTCGTTTGCCAGCGATCCACTCCATACCGCGCAGTCTCGGCGCAAATGATCAGTTGCCGCAAGCGCGGCCCGGCATTGCCTTCGCTCCACCGCACCACGCCATGCCGTCCGTCCTTACCATCATCGCCGAGGGCTTCGAGGAACTGGAGGCCATCGCCCCCATCGACCTGCTGCGCCGCGCGGGCGCGGAGGTCGTCGTCGCCGGGCTCGCCGAGGGCATCCACGTCATCGGCCGCAACGGCCTGACGATGCATGCCGACACTCCTCTCGCCGCGGTCGCACCACGCGACTTCGATCTCCTTTTTCTCCCCGGCGGTCCCGGCGTGAAACACCTCCGCGCCGATCCGCGGGTCCGCGAGATCGTGCTGCGGCACTGGCAAGCCGGCCGCTGGGTCGCCGCGATCTGCGCGGCGCCGACGGTGCTGCACGACGCCGGGCTGCTCGCGGGCCGGCGTTACACGGCGCACTTCAGCGTCGCCGCGGAGCTGCCTCAGATCCTCGCGGACGAGCGCTGCGTCGCCGATGGACGTCTGCTCACGTCGCGCGGCGCGGGCACCGCCGTGGAGTTCGGCCTGATGCTCGTGGAAAAACTGTTTTCGCCCGGAATAGCCGCCGAGATTGGAGCCTCCATTTGCTTCACTCCCGCCAAATGAAAACCCGCACCTACGACTTTGTCGCCATCGGCGGCGGCAGCGCCGGCTTCAACGCCGCGCGCGTCGCCGCCTCGCTCGGCCTCAAGACCGCGATCATCGACGGCGCGCGCGAACTCGGCGGGCTGTGCATCTTGCGCGGCTGCATGCCGTCGAAGACGCTGCTCTACATGGCGGAGGTCCTTCACCTTGCGCAGAAAGGGAAATCCTTCGGCCTGAAAATCCCCTCGGCCCGCGCCGACATGAAGGCGATCCACGCACGGAAGAAAAAGATCATCGCCGAATTCGCGCGCTACCGGCAGGACGCGCTCGTGTCGGGCAAGTTCGATTTGATCCGCGCGCACGCGCGTTTCGCCGATGCCCACACGCTCGAGCTTTCCACCGGCGACCGCGTCCGCGCGAAGCACATCCTCATCGGGACCGGCTCCAAGGTCAGCGTGCCGCCCATCCCCGGCCTGGCCGACGCGCCAGCGTGGACGAGTGATGACGTGCT
The DNA here is from genome assembly GCA_031411915.1 of Opitutaceae bacterium. Taxonomy (GTDB): domain Bacteria; phylum Verrucomicrobiota; class Verrucomicrobiia; order Opitutales; family Opitutaceae; genus ER46. The sequence goes on from JANOCA010000487.1 coordinate 14,649, forward strand.
CGATCTCGATTTCATCCCGAAGAGCGTGGTCGTTCTCGGCGGCGGGATCGTGGCGTGCGAGCTGGCGCAGTTTCTCCGCCGCATCGGCACGCGAGTCACGCTCGTGCAGCGCAGCGCCAACATCCTCCGCGATCACTCGTCCGCCGCCTCGACCGTGGTGCAGCAGGCGTTTGTCGACGAGGGCATCGAGCTGTTCGCCGGCACGCAGATGAAACGGGTCGCCCACTCGGCCCGCGGCTCCGAGGTCGAGTTCGTCCACGACGGCCAGACGATCATCCGCCGCGCGGCACATCTGTTCAACGCCCTCGGCCGCGAGCCCCATACCGGGCCGCTCAACCTCGCCGACGCCGGCGTCAAGACGCGCCCCGACGGCCAGATCATCATCAACAAATGGCAGCAGACCTCCGTGCCCCACATCTACGCCGGCGGTGATTGCTCCGGACCCGTGGAGATCGTGCACACGGCGATTTTGCAGGGCGAACTCGCCGCGCGCCACGCCGCGGGCGTGAAAAAGCTCAAGCCCGTCGATTGGTCGCTCCTGCTCAACGTCGTCTTCACCGATCCGCAGCTCGCCACCATCGGCGTGCTTGAACGCGAGCTCGACGAGCGCGGCACCCCGTATCTTGCGGCGAGTTACCCGTTCAACGATCACGGCAAGTCGATCCTCATGGAGGCGAACTACGGCTACGTGAAGGTCATCGCTGAGCCCAAGCGCGGCCGCATCCTCGGCGCCGAGATCGTGGGCAAGGATGCCGGCGAACTCATCCACGCCTTCAGCGGCCCGCTCGCGATGAAGGCCACCGTCTTCGATCTGCTGCGCGCGCCGTGGTATCACCCCACCCTCGCCGAGATCCTCACTTACCCGCTCGAGGAAATCGCCGACCAGATCCCGCGCCGCCCGCCGGCCTGAAAAATCATGGACCTTCGCATCGCAGGCTTTTTCGCGGCCCTAGTGTCCAGCGCGGTCGCCGCTCTTGCGGCCGACCCGACGCCCGCGTTGCCACCCGCACTCGCCGGGCAACTCGGAAGCATCGTCGCGAAACACAAGGTCCCCGGCCTCGCCGCCCTCGCGCTCCGCGGCGACAGCGTGATCGCGGAGTTTTGCCAAGGCGTGCGCAAGCTCGGCGACTCCGCGCCGCTGACGCTCACCGACCGGTTTCACCTCGGCTCCGACACCAAGGCCATGACCGCCACGCTCGCCGCGCTCCTCGTGGAAGAGGGCCGGCTCGCCTGGCACACCACCCCGGCCGACGCGCTGGCCGGCGCGATTCCCAAGCTTCACCCCGCGTGGAAGGGCGTCAGCCTCGGGCAGCTCCTCACGCACCGGGGAGGACTGAGGCCCAACCACGGCTTTGGTTTTCATCGCGACTTCGAGGAGCCCTCGCTTCCGCGCCAGCGCGTCGCCCTTGCGACCGAGATCCTCGTGCGTCCACCGGATCATTCGCCGGGCTCGCTCTACGTTTATTCCAATTCCGGCTACGCGATCGCCGGCACGATGCTCGAGCAGGCCACGGGCCGCGCCTGGGAGGACCTGATGCGGGAGCGGCTCTTTGCGCCGCTCGGCATCGTGAGCGGCGGCTTCGGCGCGCCGGGCGCCTCCGGTCCCGTCACACAACCGTGGGGACACACCTCCGACGGCCGCCCCATCGATCCCGGCTGGCGCGCCGCCGACAACGCCCCGACGATGGGCCCCGCCGGCACCGCGCACATGACGATGCGCGACTGGGCTCGGTTCATCACGCTCCACCTCCGCGGCCATGCCGCGAATCCCCGTCAACAGGCCGCGCTGCTGCCGCACGAGGGCTTCGCCACGCTGCACACGCCCGCGCCCGGGGAAAATTACGCCGGCGGCTGGATCACCACCACGCGGCCCTGGGCCAACGGCCACCGGGCTGGCGACACCGGCCGCGTCCTCAGCCACGCCGGCAGCAACACCGTGTGGTATTGTGTGGCCTGGCTCGCCCCCGAGATCGACCTCGCGGTGCTTGTCGCGTGCAACCAAGGCGGCCCGGCCGCGACCAAGGCGTGCGACGAAACGGCGAGTGCGCTGATTGCGGCGCACGCGCGGCCGGCGCAAACGGGGCGGTGAACCGGCAGCCCTGACCTCTCCCCGAACTGTGCGGCGGAGGATCAGTGGGGCTGTTGCGGGAGGGCTTTACGCGCCGTTTTATCGCGGGGTAAACCCGCTCCCACCGTTTCGATCAGAATCAGACGCAGACGGCACTCCCCGCCGAATCCGGCGGTTGACCCGCTGTCTCCCTTGCTTCCTCTTAATCCTTTCCCTGTCCAACACCATGAACCCTAACCATCGCACCCTCCACCCTCGCGCTTCGCTCGCGGTCGCCCTTGCGACCTTGGCCACGGCGCTGTCCCTCCCCGCCCAGACCGCACCCGCTCCCTCGCCCGCGGCGGCCGCCGCCCGGCAGGAAGAGGCGATCCAGTTATCGCCGTTTGCCGTCCAAGCCGACGACAACCGCGGCTACGTGCCCTCCGAGACCATGACCGGCTCGCGTGTCGCCACCAAGATCATCGACCTGCCCTACACCGTGAACGTCCTCACGAGCGAGTTCTTCGAGGACTTCGGTATCTTCGAGCTTTCCGACAACGTCGTCCAGATCGGCGGCTTCACCGGCCTCGATGTCGGCGGCAGTTTCAATCTCCGCGGCTTCAGTTCCTCCTCGCAGCTCCGCGACGGGTTCTTCCGCCTCGGCCGCTACGGCTCCAGCAACGTCGACCGCATGGAGATCATCAAGGGCTCCAACGCCGCCATCTACGGCCGCACCTCGCCCGGCGGCATGCTCAACATGATCTCGAAGTCGCCCAAGTCGCGCGAGAGCCAGAAGGTCACCTTCAACTACGGCGACGAGGGCACGGAGCGCGTCACGGTCGAGAGCACCGGCCCGCTCCTGCAGACCTCGCTCGGCAAGACCAACTACGTCCTCACCGGCTCCCATTACCAGAAGGAGTTCGACATGGAGTATGCGCGCAACCGCAACCAGGAATACTACCTCGCGCTCGGCCACACTTTCGCGGACGGCTCCAACCTCCAGGTCTCCCTCGAGTATTTCCTCCAGATGCGCCACGCGCCCAACAGCTCCGCGCCTCTCATCACCGATCTGAAGGGCACCGCCAGCAACCTCGACGACGAGGCCATCGGCTACGCCACGAATCTCGCGCGCTACAACGCCTTCGGCCCCGTCAGCCAGCTCGACCGCGGCAACACCGGCATCAACGCCTTCTACGACAAGAAGCTCAGCACGGTCTGGAGCACCCGCTTCGGCGCCAACCGCTACTGGGCGCGCCGCTGGGACTTCAACCAGAACACCGGCTGGGGCGCCATCAACATCAACCCCGCGCCCGCCGCCAACGGCACGCTGCCCGCCATCACTAGCGCCCGCGGCGCCACCCCCAACACCACGCGCATCATCGAGGACGGCGGCGGTTTCCAAGGCGACCTCCTCGCCCACTACTGGAGCAACACCAAGAAGCTCGAGCACCGCACCCTCGTCACCCTCGACATCAACGACTATTACCGCTGGGACCCCTCCCTGAACTACGCCGGCCCCGCGGACCCCGACCTCGTCGCGTGGAACGCCGTCCGCACCGTCACCCTCGACCGCAACACCCTCGCGCCCGCCGGCCCCATCGCCTACTGGCTCAAGCCGCTCGACCCGACCATCGGCGTGAAGACGCGCCACCAGAAACGCCGCACCACCGTCCTCGGCGGCCTGCTCCGCCACCAGACATCGTTCTTCGATGGCCGACTGCTCACCTTTGCCGGCGCGCGCTACGACGATGTCCGCTTCCGTGACCGCGACTTCATCGGCTTCGCCACGCCCCCCGGCTACGTCACCGGCTCGATGATCGACAAGAAGGTGGACTTCCTGAAACCGAACGCCGGCTTCAACTACAAGGTCACCCCGGGCTTCCGCGTCTACGCCAGCTACAGCCAGAGCTACTTCGTCTCGCAAAACGACAACGCGCAGGCCCACTTCGATCCCACGTTCAAGTCCGAGGTCGCCGACGGCTGGGACTACGGCTTCAAGGGCGAGCTGCTCGGCGGCCGCCTGAACTACACGATCAGCGGCTTCTACGCGACGCGTGAGAACGTGAGCGTCTCGGACAACGTCGAGACGCCCCTCGGCTCCGGCAACTTCGTCCTCGTCACCCGCCGCGAGGGCAACCAGCTCGTCCGCGGCTACGAGATCGATCTCACCTGGCGCGTCAACGATGCGCTCTACGCCGGCGGAAGCTGGGGCCACGTCTATTCCATCTACACGGATTTCGGCAGCGCCTTCCCCGCCGCCATCGGCCGACGCGTCAACGGCATCTCGCCGCAGAACGGCAGCGTTTACCTGAAGTTCGCGCCCCCCACCGGTGCGCTGCGGAATTTCTCGGCCAACATCGGCGTCGCCTACGTCGCCCGCACTCCCACGGAGGCGCCCAACGCCGGCGACACCTACGCCACGGTCAACGGCCAGCGCGTCGTAACGCGCTCGACCAACCAATGGCGCCTGAGCGTGCCCTCGTTCAACGTGTGGAGCCTCGGCCTCCGCTACCGCCTGCCCCAGATGGGCGGCATGGACCACAGCGTGGCGCTGAACGTGAACAACGTCTTCGACCGCGAGTATCTCCGCGTGAACCGCCTCATCGGCGAGGAACGCGCGATCTACCTGAGCTACACGCTCAACCGGACGGCGAAGCGCTAACAACGTCGGCCGGGGTAGTCTTAATCTTACTGGGCACGGAATTCGTTCCGTGCCCTTTCTGTTTTATAGAGCCAAACCGGCGGCGCGACGCTCCACGTTCATCGACGGAATTCCGCGCTCGCGCCTGAGCGACGGGGTTGGCTTATCGTCTGCTGATGGGCAGGTCGCCTCCAGCGCCCTAGCACCGCTTCCGCTTACATGCTCAACCGCTTCTTCCATCTCGACCAACACAGGACCACCGTCGGCCGTGAGCTGCAGGCCGGGCTCACGACGTTTGCGGCGATGGCCTACATCCTCGCCGTCAATCCCGCCATCCTTGCCAACACCGGCATGGACAAGGGCGCGCTCGTCACCGTCACCGCGCTCACCGCCGCGCTCGCCACCGCGCTCATGGCGCTGCTCACCAACTACCCGATCGCCCTCGCGCCGGGCATGGGCATCAACGCGTTCTTCACTTTCACGATGGTGCTCGGCAAGGGCGTGCCGTGGCCCGAGGCGCTCGGCATGGTCTTCGTCAACGGCGTGATCTTCTTCGCGCTGTCGGTCACGGGTGTGCGGGAAAAAATCATCGCGGCCATCCCGCATGCGCTGAAAATCGCGGTCACCTGCGGCATCGGGCTCTTCATCGCCTTCATCGGCCTGAAAAACGGCGGCGTGATCGTGGCCAACCCCGCGACGCTGGTCTCGCACGGCAACTTCGCCTCCGGCCCGGTGGCGCTGTGCCTCGCGGGCATCGCGCTCACCGCCGTGCTCGTGGCCCGGCGCGTGCCCGGCGCGATTGTGATCAGCATCGCGGTCGTGACGCTCGCCGGGCTCTTCGTGCCGGCGGGCCAAGGCGCGATGGTGACGGCGCTCCCCGCTAGCCTCGTCGCGATGCCGGCCTCGCCGGAGCCGGTGTTTTTCAAGCTGACCTTCCAATTCCTCACCAACGCCAACGCGTTCCTGCTCGCGCTGCCGCTCATCCTCACGTTGCTGCTCGTCGATATGTTCGACAACATCGGCACGCTCATCGGCGTGACGAAGCGCGCCGGTTTCCTCCGGCCCGATGGCACGCTGCCCAAGGCCGGCCGCGCGCTCCTCGCCGATTCGCTCGCGACGATCCTGAGCGCGCTCTTCGGCACCTCGACCGTGGTGAGCTACATCGAGTCGGCGTCCGGCGTGGAGGCGGGCGGCCGCACCGGCCTGACCACACTCACGACCGCGGCGCTCATGCTCCTCGCGCTCTTCTTCACGCCGCTGATTCTGATCATCCCCGCTGCTGCGACGGCGCCAGCACTCGTGATCGTGGGCGTCTTCATGATGCAATCGATCACCGAGATTGACATGACGGACTTCAAGGTCGCGGCGCCCGCCGTGCTCACAATCCTGGCGATTCCGCTTACGTTCAGCATCGCCGAAGGCATCGGCCTCGGCCTCATCACCGCCGCCATCCTCGCGCTGGCGCTCGGCGAATCGAGGAAGATGACGGTCCTCGGCTACGTCCTCGCGGGGATTTTCTTCCTGCAGTTCTTCCACATCTGGCCGTTCCGGGCGTGAGCGCGCCCCGCTGCGCAATCCCCGCTCGGCGGTGACGCATTCATCGCTCGACGCCAGGCGGCGTTTTCCCTTCCGTCGCCGGCACCGATGACGCCCGACCGTCCCATCTCCGAACTCTTCGCGCAAAACCGACCGCTGCGCTCGCTCGAGTTTTTCCCGCCCAAGGACGACGCCGGCGTCGAGGCCCTCCGCGCCACCGCCACCGCGCTCAAGCGGATGAACCCGGACTTCGTCTCCGTGACCTACGGCGCCGGCGGCACCACGCGCGATCGCACCGCGCAGGTGAGCGCGCTGCTGAGGAACGATTTCGGCTTCACCGTGATGCCGCACCTCACGTGCGTCGGCCACTCGCGCACGGAACTCACCGCCATCGCGGACCGCATCCATGCGGGCGGCTTCCGCAATATCATGACGCTCCGCGGCGACCCGCCGAAGGGCTCGACAGAGTTCACCGTCGCGGCCGACGGCCTGCGCCACGCCAACGAACTCGTTTCCCTGCTCAAGGTGCGGCACCACGGATTCTGCCTCGGCGTCGCCGGCTACCCGGAAAGGCACCCCGAGGCCCCGTCGCTCGACGTCGACCTCACCAACCTGAAGCGGAAGGTCGATGCCGGCGCGGCGTTCATCACCACGCAGCTCTTCTTCGACAACACGGTCTATTACCGCTTCGTCGAGCGCTGCCGCGCTGCCGGCATCACCGTGCCCATCGTCCCCGGCATCATGCCCGTGCTGACGCTGAAACAAATCCAGCGCTTCACCGCAATGTGCGGCGCGACGCTCCCCGCGCAATTGATCACGCGCCTCGAGGTCGCCGCCGACAACGCCGACGTGCTCGAGACCATCGGCATCGACTGGGCGCTCACGCAGATCCGCGGCCTCCTCGCCAACGGCGCGCCCGGATACCACCTCTACATCCTCAACCGCGCCAAGGGCGCCCTCGCCCTCACCGCGGGTCTCGCCGCGTAGAGTTCCGTTTCCCCCGAACATGTCCCCCCGAAAAATCCCCCTGCTCGTCCTCGCGGGCTGCGCCGCGCTCGCCCCGCTCGGTGTCGCTGCCGCCGACAAAGCTCCGGCCACGAAAGCCACGCCCTACCCGCTCATCATGGGTCCGATTCGCTTGTGGGAAGGCGCCGCGCCCGACGCCAAAGGCGACACGGCGAAAGACATCCCGACGCTCACGCCCTACCGCCCCGCCGCGGGCAAAGCCAACGGCGCGACGATGCTTGTGCTCCCCGGCGGCGGCTACGGCAGCCTCGCCGAACACGAAGGCACGGGCTACGCGGAGTTTTTCGCGAAGCACGGCATCACGGCTTACGTGCTGAAATACCGCCTCGGCTCCAACGGCTACCGCCACCCCGTGATGCTCAACGACGCGGCGCGCGCGATCCGGATGCTCCGCTCGTTCGCCAAGCGCGACGGCCTCGACCCGGCGCGCATCGGCGTCATCGGCTCCTCCGCCGGCGGCCACCTCGCTTCCACGATCGCGACGCACTTCGACGCGGGCAAAGCCGGCGCCGCCGATGCCATCGAGCGCGAAAGCTCCCGCCCCGATCTCGCGGTGCTGTGCTATGCGGTAATCTCGTTCGGCGAGTTTGCCCACGCCGGTTCGCGCCGAAATCTCCTCGGCGAAAATCCCTCGCCTGATCTCGTGAAGTTTCTCTCCAACGAACTCCAAGTCACCAAGGACACCTCGCCCACCTTTCTCTGGCACACGATCGAGGACAAGGCCGTGCCGGTGGAAAACTCACTGCTCTTCGCCGCCGCGTGCCGCCGTGCGGGCGTGCCGTTCTCGCTGCACATCTACGAAAATGGCGCGCACGGCCTCGGTCTCGGCCGCGCTGATCGTCCCGCGCCGCCGTGGGGCGACCAGCTCCTCTATTGGTTCAAAGAGCGGAAATTCACGCCGTGATCCATAATTAGTAGCCCGCTTCGTGAGAAGCGGGATTGTCCAATACTCCATTCGCCGC
>JANOCA010000488.1:0-4704 GCA_031411915.1 Opitutaceae bacterium
GGGGGGGGGGGGGGCGCGCCCGGCCCCCCTTATCCCCCCCTCCCCCGCCCCTCTCGGGGGGGGCGCGGGCCGCCCCCCGCCCACCCGCTTCACCACTTCCCGCGCACGCCGCCGAGCACGAGCCGCGGCGTGCCGACGTTCACCACGCCGTCCGCGCTGCGTCCGGTCTCGACGCGGGCGTTGCCGAGATTCTCGGCCGTGATGAAAAGCTCGAGATGCTTCGAGACGGGTCGCGACACGCTCAGGTCGGCAACGACGACCTCGCCGAGGCGGAGCAGGTTCTCGTCGTCCTCAAACTGCCGCCCAATCCAGCGCACCCGCGGCGTGACCGTGAATTGCCCCGGCGCACGCCACGACGCCCCGATCGCCGCGCTGCGCCGCGGCACCTGCGCGACCTGTTTGCCGACGAGAGCGGGAGCAACCGACGCGCGACGCACGGTGGCGTCGTTGAACAAAATATCGCCCGTCATCGACAGCGTGCTGCGCGGGTGCCACGCCGCCGAAAGCTCCAGCCCCTGCGTGCGCGTGCGGTCGAGGTTGAGCCGCTGCCGCCCGAGCCCGCCGGCCGCGAGCGTGCCGACAATCGGAAACGTCCCAGGCCCGCGGGCGATGGTCACGTTGCCGACGGCATCGCGGAGATCGTTCCAGAAGGCGGTGGCGGATAGCGTCGCCAAGGCAGCATTTGGCGAGTGGGACGTTGCGGCATATCGCCACCTCCACTCCGCCCCTACCTCCGCTGTTGTCACCTTCTCCGTCCGCAGCTCCGTATTCGCCTCGGTGACGTTGGCGCCCTGACGGAAGGGGCGGTAGAGTTCGTTGAGCGTGGGCTGACGGAACGCCTGCTGCGCGTTGGCCCGGACGCGCCATGCCCGATCTAGCCGCCACACGAGGCCGGCGCTTGGGCTGAACTCCGTGCCGTCGCGGTCCGCGTAGAGATCGTTGCGGAACACCGTGCCGGCGGCGCGATCGGTTTCGCGGCGATGGCCGTCGGTGTCAGCCCAGCGGTCGAGGCGTGCGCCCGTGGTGAGCCGCACGTCGCCGGTGAGGGGACGTTCATGCACGGCAAAAATTCCGCCCACCGCCTGCTTGCCGCCCGCCACGCGCAGTCGGGTGAAATTGCCCGCGGCAAACGTGAAGTGCTCGCGCGTCTCGCCGCGCACTGTGCGCACGTCTGCGCCCGCGCTCGTGCGCGCGCCTTCTGCGTGCCGCCACACGCCGGTCCACTCGGCGCCCAGCGCCGTCGCTGGCACGGCGAATTGATCGCTCGCGGGCGTCTCGGCGGAGCGCGCGGCGTTCACGCCGCTGAAAGTCGAGGCGAAGGACTGATCCTGCGCATAAGCGACGGCGTGCCACGCGAAGTCCTTCCCGTCCGAGCCGGCGAGGGCGGCGGAAAGGAATTTTTCCCGAGAGCCGTTGCGCGTGTAGGGCGTGCCGTTGCCGCGCGATTCCTCGAAGCCGCGTGCGGTGGCGGTGAATTCAACTTTTTCCCCGATGGGTGTGCTCCAGCGCGCCATGAGCCAACGATGCCGGCTCCAGGCCGCGACATCGATGGCGCCGCGGCGCTCGGGCGCAACGAGGGCGAAGCCGTCCGTCGCGAACGCGCGGCCAAGCACCTGCACCGCGCCGCGACCGACGGGCTGTGTGGCAACGATCTCCGCGCTGCGTGTGCCGAAATCGCCAAATGTCGCCGTCGCGCGGCCGTGCGGCAGGTGGCGGCCCGCCGTTTGCACGAAAGGCGAGAGCGGATTGCCCGCGGCATAGGTCGCGATACCGGGAAATGTGAACGCCTGCACCACGCCACCCAGCGCGGCGTTGCCCCACGCCGTCGCACCGCCGCCCGGCACGATCTCCACGCGCGCGAGGCCTTCGCGAGGAACCTTGCTCCATGCGACCCAGCCGCCAAAGGGATCGTTGAGCGGCACGCCGTCGAGCAGCACGAGCGAGCGGCTCGCGCCGCTGGGACCGAGGCCGCGGAGCGAGACGCCCTGCGCGGTGGGATTGGCGGTGAAGCTGTCGCTGCGGCGGAAAAGGCTGAAGCCGGGGATCGCGCGCAGCGCGCCGTCGAGCGTGGCGGTGGGCGCGGCTTGCAGCGCCTCCCGTTCGATCTGGCGCACGGTGGCGGCGACTTGCTCGGGCGCCTGCGGCACGCGCGATGCGGAGACGACTTCGGCGGCGAGCGTGACCACCTGGGCCTGCCCTTGGCCGCACGCCAGCATGGAAATAATCGCAATCAGGGTAGGGCGGGCGCGCACGTGCATCGGGTTCCAGACGGTAGCCGGGGCCATGGCGTTGCCGAGAGGGAAAACGAACGAGGCATCACCTTCGGAAATGTGGGTCGGGGTTTATCCCCGACATGTCGGGCGTAAAGCCCGTCCCACAATAGCAAGCGTGAGCCGGCCCGCCGCCCGAAAACGCCCGGCCTTGCACGCCTGCGCTTGGCGCGCAGAGTTGATCACATGTTCCCCCGCACCCTTTCCCTCCTGCCTGTCCTCGCGGCCGCCGCGTATGCCGCGCAGACTCCCGGCTTCAACTACGACGAGGAGAAGGTTTCGCCTTACACGCTGCCCGATCCGCTCGTCGCCAACGATGGCTCGCGCGTGCGCGACGCCGCGACGTGGCGCGCGAAACGCCGGCCCGAGCTGCTCGAGCTTTTCGCGCGCGAAGTCTACGGTCGCACGCCCGCCGGTCGCCCCGCGGCGATGCATTGGGAGACGACCGCCGTCGATCGCGCCGCCCTCGGCGGCAAGGCGGTGCGCAAGGAGATCACCGTGTGGTTCACTGCGGGAAAAGCCGGCCCGAAGATGCACCTGATGATCTACCAACCCGCGGGCGCTTCCGGCGCGCATGCGCCGTGGCCGGCATTTCTCGGACTCAATTTCTACGGCAACAACTGCGTCAACGCAGACCCTGGCATCGCGATGTCCACGGCGTGGATGCGCCCGAGCGCCGATTTCAAGATCGTCAACAACCGCGCCACCGAAGGCACGCGCGGCGCGCATGCCTCGCGCTGGGATGTGGAAAATGTCGTCGCCCGCGGCTATGCGACCGCGACGATCTACTACGGCGATCTCTGCGAGGATCGAAACGAGGGGCTCACAAAGGACGTGGCCGCGCTCTTCGCCACCGGCGCCGTCAACGACCGCGCGCCCGATGCGTGGGGCGCCATCGGCATCTGGGCATGGGGCCTGAGCCGCGCGCTCGATGTCCTCTCCGCCGATCCCGAAATCGACGGCATGCGCGTGGCGGTCCACGGCCACTCGCGCCTGGGGAAGGCTGCGCTCTGGGCCGGCGCACAGGACGAGCGCTTCGCGATGGTGATCTCCAACAACTCGGGCGCGGGCGGCGCCTCCCTGAACAAGCGCATCTACGGAGAGACCGTGGAGCGCATCAACACGTCGTTCCCTTTCTGGTTCGCGAAGAACTTCCGCGCCTACAACGCGCGCGAGTCCGCGCTGCCGATCGACGCGCACGAACTCGTCGCGCTGATGGCACCGCGCCCCGTGCATGTCGCCAGCGCGGAGGACGACAAGTGGGCCGATCCGCGCGGGGAGTTCCTCGCCGCGAAACACGCCGAGCCCGTCTATGCGCTCTTCGGGAAAAAGGGCCTTGGCGTGGCCGAGTGGCCGGCCGTGAACCGCCCCGCGCTCGGCGACGGCCTCGCGTATCACATGCGTCCCGGCCCGCACGACATCAAGCCGCAGGACTGGGGCTACTACTGCGACTTCGCGGACAAGGTGCTGCGGAGGTAGGGCGCGGACTCCGTTCCGCGCCGCGGCGGTCAGCGGAGTGACCGCCCTGCCTGTAGGGCCCGACCTTGGTCGGGCCTCGGGCGAAACAAACCGGCCTCAGCAAGCTGAGGCCCTACAGGTGCAGGCGACGTGCAGCCGGGTTACTTCAGCGCCGCGCCGATGCGGGCGAGGGCGGTCTCGACATTTTCGCGCGAGTTGAAGGCGCTGATGCGCACGTGGCCTTCGCCGCATTTGCCGAAGCCGGCGCCGGGCGTGCAGACGACCTGCGCCTTGTTCAGCAACAGATCGAAGAACTCCCAAGAGTCGCGCCCCGTGTTAATCCAGAGGTATGGGGCGTTGTCGCCGCCGATACAGGTGAAGCCCCAGCTTTTCACGGCTTCGCGGATGAGCTTGGCGTTGCCGAGATAGAAATCGATCAGCGCCTTGGTCTGCGCCTTGCCGGCGTCGGTGTAGATCGCGGCGGCGGCTTTTTGGATCGGGTAGGCGACGCCGTTGAATTTCGTGGAGTGGCGGCGATTCCAGAGCGCGTGGACCGGGTGCGCGTTGCCGGCGGCGTCGTAGGCCATGACCGACTTGGGCACGACGAGGTAGGCGCAGCGTGTGCCGGTGAAGCCGGCGGTCTTGGAGAAGCTGCGGAACTCTAGCGCGACGTCGCGCGCGCCTTCGATTTCGTAAATGGAGTGGGGAATCTGCGGGTCGCGGATGTAGGCTTCGTAGGCGGAGTCGAAGAGGATGATGGCCTTGTTCTGCTTCGCGTAGGCGACCCACGCGGCGAGCTGCTCGCGCGTGGCGACGGCGCCGGTGGGGTTGTTGGGAAAACAGAGGTAGATGAGATCGGTGGCGACGCCGGGGATGGCGGGAACGTAGCCGTTGGCGGGCGTGCTATCGAGGTAGGTGACGCCGGCGTAGCGGCCGTCGACGTTGGCGCCCGTGCGGCCGGCCATGACGTTGGTGT
>JANOCA010000489.1:0-5810 GCA_031411915.1 Opitutaceae bacterium
CGCGACCCCAGGATTCACAATCCTGTGCTCTAACCAACTGAGCTATGACCGCCGTGAGGGTCGGGGAAAATCGGGGCCACCCTTCCGCCTGTCAACCCCTAGTTCCCGCCTTTGCCTTTGCGGCGCGGATGTGGCATTCCATTGTGCCTAAACATGCCGCGTCTGCGTCTCGTCACTTTCAACATCGCCCACGGTCGCGGCCTGACGCCGATCCAAGGGTTCACGAGCCAGCGGAAACTCCGCGTCAACCTGCGCAAGATCGCGGGGCTGCTCGACCGGATCGCTCCGGATGTCGTCGCCCTGCAGGAGATCGACGAGCGTTCGCGGTGGTCGGGGAACTTCGATCACCTCGACTACCTGCGCGTGCATACGCGCTTGCCCCACTCGGTCTTCGGCATCAACACCCGCCGCACCGGCCTGCTCAACCTCTCCTATGGCAACGCCGTGCTCTCGCGCCACGCGATCAAGGCGGCGGAGACGGTGGTGTTCGGCCAGCGTCAGCTCGGGGAAAAGGGCTTTCTCTACGTCGAGATCGACGTGGGCGGCCGGTGCCTGCCACTCATCAACCTCCACCTTCACTACGGCTCTCGCGCGCAGCGGCTGCGTCAGCTCGAGCGGCTGCTCGGATGGCTGCGGGAAAAGCATCGCCTGCACGTGGACCGCTGGGAGGTGCCGCCGCTCATCTGCGGCGACTTCAACAACCCCGGCCACACGGATGACGCCACGGCGTCGCTGCTCAGCCACCTTTCCGACTACTGTGACTATGTCCTGCATCCGGTCGCGGGGCTGACCTATCCTTCGCCGCTGCCGCAGCGCGCGCTCGACTTCGTGTTTCTCCCCAAGGGCTGCATGAAAGTGAGTTCCGAGGTCGTGCGCTCCATGCTTTCGGATCATCGGCCGGTGGTGGTGGAGTTCGATTTTTGAGGCAACTGGAGCCGCGGCGCCCTCGCGCGAGTCCACCATGCAGGAAGGTGTCGAAAAAAGAGTCCTCTTTATTGTCATTGCGAGGGAGGCGAAGCCGACCGCGGCAATCCAGCCAGAGGATCAGATGGATTGCTTCGTCGCCGCGCTCCTCGCAATGACAGGCCTTCTTTGACGCCCTAAGTGGATTCTTCGCTCCACTCAGCATGACAGAAAAAGGACCGGACGCTGCGTCGGGCGTCGGAGAAATTTTTGCGTGTCATTCCGCGCGCTTTCCCGCCAAGTTGCCCGTTCCATGTCCCGTCTTCAGCAAGCGTTTGCCCGCGCCCGCGCCGAGAATCGCGCCGCCTTTGTCGCCTACGTCTGCGCCGGCGACCCGGATTTCGAGACCTCGGTGGAAATCTGCCGCGCGCTGCTCGCCAACGGCGTGGACATCCTCGAGCTGGGCGTGCCGTTTTCCGATCCGCTGGCCGACGGGCTGACTAACCAGCTCGCCGCACAGCGGGCGCTCGAGGGCGGGATGACGGCGTCGCGGGTCTTCGACTTGGTGCGGCGCGTGCGCGAGTTCAGCCAGGCGCCGATCGTCTTCTACACTTACTACAACCTGGTGTTCGCAAACGGCGTCGACGCCTACGTGCGCGCCGCCAAAGCCGCCGATGTCGATGGCATCCTCACCCTCGATCTGCCGCCGGAGGAGGCGGGTGAGGTCGCGACGGCGTGCCGCGCACATGGAGTGGAAACGGTTTTCATCATCGCGCCGACAACTCCTGATGACCGCATCGCGACGATCGCGGCGGCGACTACCGGATTCATCTACTACGTCTCGCGCGAGGGCGTGACAGGCGTGCGCGATCAGGTGGCGAGCAATATCCCGCAGGCCGTCGCGCGCATCCGGGCCCGGACCAAGCTCCCGATGGTTGTCGGCTTCGGCATCGGCACGCGCGCGCAGGTCGCCGAGGTCGCGGCGCAGGCCGACGGCGTGGTCGTGGGCAGCGCGCTCGTGAACTGCGTGCGCGATCACCTCGCGGACCGCGCGAAGATCGTGCCGGCCATCGCGGCTCGCGCCGCCGATCTATCCGCGGGCGTGAAGCGCGGCTGAGGTCACCCCCATGCCGCGTCCGATTCTCCTCATCGATGACGACCGGCTGCAGCACCGGCTTTTGCAGGCGCACTTCAAGGCCTTCCAGACCGATCTCTACACCCTGGATGGCGCCGCGACCTACGATGAGGGTTTGGCGAAGCTCCTCTCCGGCAGCTACGCGGCCTGCCTCCTCGACTACCAGCTCGGGGAGCGCGATGGACTCCAGTTGATCCGGGATGCCGTGGCCGCGGGCTGCCGCACGCCGATCATCTTCCTGACGGCGGAGACGTCCGACCAGATCGACATCGCCGCGATGAACGCGGGCGCGCTCGACTACCTGGTGAAAGGCGAAATCACGCCGCGCATGATCGCCCGATCACTGCGCTACACGCTGAAGCTGGCCGACACGCTCGAGGCGCTCCGGCGGCTGGCCACGCGGGACGAACTCACCGGGCTGCTCAACCGCCGCGAACTCGATCGCGTGCTGGCCGAGGAGTGCGAGCGCGACCTGCGCTTCGGGCATGAGTTCGCGCTTATCATGCTCGACGTCGATCACTTCAAGTCGATCAACGACCAGCACGGCCACCCGGCCGGCGATGCGGTGCTGAAGGAAGTCGCGCGCCGCATCCTCGGCCAAGTGCGCACGGTGGACCGCGCCACGCGGTTCGGCGGCGAGGAATTTGCGGTGATCGTCACCGAGAGCGACGCGGCGACCGCGCTCGAGATTGCGCGCCGCATCTGCACGGCCATCGCGCGCGACCCGATCGCGTTGCCTTCCGGGAAAAAGCTGGAGGTGACGATCAGTGCGGGCGTCGCGGCGCTCCCGCGCGATTCGTGCACCGAAGGCGCGCTCATCGCCGCGGCGGACCGGGCGCTCTACGCCGCCAAGCAACGCGGCCGGAACCGCGCGATTGATTTCACGGCGCTTTGAGTGGCTCGTCGTAGCCCGCCTCGGGAGAGGCGGGATGGTCAAGCGCGATGCCACCGTCGGTCCCTGCTACGGGTTAAAACACTATCGTTACGGCGCCGTCGCGCGCAGGCTGCCAGGGTGCACGTGGTCGAATCAGTAACGTAGTCGCGAAGCGTCTGGAGCCGCGGCGCCCTCGCCGCCATCGGGCAACGCGACGAGGGCGGCGTGTCTCCATCGCCGGAGAATTGAGCTGCGCCCCTTCGGAAGAGGCGGAAATGAATCGGGGCTCCAACTCGCGTCGGTCCCTGCTCTCACGAGCAGGGCTACGGGAGAAAATACTATTGTTGCGGCGCCATCACGCGCAGGCTGCGAGGGCGGACCACAAACTCGACGCGGGTGCCGGCCGCGTGGATCTCCCCGTCGGTGTGCAGCGGCCCGGCGGTGGCGCGCTCGACGACAAACCGATGCGCGGCGAGCGAGATCACGCCGCGGGCTCCGGTGATGGCGCCGCTGAAAAGGCGGGCCGCGAGCGGCAAGGCGTTCCAAATGGTGACCGGTGGCACCGCGCAGAGGTTGAGCAGCCCGTCGTCGATGGCGGCGGCGGGAGCGATGCGGGCGTTGTTGCCGTATTGGCTGGCGTTGGCGACCGCCAGGGTGAATGCGCGGACGACGGTGCGGGAGTCGGGTGCGGTGATGGTGAATTCCTCCGGCTGCCAGTGGCGCCACGCCGCGAAGCTCGTCGTGAGATAGCGGGCGAAGCCGCGGCGCGTGAGCGCGTTGAAACGTCGGGCGATCTCCGCCTCGAAGCCCAAGCCGGCGGCGGTGAAGAACGGTTTGCCGTCCGCCAAGCCCGTGTCGATGAGCCGCGGCCGGCCGGCGGTGAGAATCGTGAGCGCGCGCGGAATCGGGCCGTGGATGCCGAGGTGCCGCCCGAGGCCGTTGCCGGAGCCGCACGGCACGAGGCCGAGCGTGGCGGACGAGGCGGTGAGGACGGTGGCGATTTCGTTCATCGTGCCGTCGCCCCCGACCGCGACGATCAGGTCGCAACCCTCGGCGAGCGCCTGAGCGGCGAGGCTCGACGCGTGGCGCGGGCGCTCCGTCAGCACGACGTCCGCGGCGTGTCGGGCGGCGAATTCGCGGACGGCGGGGAGCGCGCGGGCCGCGTGGCCGGAGCGCGGGTTGACGATGAGGCGGATTTTCAGCGGCGGATGATTTTGGTTCAGGCATTGCACGGGACGCGCGGATGGAAAGAACAAAACCGTGCCACCGCCCATCCTCCATGTCCTCACGGGCCCGACCGCAGTCGGGAAGACGGACTGGGCGCTGCGCTGGGCTGAGCGCAACGCCGCCGAGATCGTCTCGTGCGACTCGCTGCTGTTCTACCGTGGCATGGATCTCGGGACGGCGAAGCCAAACGCCTCCGAGCTGGCCCGCGTGCCGCATCACCTGATCAATCTATGCGCGGTGACGGAGCGGATGGATGTGACGCGCTACGTGGCCCTGGCGCGGAGCGCCGTGGACGGAATCCGCGCGCGGGGGCACGCGGTGCTCATCACCGGTGGGAGCGGGTTTTACCTTAAGGCTTTTTTCTCCGCCGTGGCCGACGCCGTGGCGGTGCCGGAGACCGTGCGGGCTGAGGTCGCGGGGCTTTCGCCCGGCGGGGCGGTGGCGCGGCTGCGCGCGCTAAATCCCGCCGGCCTGGGAGCGCTCGATCCGGCGAACCCCCGGCGAGTGGCGCGCGCGCTGGAGCGTTGCCTCGCGGCCGGGCGCACGCTGGCGGACCTCGCGGGGGAATTCGCGCGGCAACGCGGGCCCTTTGCAGATTGCGAGGTGCGCGTGGCGCGGCTTGAGCGCGCACCGGCCGAGCTGGCGCGGCGGATCGAACTGCGGGTGGCGGAGATGCTGCGCGCTGGTCTCGTGGAGGAAGTGCGGCGGCTGCGCGCGGAGGGCTTGGAGCAGAATCCCAGTGCCGCCCGGGCGATCGGTTACCGGGAGGTGATCGCGATGCTCGATGGCAAACTGGCGGCCGGCGCGCTCGCCGCCGAGATTGCGAAGAACACGCGCGCGCTCGTGAAGAAGCAGCGCACATGGTTTCGCACGCAGCTGCCGCCGCATCGCGAGGTGCGCGCGGAGGCGCTGAACGATGTAACGGAGTTGTTCGGGGAGTAGGGCGGTCCCGCGGATGCGGGGCCGCCTTTTCGCACGCTGAGTGTTCGCACGGAAGGCGGGCTGAAGCCCGCCCTACCTCAGGCGGTCGAATCCCGCTCCCGCGCAAGGCGCGAGAAGATCACGATGTGCGTCGCGACGAGGAGCGGCACGAGGAAGGTGGGCAGCAGGCTCAGCGGCAGGATGGTCAGCATGCGGAGCTGGACGGGGTCCGTGAGGTTGATCCTGAAGGCGGTGGCGACCACGAAGAGGATGTCGATCAGGCCGACGACATTCCAAATCGTCATGATGCGCCGGCGCGGTCCATCGGCGAGGGGTGCCAACGCCACGGGCACGGCCATGGTCGCCACGAGGATGTCGCCGATTCCGCCGGGCACGGCGAAGGCATACGGCAGCAGGCCGTCGCGGTGCAGCATGAGGAAGTAGATGCCCACAAACCGCGTCACATGCACCAGCACGAGGATTCGCAGGTCGAGCGCGTCCACCCAGGCGCGCACCATCGCGACGCGGAAATAGGTGAAGAGCAGCAACGCGGTGAGAAACATCAGAATCGCGGGCGTTGCCGCCGGCGACAGGCGCTGGAGGACGAGGAAATGGCCGGCGGCGAGAGCGGCGCCGAACCATATCCAGAAGAACAAGCGCGCGAGCAGGGAGACGAGCATGGGTGGGACTGAACCCCGCGCTGGGACGAGGAGCGAGCGCGGAAGTGGGTGTGAATCCCGCCACGGCGTC
>JANOCA010000490.1:0-12379 GCA_031411915.1 Opitutaceae bacterium
GTCGAGCAGCGTGAAGGCACCCTCCTCGATCTCGGCGGAGATGACATCGCGCGTGATGCCCGGCTGATCGTGCACGATCGAGATGCGCTTCCGCGCGAGCCGGTTGAAGAGGCGGCTCTTGCCGACGTTAGGCCGGCCGACAATGGCGACGATGCGGGACATGGGACGGTGAAGTAGTGGGTAGCGAGTAGCGGGTAGCGAGTAGGAAAACCGGCGGCGTGGCAGCGTGATGGTCGCTGCTCGCTACCCATTACTGGCTACTTTTGCTCAGCGGCTCCCTTGGACGAAACGATCCACGCGGTCGCACGCCTCGATGATTTGATCGTAGGCGGTGGCGAAGCAGGCGCGGACGTGGCCGCGGCCGTTTTCGCCGAAGGCGGTGCCGGGCACGACGGCGACCTTCTGCTGCTGGAGCAGGCCGACCGCGAAATCCTTTTCGCTCATGCCGGTCGGGCTCACATCCGGGAACGCGTAGAAACTTCCGCGCGGCAGGTGGCACTTCAGGCCGACCTCGTTGAAGCGGCGCACAATCAAGTCGCGGCGGCGATGGTATTGCTCGCGCATCTTGACCACGTTTTCCCAGCCGTGCTTGAGCGCCTCGAGCGCGCCCTCCTGCGCGATGATCGAGGCGCACATCATGGCGTATTGGTGCACCTTCATCATGGCGTCGATGAGCACCGCCGGGCCGCACGCGTAGCCGATGCGCCAGCCCGTCATTGCGAAGGCCTTCGAGAACCCGTGCAGGAAGATCGTGCGCTCCGCCATGCCGGGGAAACTCGCGATGCTCGTGTGCGTGCCCTCGAAGGTCAGCTCCGAGTAGATTTCGTCACTGAGCACGAGCAGGTCCTTCTCGCGGCAGAAGTCGGCGATTTTCTGCAGTTGCTCACGCGTGCAGGTGCCGCCCGTGGGATTGCACGGGAGGTTGAGCATCAGGATTTTTGCGCCGGGTTGCCACGCGGCGCGGAGCGCCTCGGCGGTGAGCGCGAAGTTATCCTTGGCGTAGGTCGGCACCGAGATGCCCTGCCCGTGCACGAGCGTGATGCTCGGGTGGTAGCTCACGTAGCACGGCTGGTGAAACATCACCTTGTCGCCCGGATTGCAGAACGCGCGGAAACAAAGATCGAGCGCCTCGCTCACGCCCACGGTCACGATGACCTCGTCGTCGGGGCGGTAGGTGATGCCGAAGTGCTCCTCGACGTATTTGGAGATCTCCCGGCGCAGCTCGATCATGCCGAGGTTGGAGGTGTAGTAGGTCTTGCCCTTCTCCAAGGCGTAGATCGCCGCCTCGCGCACGTGCCACGGCGTGACGAAGTCCGGCTCGCCCACACCGAGCGAGATCACGTCCTGGCCCTTCATCTTGGCGACCAGCTCGAAGAAATCGCGGATGCCGCTTCTCGGCAGCGTGGACACGTGTCCCGCCACCCATCGTTTCGGATCGGTGCTCATGGTTGCGCGGGCGCGGGGTTAGGGCGCGACGTTGAGCCGCGTGGTGGGCGCCTCGCCGCCATCGAGCAGGAAGCCCTGCTCCTTGTAGCAACGAAGCATGAAGTGGGTGGACGTCGAGAGCACGCCCTCGACCGTGGAGAGTTTCTCCGAGACAAACGCCGCCACCTTCTGGAGCGACACGCCCTTCACGAACACGAGCAGGTCGTAGCTGCCCGACATGAGGTAGCAGGACTCGACCTCGTCGAACCGCGCGATGCGCTCCGCAAAGCGGTTGAACCCGCCGCCGCGCTCCGGCGTGACCTTCACCTCGATGACCGCGCGCACGGCGGCACCGGCGGCGGCCTCGCGGGAAAGATCGAGCACCGGACGCCAGCCGAGGAAGATTTTGTCCGCCTTCAGCTGTTCCAGGTGCTGATTCACCGCGGCTTCGGTCAATCCCGCGACCTGCGCCATCTGGCCGGTCGTGAGGCTGCCGCCGTCGATCAAGAGCTTGAGCACTGGGTTCATAGAGGCGGCGGTTATCCGGGATGGGGGGGCGTTTGACGAGGATGAAAACGAGCGACGCCGGGACAGTGGAAGAACCCGCTTCCGAGCACAGCGCGGCGGCTAACTTGGCTGCACTTCATTTTCCCAGCTCGTTTCGCCACAGAGTGCACAGAGCTCCGACACCGAGTTCCCAGAGGCGAACACCCTGTCTTGTTCTGTGGTCTCTGTGTCGCCGCTTCGTGTCCTCCAGGGCCCATGCCTGAGTTTAGCATTATGGTTCCGGGTCAAACCCGACGGTCATGAGGCAGATTCTTCGGCGCCGAAACATCCCCCGCTGTTGCTTCCCGCCGCGAAATCCCCCAACGGTGTCGGCTCCCATGTTCGAGTCGCTCACCGATAAACTCTCCTCCGCGCTCCGCAACCTCCGTGGCGTCCGCCAGCTCTCCGAGGCCAACATGGCCGCCACCCTCGCCGAGGTGCGCACCGCCCTGCTCGCGGCCGATGTGCATTTCAAGGTCGCGGGCGACTTCGTTGCGCGCGTGCAAACTAAGTGCGTCGGCCAAGAGGTGCTCAAGGGCGTCGCACCCGGCCAGCAAGTCGTTAAAATCATCAACGACGAGCTCGTCGCGCTCCTCGGCCAGGGCGTGACCGAACTCTCGGGCGTGCGTCCGTTGAAAATCCTCATGGTCGGCCTGCACGGCTCGGGCAAGACCACGTCCGCGGCCAAGCTCGGAAAACTTTTGAAGAAGCGCGGCTACCGGCCGTTCGTCGTCGGGGCCGACATCTACCGCCCCGCCGCCATCGATCAGCTGGAGATTTTGGCGAAGCAGGAGGAACTCGGTTTCTACTCGGACCGCGCGACCAAGGATGTCCCCGCGCTCGGCGCCGCCGGCCTCAGCGCCGGACTCGCAGCCTCGGCCGACTGCATCATCTTCGATACCGCCGGCCGCCTCCAGATCGACACCGATCTCATCGAGGAAGTGAAGAAACTCCGCGCGCGCGTGCAGCCCGACGAGGTGTTGCTCGTCGCCGACGGCGCGCTCGGCCAGGAGGCGGTCAACGTCGCGAAAGCGTTCCATGACGCCCTGAAGCTTACTGGCCTCATCCTCACCAAACTCGACGGCGACACGCGCGGTGGCGCGGCGCTCTCGATCAAGTCGGTCACGGGCGTGCCGATCAAATTCATCGGCACGGGCGAGAAGACGGGCGACTTCGAGACGTTTTATCCGGAGCGCCTCGCCTCGCGCATCCTCGGCATGGGCGATGTCGTTTCCCTCGTCGAGAAGGCGCAGGAGACTATCGATGAGAAAGAGGCCGAAAAGATGGCCGAGAAGCTCAAGAAGGCCGACTTCGACCTCGAGGACTTCCTTAGCCAGATGCAGCAGGTGAAAAAAATGGGCTCGATGCAGAGCATCATGGGGATGATTCCCGGCATGAGCGGCATGCAGCTCCCCGCCGGCGCCGACAAGCAGATGGCGCGCACCGAGGCCATCATCCGATCGATGACGAAGCAGGAGCGGCGCAAACCCGCCCTTCTGGATGGCAGCCGCCGCAAGCGCATCGCCGACGGCGCCGGCGTGAAGATCGCCGACGTGAACCAGCTCATGAAGCAGTTCGACCAGATGCGGCAGATGATGAAAATGATGAAGGGCGGCGGGGACAAAAAGATGATGCGCCAGCTCGAGGCCATGCAGGCGCGCGGCGGCAAAGGCGGCGGCGGTTTTCCAGGCGGCGGGTTCAGGCGCTAGCCGCCACTGACACGCCACGCGTTATCCTTTCCTACCCCACCCTATGAACCTGCGCCGCGCCCTCTTCCTCGGCGGCTTCATTGTCGCGGCCGGCATCGGTCACGCCGCCGAAGCCAAGCCGAACATTCTGCTCATCTGCGTGGACGACCTCAAGCCGCTCCTCGGCACCTATGGCGACAAGACGGTGAAGTCGCCCAACCTCGACCGCCTCGCCGCCCGCGGCGTGCGGTTCGACGCGGCATATTGCAACCAAGCCGTCTGCTCGCCCTCGCGCAACGCCCTCATGAGCGGCCTGCGCTCGACCACTCTCGGCATCTACGATCTGCCGACCAACTTCCGCGTCGCCGTGCCCGACGCTGTCACGATCCCGCAGTATTTCCGCGCGCACGGCTGGCGCGCCGAGAGCATGGGCAAGATCATGCACCCCGGCCACGGCAACCATGAGGACGCAGCCTCGTGGAGCGTGCCGCACTGGACGGGCAACGCGCCGCAGTTCGCCACGGCCGAGGCGGTCGCGATTCAGAAGAACCGCCCCGCCTCCGCCGCGGGTGGCGGCACGGCCAAGGGCGAGCCCGGCGCCGCCCACTACCGCCCCGCGACCGCGCAAGGCCCGGCCGTCGAGTCGGCCGATGTGCCCGACAACGCGTATCGCGATGGCCAGGTCGCTGACGAGGCGATCGCACGCCTGCGCGCCGCCAAAGATCGACCCGGAGAGCCGCTGTTCCTCGCGGTCGGCTTCGTGAAACCGCACCTGCCCTTCTGCGCGCCGAAAAAATACTGGGATCTCTACGACCGCGCGCAGTTCAGCCTCGCGCCCTTCCAGGAGGCGCCGTCCGGCGCGCCCGCCTACGCGGCGACCGGCTGGGGCGAACTGCGGGCCTACGCAGGCCTGCCAGCCTCCGGCCCGATCCCTGACGCTCAGCAGCGCGAACTCCTCCACGGCTACCACGCCGCGATTAGCTACATGGACGCGCAGGCTGGCCGCGTGCTCGACGAACTCGATCGCTTGGGGATGACGAGCAACACCATCGTTGTCCTCTGGGGCGACCACGGCTGGCACCTCGGCGACCACGGCCAGTGGTGCAAGCACACCAACTACGAGCAGGCCGTGCGCATCCCGCTCATCGTCGCCGCACCGCGCACCGCGCAGCCCGGCCGCGGCTCGCGCGCCCTGGTCGAGACCGTCGATCTTTTTCCCACGCTCGCCGAACTCGCCGGCTTGCCCGCGCCCAAGGTCCCGCAGGGCCTCGATGGCCGCAGCTTCGCCGCCGTGCTGCGCGATCCCGCGGCAGCGACGAAGCCCGCGGTCTTTCACGCCTACCCGCGCACGCACCCCGAGCACGGCGCCATCATCGGGCGCGCCGTGCGCACGGATCGCCACCGGCTCGTGGAGTGGAAGAAACCGGGCGCCGCCGCCGCGACCGCTGACCTCGAGCTCTACGACTACACTGCCGATCCGTTGGAACGGAAAAATCTCGCCGCCGAACAGCCCGAGGTCGTCGCGCGGCTCCGCGCGCTGCTCGCCGCCCAGCCCGAGGCCAAGCCCCAGATCAAGAATCCCGCCGGGGAAGCTCCCGCGAAGAAGAAGAAAAAGGCCGCGGGAAAATAACCCGCGCCCATCTTTTTCCCAAGCCCGGCGTCCACCCGTTCTCCCCCGCTGCGCCCCTTTCCCCATGAAAACCCGCCTCGTCCTTCTCCTCGCGTTTATCGCCGGCCCGCTTTTCGGCTTCGGTCCCCCCAAGCCGGTGCGCGCGTTGCTCATTACCGGCGGCTGCTGCCACGACTACGATCTCCAGGCCAAGGCCTACACTGAAGGCTCACGGAAGTTCGCGAACATCGTGTGGACCGTCGTCAACGAAGGCGGCAAAGGCACCTCCGCCCAGATTCCGCTCTACGACAATCCCCAGTGGGCCAAGCCCTACGACGTCGTCGTGCACAACGAGTGCTTCGCCAACACGACCGACGAGACCTACATCCGCAAAATCACCGCCGCCCACCAGGCCGGCAAACCCGCCGTCGTCATCCACTGCGCGATGCACACCTACCGCGCCGCCACGATTGATGACTGGCGCGAGTTCCTCGGCGTCACGAGTCGCAAACACGATCACCAGAGCGAGTATCCCGTCACCGTGCTCAACCCGAAGCACCCGGTGTTCGCCGGCTTCCCCGCCAAGTGGACGACACCGAAGGACGAACTCTACATCATCGAAAAACTCTGGCCGACCGCGACGTCACTCGCGACCTCCAAGAGCGAAAAGGACGGCAGCGTGCAACCCGTGATCTGGACCAACAATTACCACGGCACGCGCGTCTTCGGCACGACCTACGGCCACAGCAACGCGACGTGGCAGGACCCGGTCTTCATCGAGCTGATCACCCGCGGCCTGCTGTGGGCGGCGGGGCGGACGAAGTGATCGGGTAGTGACGGGCGTCTCTGTCCGCCGGATTGCGCTGTGGTAGCCCGCTTCGTGAGAAGCGGGACCGACGGCATAGGGCGCTTTGGACAATCCCGCTTCTCACGAAGCGGGCTACCGATCCCCAACCTCGGCGAGCAGGGACGGCCCGCCGCTACGCCAACCCAATCTCCCTACTGGAGCGGGCTTGCCGCGCCTCGCTCACGGCAGCACGCGCACCTTGATGTTCCGATACAGCACGGTGCTGTCCGGGTCGTGGCCTTGGAGGGCGAACGTGCCGCGCGAGAGCATGCGGCCCGCCATGTTCTTCGGCGGCGCGGGCGGTGTCGGCTCGGTGAAGTCCACGATCTGCTTTCCGTTCACGAAGGTCTGGATGCGCTTCCCCTCCACCTTCACGACCATCGTATACCACTCGCCGTCCTTGGCCGGCGCCTCGAGGTTGTCTTTGATGCTGTAGAGGCCGGCGCCTTTTTTCACGTCGGTGTGGGTGTTGTTGACCTGCACCTCGTAGCCTTTGTCGGGCCAGCCGGTCTCCTGATACGCGGTGTGGATGTAGACGCCGGAATTCGCCTTCTGCAGCGTGCAGATGTCGAGCGTCAGCTCGAAATTCTTGAAATCGTGATTCGCGACGGGACCGTCGTAGAACAGGTGCGAGCGCTTGCCGTAGACGATGAGCAGTCCGTTGTGCACGGAGAAACAGTCCTTGTTCTCGCTGGCCTTCCAACCGGCGAGGGACTTGCCGTCGAAGAGAAGCTGCCAGCCGGCGGCTTTTTCATCGGGCGTGAGGACATTGCGTTCGGGCACCGCCCGGGCGGAGGGCGCCGCGGCGGCGAAACCGGGAGTCACCGCGACGCCGAGGGCGAGGAGCAGGGAACAGAGGGATGATTTTGTTTTCATGGGGAAAGGAGAGGCGGCGACGTTGCGCGGCCGGACGGGGCAAGGCGAGCACAGGTTGCGCGGACAAGTAGGTCGGGCTTTATGCCCGACAGGTTTCGTGCCCCCAAGCTGTCGGGGGTAAACCCCGACCTACATCCCCAGCGAAAACGCCACGTCGTCCGAACGCAGCGTGATCGCGGCTGGCTTCACGTCGTCGAGCTGGAGCACGAGGACGTTGGCGCCCGGCTTCGCCTGCACGGTGAAGCTCGCGCCCGGTTTCACGCGCGCGCCATTGACCCAGGCGCCCTTGGCCTCGCCGGCGAGGGTGAACCGCACCGCCCCGCCCCGGGCGGAGTCGAAGCGCGTCGCGGCAAAGAGGCCGCGGTTGTTGCCGCGATTGGGAAACACCTCCTCGACCGTCTCGCCCGCCAGCGCGCCGCTCACGAGCGAGAGCGCGGGCTGCCAGTCAGCCAGGGTCGCGTCGCCCGCGACCACGCGCTCGACCCCAAGGTGCTCGTTGCGGCTGAGGATCAGGTAGAGCTGCCACGTGCGCGCGACGCCGCCCTTGGCCGCGTCGTAGTCGCCGGGCTTGCCGAGCTGCGTGAGGAACTTCACCAGATCGAGGCGCTCCTCGGGCAGCAGCCCGTCGATCAGGCCCGCGGGCATGAGCGATCCGATGCTCGTGCGACGCGCGATGTTGCTCACCGCGATCGAGATTTCCTGGTTGGCCGCGTTGCGCAGCAGGATCTCGGTCGCGCTCTCGCGTGCGATCATCCCGCTGTGTTCCTGGCCGTCCTTCGTGGACAGGGC
This sequence comes from Opitutaceae bacterium, assembly GCA_031411915.1. Taxonomy (GTDB): domain Bacteria; phylum Verrucomicrobiota; class Verrucomicrobiia; order Opitutales; family Opitutaceae; genus ER46. Next base: position 7,781 of record JANOCA010000490.1, read on the forward strand.
GACCGAGTGGTAGCCCTCTTTGATCTTGGCGCTCGGGTAGAGCAGCGCCTCGACGAGGTAGTCCCCGGGGGCGCTCGCGCCGATGCTAGTGAGGTCGGGGCCGAGCTTGCCGCCGGCGCCGCCGATGGCGTGGCACGCCACGCACGCGAGCTCGGTGCGACGGTAGAGGCGCTCGCCGCGCGCGGCGTCACCCTTGGCGAGGGCCTCCTGCGCGAGCTGCTGCATGTCCGCCGCCGTCAATTGCACATCGGAGAGCGCGAGGCCCGCCTGCTTGAGCAGCACCGGCACGAGGGCTTGGTGCTGGTTGCCCTCGCGGGCGGGACGCAGGCCGGCACGAGCGACCTCACGCGGCAACTCCGTCTTTGGCAGCTCGGTCGCCAGTCGCGCGCTCACCCCGCGGATGCCGAGCAGAGCGCGCCAGAGGGACTGCGCCTGGGCGTCGTCCGTCGTCGCTTTCAAGACCGCGATCACGCTCGGCAGCGCGCTCGGCAATTCCAGTGACGCAAGCGTCACCGCCGCGTCGCGCCGGATCCGCAGATCGCCGTCGGCGGCGAGCCGCTGCAATTCCGCAATCACACCCGCGCCGCCGATTTCGCGCAGGGCCGTGAAGGCCGCGCTGCGCTCCGGCGCCGCCGTGCCCGTGGCACCGGCGATGGAGACAATCCGCGGCACGAGCGCGGCGAGTTTCCACGCGCCCGCGAGCCTGAGAACGGCGACGCGCTTGGCGGCGTTTCCGGAAGCGAGCTGCGCGGCCAAGCCGTCCAGCTCGCCCGAGGGCTTCGCGTTGCGCAGCCGTGCCGCGTCCGCGAGTGCATCCAACGCCCGCAGGACCGCCGGCTCATCAAGCCCGGCGGCCAAAACGCGATCGAGGAGCAGACGCAGCTCCGCCGGCCCACCCGCGGAGCCGATGAGTTCAATCCACGGGCCGGCGCCATCGCGCGCGAGGCCCTGCCGGCCGAGCAGCAGGCCGAGAATCTCGCTCGCCTGCGCGGCCTCAATCGCCTTCAGCGCAAACTCGAGCTGCTTCTCGCGCCCGGCGATCGCCCATGCCCCGCTCTTCACCGCCGCCACCCACGGCCCGGCCAGTTCGTTGATCGAGAGCCAGGCGGCGTAGTCGAGAAACGGATCCAACGGGCGGCCGAGCACGGCGAGCACGAGTTCCGCGGCGCGGGCAGACGAACGCCGGCCGAGCGCGCGCACGGCCTCGAGGCGCACGCGCGGATGCTCGTCGGCCGAGAGTTTTTCCAGCGGCCCGATTTCACCGTCGTCAGGCATCGCGCGGATGGCCGCGGCGCGCACGCGCGGGTCCTTCGCGGCGAGCAGACCCGCGAGCAACGCGGGCTGCGGGAGGTTGAGGGCCTGATAGCACCAGAGCGCGTTGAGCCGCGCGCGCTCGTCCGTCTGCCGCGCGGTCCAGCCATCGAGGTCGGAGCGCACCGCCGCGGCGCCGCGCTCCACGAGCATGCGCTTCGCGCTTTCCTGCTCATGGCCGTTGGGCGAGAGCAGGCGGTCGAACAGCGCGGCGTTGGCGAGCTTCGTGAGATCGGTGCGCGGCAAGGGGCGCGCGCCTTTGACAGCGACGCGCCAGATGCGGCCGTGCGCCTTGTCGCGCCGCGTGTCGCGGAAATCCACCTCGCCGTGCTGGATGATCGGATTGCTCCAGTCGGCGATGTAGAGCGCGCCATCGGGCCCGTGTCGCACGTCGATCGGGCGGAAGGAGTCCGCCGTGGTGCGGAGCAGATCGGGCATCTCCTTGGTCACATAGCCCGAGCCTTGGTCGCTGAGCTTGAAGCGCACGATGCGGTGCGCGCGGAAATCCGCCGTGATCACGTCGCCCTGCCAGTCCGCGGGAAACATCGCGCTGCGCACCACTTCGAGGCCACAGAATTTCGGATACCGGCCCGGGCTGATGCTCTCGATCTGACGCCGCGCGGGCGCGAGGGTGAAGTAGGTCGCGCCGGGCACGGCCCAGCTCACGCCTTGGAAGCCCGCGCCGTCGGTCACGAACGATTGCCCGTAGTCGTCGAACTGGTGGCCCCACGCATTCACCCAGCCGCGGTAAAGGATATCCATTTTTTGATCGCGCGGATCGAAACGGAAAATGCCGCCGGCCTTCAGGCGCACGACGCCGTGAGGCGTCTCCGCATCGGTGCGCGTGTAGACGGACTGGTTCATGTAGAGCCGGCCGTCGAAGCCCCACTTCAGCGTGTGGAGATTGTGGTGCGTGTCCTCGGTGCCGAAGCCGCTGAGCACGGTGCGGCGCACGTCGGCCTTGCCGTCTCCATCGGTGTCCTGGAGGAAAAGCAGATCGGTGCTCTGCGCCACATAGACGCCGCCGTCGCCAGGTGTGAGGCCCGTGGGGATGAGCAGACCGTCGGCAAACACCGTGGCCTTGTCGGCCCGACCCGCGCCGGTGGTGTCCTCCAGCACGATGATCTTGTCCGTCGCCGCCTGGCCCGGCTCGATCTGCGGGTAGAGTTCCGAACTCGCGACCCACAGGCGGCCGCGCGCATCAAAGTTCATCTGAATCGGTTTGTTCAGCAGCGGATTCTCGGCCCAGAGCGTGACCTCCAGCCCATCGCCCACCTCGAACTGCGGGTGCGGCTGCGGCGTGAACTCCAGCTTGGCGTTGCCGATGCGCCGCGGGATCGCGGGCGCGTCGGCGGGCTGGAGCGCGCGGAGCTTGGCGATGCGTGCTTCCTCGGCCGCGATGGACTCGTCGAACTTGAGCACCTCGACCGCGTTGTTGCCCTGCTCGCGTTTCCGGAAACCGAAAATGTAGGCCATGTTCGCCGGACGCGAGCGGTGGAAGAACCACTCGTTCTTGCTAAGAATCGCCTGCCGCAACGGCTCGACGCGCGGGCTCGCGCGCCACGCCCCGCCGCCCACGCCACCGAACAACCGGTCCTCGATCATCTCCGCGATCGCGCGATAGCCACGCTCATTCGGGAAGATGCCGTTGGAGGTCAGCGTGAGGTTGCCTCGCGACTTCATGAGGTCGAAGAGCGGCACGAACCGGGCCTTCCGCTCGGTCGCGAGTTCCCCGACCGCCCGGGCGTAGGCCACGAGCTGCTCGTTGTGCGGCGCGGCGTTCGGCCACGGCGCGCCCAGATTCTCGTGCGCGATCGGGCTGAGCAGCACCACGCGCACGCCGAGAACCTTTTGCTCGATGACGTCGAGCAGGCGGCGGTAGTCGCTCTTGAATTTCGTCAGGCCGCTGTCCCCGTCGAACGAGTTCGCCATGCCGTAGCCGAGGAACACCACCGTCGGCTTCGCCTCCTCGATTTGTTTCACGAGCTGCGTCCAGCCTTCGTCGGCCGGCTCGCGGCCCGCCTGCAGCAGGCTGAGTCCGAAACGCGCGTCACCCGCCGGCGTGTCGCCGCTCCAGCCAAGATTGCGAAACGTCACCTCGCGGCCCGCGAAGCGCGTGGTGAGCATCAGCTCGATCCAGCCGTGGTATTGCTCGCCCTCGATCAGGCGGTCGCCAAGGAAGATGACGCGGTCGCCATCCTTCAGCTCGAACGGCGCAGGCGCCTCCGCGGCGCGCGTCAGCGGGAACGACAAAAACGAGAAGACGGCAAGGAGGAGTGCGGTGGGGTTGGGGCGCATGAGGGAGTGAACTTCGCGCCCGCAAGCCGGGCGGTCAATTCCGCGCACACTACGCGACCCGCCGGGCCGCCGCTAGAAGCAACCCGGCAAACTTTGGTGCGAAAGCGCGGGGCACGCCGCGACCGAAGGCGGTGAAATTCTGTTTGCGGCGCGGGGGTAACCAACCAGACACTTGCGCTCTCCCCTCCCCGCCATGCGCACCACGCTGCTTCGTCTTTCCCTTCCACTCGCCTTGCTCGGGCTCGCCTCGCTCGGCCACGCCGCGCAGCCGCCGGCCGGTTTCACCGCGCTCTTCAACGGCAAGGACCTCGCCGGCTGGCGCGGCGGCGACACGTTTGACCATCGCGCCCTGCTCGAGATGAGCGCCGAGGATCGCGCGAAGAAAATCGCCGAGTGGACGAAGAGCCTCACCGAACTCAAGGACGGCAAGCCCCACTGGCGCGCCGAGGGCGGCGTGCTCGTCAACGACGGCGAGGGCCGCTACGCCACCACGGAAAAGGACTACGGCGACTTTGAGCTGCGCCTCGACTACAAGATCGCGAAGGGCGCCGACTCCGGCGTCTATCTCCGCGGCGTGCCGCAGGTGCAGATCTGGGACACCGCGATCCCGGACAAGAACGACACCGGCTATGCCAAGGGCTCCGGCGGACTTTGGAACAACACCAAGGGCACGCCCGGCCGCGACCCGCTCGTGAAGGCCGACAAACCCGTCGGCGAGTGGAATTCCCTCCGCGTCGTGATGGTCGGCAGCCGCGTGAGCGTGTGGCTCAACGCCAAGCAAGTCGTGGATCACGTCGTCCTCGAAAACTACTACGACAAGGCCAACCGGAAGCTGAAGCCCGAGGAGCGCCGCCCCATCCCCGCGCGCGGCCCGATCCAGTTGCAAACGCACGGCGGCGCCACGCACTGGCGCAACATTTTCCTCCGCGAAATCGGCACCGACGAAGCCAACAAGCTCCTCGCGAGCAAGGGGGCCGCGGGCTTCGAGAG
>JANOCA010000491.1:0-1584 GCA_031411915.1 Opitutaceae bacterium
CTCGATGGAAAAGGCTGAGACCTTGGAATCCCACACGACGGCCAGGCCGGTCTGGGCGACCATGCGGTCGAGCGCCTCGCGCACGCGGAAGCGGCCGCGCACGGCCTGGGTCTTCACGCCTTCGACGGCGCTCAGCACAAAAACCACCTGCACGCCGCCGGTGCGCGCGGCGCGCTTGAGCATCTCTGCCGCGTCGCCAGCCGGAAGGTCAAAAGCCAGCGCCTCGTCCGCCGCTGCGCGAGCGGCAAATGGCAGCCAGCACGCGATGAGCGCGAGAAACACGCGGCGCGTGAATGCTCGCACCGGGCGCGGTGCAGGCTCGGAGGGGAGAGGCATGGTGTGGTCAGCAGGCTACAAGGCTGGAACGAACTCGCCGGGCGATTTCACTAAGGAAATCTTTCGGCGGAGCGCGAACACCCTGCCGTCAGCGCACGCGGCGCAGCGCGATCTCCGTCTCCGTGCGGTGCTCGACCGCGACGCCCGCGGTGCGCACCAGCAGCTCGACGAAGCCGTCGAGGTTGTCGGAGCGAAACGACGCCACGACCGGCATCTCGCCGAGCGCGGCGTCGAGCAGCACCAGCTGGCGGCGGTTCACGCGGTTGAACTCCGCGACGACCACGCGCAGCGGCGCGGCGGAAAAATCCAGCAACTGCGGCTGCCAGGCGCCAAGCCGGCGCAGCTCGTCGTCGCTGACGGCCGAAATCTCCGGTGCGGCCTCCGGTGCGGAGCGCGCCACGCGCGCGCGCTGCCCGCGCCCAAGCAGCGGCGCGGCCGCGGTCACGGCGGGTGCATCGCTCCCCTCTTGCGCAGACGCCGCAGCCGGCGACACCCTCACCTGTCCCCCCGTCACCGTGACCTCGACCGTTTGCCGGAGGAGGCTCACGTTGAACTCCGTGCCGACGGCGCGCACCTCCACACCAGCGGCACTGACGAGAAACGGCCGCGCCGGATCCTTCTGCACGGCGAAACGGGCCTCGCCGCGCAGCAGCGTGAGGCGGCGCTGGGTCGCCGTGTAGCGCACCTCGACCTCGGCGCCGCGGTTGAGCTCGGCCACGGAGCCGTCGGCCAGCACGCGACGCTCCAGGAGCGACTGCGAATGGGCGTCCGGGGGCGAGGCGGGGCGTAGTCCGAAGAAAACCGCCAGACACGCCGCCGCCGCGAACGCGACCGCTGCCGGCACGCGCCAGCGCCGCGGAGGCCGGCGGGCCAGCAGGTGGGGATTGGGCTCGGCGCTGTGCGCGGGCCGCCAGTCGACGAGGCCGTCGATCGCGGTCCAGTTTCCGCTCTGCCGGGCGAACCACTCGCGATGGCGCGCGTCGGCCGAGAGCCACTGGAGAAACCGGTCCTGCTCCGTGGCCGACAGGCCGTCGTCGCGGCGCACGACCCAGTCAGCCGCCTCGCGACGGATGCGCCGGATCGCGGAGTCGGATTTGCCGGCCGGGTTCATCGGCCGCCCTCCCGCTCGCGCCGCGTGCGCGCGAAATAGTCCGTGCAGCGATCCAGCCCGATCGCGAGCTGCGCGGAGACGGTGCTCGTCGAGAGCCCGAGCCGCGCCGCGATCTCCTTTTGCGAGAGACCGTAGAT
>JANOCA010000492.1:0-2294 GCA_031411915.1 Opitutaceae bacterium
CTGCGTGCCCGCGCCGCCCTCGCCGCGATCCTCGCGCGCAGCGGCACGGCCCACGAAAAAATCACATCGGAGAATTTCGCATCATGACGCCCGACCCCCACGAGAAGATCGAACAGGCCGTGGGCCGCACCCTGCGTGCGCTGCCGCCGCGCCGCGCGCCGTCATCGCTCGAGCAGCGCGTCCGCGCCGAGATTGCGCGCCGCGCCGCGCTGCCCTGGTGGCGCCGCAGTTTCACGCACTGGCCGCTCGCCGCCCGGGCGGGCTTCGGCGCGCTCTCCGCGCTCGCCATCTACGCCGTGCTCGCGCTTTCCGGCTCCATCCCTGCGCAACCCGGTGCGCTCGCTGCGCCGCTCTCGTGGCTCGAGGGCGGCCTCGCGGTGATGCGCAGCGTCGGCAACGTCTTTGAAGTCGTCCTGCGCAGCATCCCTCCGCTCTGGTTCTATGGCGGGCTCGCCTTCTGCGCGGTGGCGTATGCCGCGCTCCTCGGTCTCGGCGCCGCCGCGTGGCGCACCCTCCAATCGGCCGGGCGCTGAGCCGGCTGCCACCTTCCTCAATTTACTCTTTCGTCTCATGAAACTCCTTTCGATCCAAAACCTGCGGCTCGGTGCGCTGCTCCTCCCGGGTTTCGTCGCGGTCCTGGCGCAGCAACCCGCCGCGCCAGCGGAGCCGCCGCTGCGCAATCTGGACAATCCGGCGGACATTGCGCCCGCGGAAAAAAAATCCGAGCCCACGAAAAAGAAACGCGGGCGCCCTAACCGCTCCGAAGGTGAGCCGTTTGGCAACCAGACGGTGCCCGCTGGCGCCAGCGTGCGCGAGACCGTGGCGATTTTCGGGTCCGTCGATGTGGCGGGCGAGGTGCGGGGCGACGCCGTGGCGGTGTTCGGCAACCACCGGATCGCGCCGGAGGCCAAGGTCGGCGGAGCAGCGGTGGCGGTATTCGGCCGCATGGAGATGCTCGGCGAGGCGGGGCAGGAGGTTGTCAGCGTGCTCGGCGGCGTCTCGGTGGTGGACGGTCCGGTGGGCGGCGAGGTCGTGGTGGTGCTCGGCGGGCTCACGCTCGGACCGAAAGCTGTCGTGGAGAGCGATGTCGTCGTCATCGGCGGGCAGCTCACGCGCGATCCGGCGGCCGTCGTGCGCGGTTCGATCACGCATATCCCGGTGCCGGGGCTGGGGGATTTCGAGTGGCTCGTCACCTGGCTGCGCGAGTGTTTGGTCCTGGGCCGCCCGCTGGCCTTCCACCGGGACCTCGGCTGGGCCTGGGCGATCGCTTTCGGCTTCCTCGGCTTCTACCTGCTGCTCGCGGTGCTTTTCTCGCGCGGCGTCGCGACGTGTGCGGCGACGTTCGAGCGGCGGCCGGCGATGTCGATTCTCTCCGCGGTCCTCACGGTGCTGCTGTCGCCCGTGGCCATCGTGATCCTCGCGCTCACGATCGTGGGCGGGCTGCTCGTGCCGTTTGTGGCGGCGGGGCTCTTCTTCGCCGGGCTCTTCGGCAAGGTCGTGCTGCTCGCTTGGCTGGGCCGGCGCTTCACCAAGTTCTTTGGCGACGGCCCCCTCGGCGGCACCGTCTTCTCCGTGCTGGTGGGCGGCCTCGTGGTGATGCTCATCTACACGATCCCGTTTGTCGGCTATACGACCTACAAGCTGATCAGCTGGCTGGGCCTGGGCGTCGTGATGCTCACGATCGTGGAGGCGATGAAGCGCAACAAGCGCCCTCCCGCCGCGGCCCAGCCGGCGGCGATCCCGACTCCGCCGCCTCCGGCCACCCCGGCCATCGCCGCCCCCGTGGCGGCCTTCACCGCGGTCGCGCCTGCGAGCGTGGTCGCGCCGGCTCCCGTGGAACCGATGCCTGAGCCACCGCCGGCCAGCGCGGGCATCGTGGCTCCGCTTCCGGCTTTCGTTCCCCGCACCCCCGAGCCGGCGCCCGCCCCGGCGAAACCGCGCCTGCCCGCCATCGACGAGACGGCGTTGCCGCGCGCCAACCTCCTGATCCGTCTCGCCGCGCTGGCGCTCGATGGGGTGCTGATCGGCGCGATGCTGGGATTTCTTTCGAGCGTCGTCCCGCGCTGGCTGCTCTTCCACGATGGCCCGGGCGGCTTCCTTCTGGTGCTCGCCGTCTACGGTGCAGTCATGTGGAAGAACAAGGGCACGACCATCGGCGGCATCGTCTGCGGCCTGAAGGTCGTGCGGCTCGATGGCCGCGAGCTCGACTGGAGCACCGCCTTCGTGCGCGCGCTGGGGTGCTTCCTCTCGATGATTGTCGGAGGCCTCGGCTTCATCTGGGTGGCCTTCGACGA
>JANOCA010000493.1:0-32241 GCA_031411915.1 Opitutaceae bacterium
TGGACGGTGGTGGTGTTCGGGGACGCGCTCGCGACGGCGGCGGAGCTGCGCAACTACCCGCTGGGAGGGGAGCGGCTTTTTTCGGCCGGGCTCGGCGTGCGCTACCAGACGCTCATCGGCCCGATTCGGGTCGAGTATGGACGAAACCTGAACCCGCGCGTCGGCGATCCTAGCGGGACATGGCAGATTTCCGTGGGCGCGCCGTTTTAGTGAGAGTGAAGCCGCGGGCTGATATCCATCCGTGTGTTCCTGTTGGCGAAGATTCTAACCGCAGGACTTTTTCACCGCGGATTACGCTGACATCGCGGATAAAGGCAGGAAAACGTCCAACCATCCGCGCTATCCGTGTAATCCGCGGTCAAATGCCTTGGCGGTTTCTTTGGGTGAGGCCTGGCAGTGGCAGGAAACAGAAGCGCAGCAGGGAAAATTTTTGTCGCCGCCTGGTGCGAACCCGGCGTAGTGCTGCCGCCCTATGATTATCGCCGATCTCGCGAAGCTTCCCGGTGGCACTTTTCCCGCGCGTCGTTGGGGCCGCGGCCTCGTTGGCCAGCTCGGCCAGCCGATCGCGGCCAAGGGTTTTTCGATGGGCTACTCCATCCTCGAACCGAAGGGCGGACAGGTCCCGTGGCACAACCAGGAACAGGAGGAGGTTTATTTCATCGTGCAGGGTGAGGGCGAGATTTGCGTCGGCGACGAACGCAGCCCGATCAAGGCGGGGCAGGCGGTGTTCATGCCGCCGACGCTTTTCCACCAGCTCACCAACACCGGCGACGAGCCGATGCACATGATCTATGTCTATTGCCCGGGCGGCGACGTGGCGCATTGGCGGCAGGAGCTGAACGGCACGCTGCCGAAAGCGGGCGAGGGTGGCATCCCGCCGCTGCCCGCGGGCGCGCAGCCGCAGTGCACGAAGAAGCCGGGGGAGTGACGGGCGCACTTCAGGTTGGCGCAAATCTTGTCGGCATGGAGGGATTTGAAAGGAGCGTGCCCACTGCGCGCCCCGCTGCGAGTCATAGCCGGGCTGGCGGGATTTGTCGTTGCTGAGATGGGCCCAGCGGCAGGCCAGGGGTCGGCGCCTCGGCGATCGTTACGCTTTCCACGCGCTCGGTGTCTTGCCGGATTGGCGGCGGAACCAGCGGGCGAAATAATTGGGATCATCGAAGCCGCACTGCGCCGCGGCCTCGGCCACAGTGGGCGCCGTGCGAAGCGCGGCTTCGGCTGCCTCGAGGCGGACGCGGTGGCGCAGCGCGCGCAGGCCTAGGCCGGACTCGCGTTTCAGTTTCCGGCTGAGATGGTCCGGGTGATAGTCGAGGTCGCGCGCGATATGGGCCAAGGCGCGCGGGGTCCGGACGTGTTCGCGGAGGGTCTCGAAGAGTGTCGGCGCAGGCGCGGGCGCGGCGGGCGCGTGGCCGAGCAGGCGCGCGACGACGGCGAGAATCGCGGGGTAGTCGGCGAGGGTGAGGCGGCCTTTGCGCGGGACGCGTGAGAGCAGCGCGTGGAGTTCGTTGAGCGTGGCGGGCGTGAGCGTGCGATGCGCGGCGCGCACGCGGCTCTGGCCTTCAAGCGCGTAATCGAGCACGAGGCAGAGTGGGCGGGACCGCCCGACGGTCGAGAAGCCGTGCGGCGTGCCCGCCGGGATCACAAAGAGATCGCCCGCGCGAGCGCGGCGGCGGCGGGCGCGGACCGTCTGCACGCCCTCGCCGTCGAGGTAGAGGATGAGCTGCGCGTAGTCGTGGCCGTGCGCGGCGACCTCGGCATCCCGATGGCGGTTGAGCTGCAGCTTGCGCAGCAGGAAGCCGAGCGCGTGGATCTCGATTTTTTGGATTAGGAGCGGACTCCACGCGTGCATCGTGCCGGAATTGTGCTAGCAAAAGCCGGGTTCGTCCTAACGCAAGCCGGCGCTTCGCAGTAGACTGGGACGCACTCGAAACCCCAAAAAAGACCATGACCACGCACAAAGTTGGCATCATCATGAACGGCGTCACCGGACGCATGGGCACCAACCAGCACCTGCTGCGTTCGGTGAAGGCCATCATCGATCAGGGTGGCATCAAGCTCGGCGACACCGAGATCATCATGCCCGATCCGATTCTCATCGGGCGCAGCGAGGCGAAGCTCGCGGCGCTCGCCGCCCGCGCGGGGGTGAAACGCTACTCGACCAACCTCGATGCGGCGCTGGCCGATCCGGCGAACCAGGTCTATTTCGACGCGACGCTCACCGGCCAGCGGCCCTTGGGCGTGCGCAAGGCCATCGCCGCGAAGAAACACATCTATTGCGAGAAGCCCTCAGCGACAACCTCCGCCGAGGCGCTGGCGCTCGCTAAGGAAGTCACTGCGGCCGGCCTCAAGAACGGTGTCGTGCAGGACAAGCTCTGGCTGCCCGGCCTGCTCAAATTGAAATACCTGATCGACACGGGATTCTTCGGGAAAATTTTGTCGGTCCGCGGCGAGTTCGGCTACTGGGTGTTCACGGGTGAGCACGAGAAGTTGCAGCGGCCCTCGTGGAACTACCGCAAGGAGGACGATGGCGGCATCATCGTCGATATGCTCTGCCACTGGCAGTATGTGATCCAAAATCTCTTCGGCGAGGTGAAGTCCCTCACGTGCCTCGGCGCGACGCACATCCCGCAGCGCTGGGACGAGGCGGGCAAACCCTACAGATGCACGGCCGATGATTCGGCGTATGCGACCTTCGAGTTGGTCAACGGCGTCATCTGCCAGTTCAACTCCTCGTGGGATGTGCGCGTGCGCCGCGACGATCTGCTCACGCTCCAGGTGGACGGCACGCACGGCACGGCGGTCGCCGGCCTTCGCGACTGCACGGCGCAGCACCTTTCCGCCACGCCGCGCTGCATCTGGAATCCCGACATCGACAGCCCGATCAAGTATTTCGATGGCTGGACGCGCGTGCCGGACCAGGGCGTCTACGACAACGCGTTCAAGGTTCAGTGGGAACTCTTCCTCCGCCATGTCGTGAAGGGCGATCCGTTCCCGTGGAATCTTTTCCAAGGCGCCAAGGGCGTGCAGCTCGCGGAACTCGGGATCAAATCCTGGGCGGAGCGGCGGTGGGTGGACGTGCCGAAGCTGGCGTAGGTCGGGCTTTACACCCGATGCTTGCCCGCCTCCGGCGGATGTCGGGGATAAGCCCCGACCTACAGGGGAAAACCTGTCGGGCTTAAACCCCGACCGGCATGGAAAGCCTTGGCTTCGTTTCCAAAACGCGGAATTTGCACTGGCAAATTCCGCGTTTTGCTTACCTTCACCACACTCACTAACCAAATCTCACTGCCATGATTATATTCCTCCTCATCCTCATCGCGGTTCCTCTGCTCTTCGGCCTCTACGCGCAGATGCGCGTCATGAGCGCCTACCGGAAAAACGTCCAGATCCCCTCGCGCGGCGGCATCACCGGCCGTGAGGCGGCGGCCGCCGTCATGCAGAGCGCCGGAATCCACGACGTCGAAATCGTCGAGGTTGAGGGCATGTTGAGCGACCACTACGACCCGACCAACAAGCGGCTCGCGCTGTCGCCGGACAACTACAACGGCTCTTCGCTCGCGGCGGTCGGCGTCGCGGCTCACGAGGCGGGCCACGCCATCCAGCACAAGGTCGGCTACTCGATGATGACCGTTCGCCAGACCATGGTGCCGGCGATGCAAATCGCTTCGCCGATCGCCGGGCTGCTCTGCGGCTTCGGCATCTATCTCGCCGGTGCGGCGATGGGCGGGCTGATCATCAAAATCGCGCTCGCGGCGCTGGTCGTGGTGGCGCTCTTTCAGTTCGTCACCCTGCCGGTCGAGTTCGACGCGACCCGGCGGGCCAAGCTTCAGCTTGTCAACCTCGGCATCGTCGAGCGGGACGAGATGGAAGGCGTGAACGAAACCCTCAACGCCGCCGCGCTCACCTATGTGGCAGCGTTCGTGGCGTCGCTCTTCCAGATCTTTCATTTGCTGCTCATGCTCACGGGCGGCAGCCGGCGCGACGAGTAAGTCGCGATATCAGCGCGACGCATGTTTTCAGGGCGGACTTCGGTCCGCCCTTTTTGTTTTTTACTTCAGGATGATCGGGCCGGTCACCGCGCTGCTTTTTTGCTGTTCGGCGATGGCTTTGGGCATGGCGTCCATGAGCTGGATGATGCGCTCCGGGCCGCTGGGGTGGGTGGAGAGGATGGCGGGCGGCTTGGGCTCGTTGGCGGTTTGAGCGTCCATCCCCTCCATCACGCGCACGGCGGCCTGCGGATCGTAGCCGGCCCGGGCCATATACATGAGGCCGATGTAGTCGGCTTCCTTCTCCGCGCGGCGGTCGTAGGCGAAGCCGCCGATCCCGGTGGTGAGGCCGTAAACCTGGCTCAGAGCATCCACTGTAAGGCCGGAGACGCCACCCGCCATGCCGCCGATCATGCCGACGGCGCCGACGGTGTTGACCGCGAGATCGCGGGAAAGGCGTTCATGCACGTGCTTGGCGGTCACGTGGGCGATCTCATGGGCGATGACGGCGGCGACCTCATCGTCGGTCTTGGCGACCTTGTAGAGTCCGCTGAAGATGCCGACTTTGCCCCCGGCCATGGCGAAGGCGTTGATTTCGGGCACATCGAAGACGACAAATTCCCAGTCGGCATCGGGCATGTCCCAGAACACGACCTTCGAGATGCGATCGCCCACGCGCTTCAGCTGATCGATTCGCTCCGTGTCGCGCGAGAGGCGGTGGCGGCGCTTCATGTCGTCAAACATGCCGATGCTCATCTTCGTGACTTCCTTTTCATCGACGAGGTTCATCGCGCTCCGGCCCGTCACGGGCACCTGGTAGCACGAGGAAAGAAGCAGGGCGGCGAGCGTGGGGAGGAGAAGGCGGGCCGAGGCGTTCATGGCGGAGGGGAGTAGACACCGACTGGTAAGCGGCTGGTGAGATTTGGCAAGCGACCGGCTATGAAGCGACCAAACCGTTACAAAAAAGCTCCGATGAACTTTGAAAGCCCTTTGCAAATCGGGACGTTGCCCGCATGGTTCCGGCGTCTCAGATTCCGACCCCGATCTGAACGAACGACGGCTGTGCTCGTCTAACCAAATCCGAGTGCAGCCGTCCTGCCTCCACAACTGATTCTTCCCAACCTTCGGCCCATCCACCCATCATGGCAGAGGAACTCGATCCCAATTCGGCAAAGAAGCGTCGCATCATTCACTGGAACCCGGACGCCGGGCGCGAGCAGGCCCGCTCGCGCTGGACGTGGCCGCGCATCCTGGCGTGGAGCGTCGGCGGATTTTTTGGCCTCTTGATTGTCGCAGGGCTCGTCATCCGCGGGGTAAAGCTGGTCTTCGGGCCCGAGGTATTCTCGCCCCGCAGCGCACAGGTCGCGCAGGACCCGACCGTGGCCGATGCCAACGCCGCGTTCCTCAGCCAGAACAAGGCGGAGCAGCTGCGTGACCTCGCGACCAAGTCCCTGGGCGAGCTGCGTCGCATGCCCTCGGATCACCCGCGGCAGATGGAGGATCTCGTGCGGATGGAGACGGATTATAACACCGGCTCGCATCTGCTCTCGGAGCGCGAGTGGCCGAAGGCGCTGAAGGTCTTCGAGGGACTGCGGGGCGACATCGAGGCGTTCAGCGCCAACATGAAGATCAAGGGCGAGGCCAAGCAGTCCTATAACAAGGTTCTGCTTCGCATCAAAGAACTGGAGATCGCGCGCTCGCTCGCGCCCGACGCGCTCGAGGCGGCGTTCACGGCGGCCGCGACCGGGAACCGGCTCGTGAACGACGCCGATTTCACCGGGGCGAAAAAGGCATTCGACGGGGGCTTCGCCGAGCTCAAGAAGGCCGAGCGGGCCTTGGCGGAGTTCGTGCAGACGAATTTGGTGACCGGCCAGAAGGCGCTTGCCCGTGGAGAGAAGGAGGAAGCCCGGAAGGCTTTCACGGCCACGCTGGAAAAGGCGCCCACCAACGAACTCGCAATCCAAGGCCTCAAGCGGGCTGAAAACATCGACCGGGTCTACGCCTTGCTGCAGCAGGGTGAGAAGCAGGAGAAGGAGGCGCAGTATGCCGAAGCCGCCGAATCCTACAAAAAGGCCTTCGGGCTCGATGCCATGTCGGCGGTGGCGCAGGAAGGTGCTTCGCGCGCGGCCCGGCTGGAGAAAGAAACCAAGTTCGCGGCGGCCAAAAATGCGGCCGATGCGGCGGTGAAGTCGCGGGACTGGAGCAAGGCCATCTCCGAGTTTCAGGCTGCGCTCAAAGTCTACCCGCAGAAGACCGAGGTGCAGGCGGCGCTGAAGTCCGCGCGCGAGAGCGCGCACAAGGAGGCGGTGCAGAAGGCGCTCGCCCGCGGGTTTTCCCACGAGAAGGCCTATCAATGGCGCGAAGCCCGCGAGGCCTATTACGAGACGCTCGAGCTCGAGCCCGATCTGGCCGACGCGAAGGAAGGCTACACGCGCGCCGGCACGGTCATCCGCGCCCTCCTCCAATACGAGAAGTTCATCGAGGCCGCGGAGCAGCTGTCGAACAAGGCCGACTTCCAAGCCGCCATCAAGCGCTTCAACGAGGCCATGGCGGTGAAGCCCGCCTACCTCGTCGCCTCCGATCGCGTGCAGCAGCTCCAGCAGTTGCTCATGACCCAGAACAAGCCCGTGGAGGTGACGTTCAAGTCCGACGGAAACACGTGGGTCTCGATCCAAAATTTCCGCACGCCCTCGAAATTCGAGACCAACATGATCAAGATGCTCCCGGGCAACTACGAGATCATCGGCCGCCGGAAAGGCTACCGCGATGTGACGATGCTCCTGCAGGTCCGCAATGGCACCCCGCCACCCGTGGTCACGGTCGCGTGCAACGTTTCCATCGATCGTAGCTGAACCTTGTTCGCAGCCTAAATTCTCACCATGCTTTCTCTTCGATTCCTCCACCTCGGTGCATTGGCCGTATTCCTTCCGCTGGCTGTGATCGGCACGCGCGCTGCGGACACGGCCGCCAAGTCAGGGACCTCGCGCCCGACCACCACCAAGTCCGGCAGCTCGGGCCGCATCCTTCCCGATCCCGCGTTGCTCGATGGTTCGGCGCACGCGCCGGACAAGAAATCCGAAACGGGCATGATTGGGGATTTCGAGCTGCCCGGTGACGAAAACGCTCGCAGCGGCAAAGTGGGCGGCCCGCAGAATCAGAATCCGCCTCCTCCCGGCGGGGGTGGCCAGCAAAGCAATACGCCGATGGGCCTGCCTTCCGGCGGTGGTGCCGCCGGCCAGCAACAAAATCAGCAGGGCGGCCAGCAGGGTGGCGCCCAAGGGGGGGCGCAGTCCGGGGGACAGCAAGCGGGCGGTCAGCAAGGCGGCCCGCAGAACGCCAACGCCGGCGGCAATCCAGGGGCCGGAGCGGGCGATCCCGGGGCGCAGGCGCAGGGTGTGCAGGTCGCCGAGTTGGGTGGCGAAGCCTCCGGTCAGCAGGGTGGAGCGGCCGGTGCCGCGGGCGCGGCGGGTGAAAAACCCCAGCAAGTCGCGATCGGTGACAAGTCCATGCGGATCGACAACTCCGGGGCTGCGCAGGCCGGTGTGGTCGGCGCGCAACAGCAAGCAGGCGCCACCCAGCAGCACGAAAAGGGCACGGGCTCCGGGGGCAAAGGCACCGGAGGTGCGGGTGGTCCCAATCGGGTCGAGAAGGGCCGCGCGATTCCCGCGGGTCTCTGAAGAACATCCATCCTCCTAGCCGCTCCCCGCCGTGAAACCCCTTCGCCGTATTTTTCTCCTCGCCGTGTTTGTCGCTTTGGCGCGCTTCGCGTCGGCGACGATGATGATCTACCCCGCGGACGCCATCCAGGATCTCTGGACGCTGCCGGCGGAGGATTTTCGCCTGAAATTCTCCGGCATCAATGTCACCGGGCTCGGCCCGACCGACGAGGGCTGGTATGTCCGCTACCGCCACGAGAATCTTATCTATCTTTTCGGCCCGTTGGCCGATCGGGAGGAGGCTCGGAAGCGCAAATGGGAACTCGAGGCCGTGCGCGATGCGGCGATCCGCAATCGTGCCACGCTTTCGACGAGCCAGGTCGATTTCGTTAAGTTCAATTACTCCGGCGTCTTTGGCAAAGGTGGCAAAGGCGGCGACGGAAGCGGCGGCGAGAGCGGGGCGGGCGGCACCGGTGGCCTCGGCCGTATCTCCGGCGATGGTAAGAGCGGACCCGACGGCGACCTCGATGGCGACGGGATCCCCAACGCCCAGGACAACGACATGGATGGGGACGGCATTCCCAATGACCGCGATGACGACGTGGACGGCGACGGCGTCGGCAACGGCAAGGACGACTATGGTTTTGGCACCATGGACGACAAGATTCGCGCCGGCACCGGCCTCGGCGGCGATGGCAAGGATGGCTCGGGCAAGGGTGGCGAAGGTGGAGAGGGCGCCGGTGGCAAGGGGGCGTCGGGCGCTGGCGGAGCTGATGGTGAAGGCGGCGACGGCCAGGGTGGAAAAAGCGGCAAGAGTGGGAAGGGCGGCAAATCCGGCCGCGGTGGCGCTGGCGGCGAAGGTGGCGGCGAAGGTGGCGGCGAGGGTGGCGAGGGTGAAGATCCCAATGGCATCGTCGGCGCCGGCAAAGGTGGTTTGCAGAAAGTAGCCTCGACTGGCGGCTCCGGTGGCGGTGGCCAAGGCGGTCAAGGTGGCCAGCAGGGTGGGCAACAAGGCGGTCAGCAAGGGGGGCAACAAGGGGGTCAATCGGGCGGCCAGTCCGGCGGAAGTTCCGGTGGCAGCTCGGGCGGTAGTTCAGGCGGTGGCGGTGGAGGCGGCGGTGGAGCCGGCCAGCCGAGTGGCGGGGGAAGTGGCGGTGGGGGTGGCAGCCCGATCGATTTGGCCGTGGCCGTCCTTCGTGCGATCCTCGGGCTGTAGACTGCGGGCGATGGGAGCGCGGCTCGTGGCGGCATTTGCCGTCGCGGTGGTGGCGACTGCCGCCGAGAGCGATACCACGCGCGCGATGCGTCTTGCGCGCGAGGCCTCGGCCGCGGCCGAGGAAAAAAACAGCGCGGTGTATCTCTCCAAGATGGAGGAGGCCGTGGCCTTGCGTCCGGATTATCCCCGGATGCTTGTGAATCTTGCCGCAGCGCAGCTCGCGGCCGAACGGCCCGATGAGGCGCTCGCGACGCTGGAGCGGTTCGCCAAGCTGGGCGTCAACTCGCCGGTGGAAAAATCCGACGAGTTCATCGCGCTCCGCGGCCGCAAGGAATTCCAGGCCGTCGTGAAAAAAATCGCGGCCAACGCCCACCCGGTGGGGCCTGGCGAGGTCGCGTTTTCACTGCGCGAGGTGACCGGGCTCATCGAGGGCATCGCGTGGCGCGCGAAGACCGGGGAGTTCTACTTCGGCGACGTCAACGGCCGCGCCGTGTGGGTGCGCGGCAAGGATGAGACGCTCCGCCGCCTCACGCCCGAGGGCGACGAGCTGTTCGGAGTCTTCGGCCTCGCGATCGACGAGGCGGGCGGGACGCTGTGGGCGGCGACCTCCGCGGTGCCCGCGATGCGCGGCTTCAGCTCCGAGATGGACGGCACTGCGGCCTTGGCCGAGATCGATTTGGCGAGCGGCGCGATTCGCCGCGTGCTGCCGGTCGAGCGCCGCGCGGGCGATGTGCAGTCGCACGTGCTGGGTGATCTGGCTTTGGCGGAGGATGGCACAGTGTGGGTGACCGACAGTGGCGGGATCACGCTGTGGCGGCTCGCGCCGGGCGGACAGGCGCTAGAGCCTTGGGTGGAGAGTGATGAGTTTCTCTCGATGCAGGGGATCGTGCTGAACGGCGGTGTGGCTGTGGTCGCGGATCACGCGGGTGGTTTGCTCCGAGTGGATTTGGCGAATCGCAAGGTGCGGCGGCTCGAAGCGCCGCCGGACACGACGCTCATCGGGCTCGACGGGCTGACCCTCACGCCCGATGGCCACATCCTCGCGATCCAGAATGGGCTTCGGCCCAGCCGCGTGCTGCGGATCGAGTTGGAGGGCGAGGCGGAGAGCATCGCGGCGGTGAAGGTGCTCGAGTCGGGTCACATCACGATGGCCGCGCCATCGCTCGGGTGCCTCGCGACCGACGGTGATTTTTTCTACATCGGCAATGCGGGCTGGACGCGGTTCGAGAACACCGAGGGCCGTCCGTCCGCCCCGCGCTCGGTGCCCATCTTCCGGACGAAGCTGCCCAAGCGGAAAAAATAATCTGCGTCACCACCGCGCAGCGCGGCCCACGGGCTGCATCTCGCCGCGTGGCAGTGGAAGCGCGAGGCGCTCCATGACGCCGTCGAAAAGGAGGCGACGCTGGGCGGGCGAGAGCCCCGGCTGGAACACCGCGATCCGGTAGTCGCCGTAGCGCGAGTCGTTCTCGCGCGCGGTGGCCACGCGCATCGCGGAGTTCAGCACGTGATCAATCGCGCCGGCGCGGGTGGTGCCGAGGGCCTGCGCGATCTCGACGCGGATGGCGTTCAGCTCGTTGACGAGTTCCGCGATTTGCCGGCCGTAGTCCTCGGCCACGGCGCCCGCCGCGGTGCGCACGGCGGCGACGCGCGGATCGACCTGGGCTTTCTGGGTGCGGTCGCGGCTGAGAGCGACCGGCACGATAATCACGCGCAGACCTTCGGGCTCGAAGCGCACGGAGGTCTGCATGGGGACGTCGCGATGCGCGGCGAAGATCTCGTTGAGGCGGCTCGTGGCGCCGCGTTGGGCACTAGCGAGCTGGCCGATCGCGGCGGCGATGCGGATCTGAAGCGAAGGCGAAACCGGCGAGCGCTCCGAAAGCTCGGAGGGCGGCGCGACGCGTCCGAGGCCGATCCGGATATCCTCGGCGAGGGCCTCGAGTTCCGTGAGCGCGGCTTTCTGCGATTCGGCGAGAGCCTTCAGGGGATTGGGGCGGAGGAAGCTGAGCTTTTGCGATTCGTAGGCGACCACGGCGTCGTAGAGTTCCTTTTTCAGCCGTGATTTCTTCGTCTGGTAGGCGGCGACTTGCGCGGCGACATCGGCCGGCAGATCGTCGGGCAGCAGCACGCGGGCGGGCTCGGGCGGGAAAAAGAGGTAGGGCTGCGCCGCGGTCGCGTTGGCGGTGGTCTGGGCCGCGGCGGACATCTCGAGGTGGATTTCGCGCAGCAGGCGGCGCTGGGCGGGCAGGAGACCGTTTTCGTAGAACGCGTAGCCACGCATCACCTGGCCGATCTCGGTGGGGGAGTAGCCGCGCTGGCTGCGCTCGCCAAGCCGCCATTCGCGGAGCGCCGACCAAGTCTGCTCACCCGCGGTCAGATCGCGGCGCAGTTCCTCGGCGGTATCTTCGAGGGCCGCGAGCTTGGGAGCTTGCTTCCGCGCGAAAGCGGTGAGTTCCGCGGCGTGGGTTTCGGGCTCGGCATCGCGCAGGCGATCCAGCTCGGCGCCGAGTTCGCCTTGGAGCGCGGCTTTGTCGGCGCGGTAGCGTTCGAGGCGGGCGCGGAGTTTGTCGGAAAGGGAGCGCGTCGTGAGCCGCGTGCTGAGCTGCGGGTAGTAGCATTCGTTGACGTGCTCGGCGAGGGTGGGTGGCGCGGCCGAGCGGCCTTGGCCGGTCGACGTCGTGACCGGGATGCCTTGGCCCAGCGGCGGCGGGTTTGGCGGGAAGAAAATCAGGATCGGCCGCGCCGCCGGCATATTCATGTTGGGCAGATCCGGGCTGCGCTCGCGGCTGAAGGAGCCGTCGCTGCTGGATTGCCCGAAGGCCGCGGACGCGAAGAGGCACGCGGCCAGCGCGGTCAGCACACGCGGGCGGTTCGCAGCGGCGGCGGGGACGGGTGTCATAGCGGCGGGGTGGGCGGCTAGACGTGGCGCGGCGGATGAAGTCGCGTCCTTTACCAGCCCATCGCCGCGCAGGCCCGCTCGATGCCGTAGCCGAGAAGCGCCGTGACGGGCAAGGTGAGGACCCACGCCCAGAGGATGCGTTGCACGACGCCCCATTTCACCGCGCTCAGGCGCTTCGTGGCCCCCACGCCCATGATGGAGGTCGAGATGATGTGCGTGGTGGAAAGAGGCACGCCGATGCTGGAGGCGGTGTCGATGATGACGGCGGCGGTGGTCTCCGCGGCGAAGCCATGCACGGGCTGGAGCTTCACCATCTTGTGGCCCATCGTGCGGATGATGCGGTAGCCGCCGGCAGCCGTGCCCGCCGCCATCGTGAAGGCGCAAACGACGATGACCCAGTTGGGAATGGTCCCGAACTTGTCGACCTTCAGGAACGAGGCCCACTCCGGCAGATCGTTGAAGACGCCCTGCGAGGTGCCGGTGAACAGCGCGAGCGCGATGATGCCCATGGTTTTTTGCGCATCGTTGCGGCCGTGGCCGTAGCCCATGAAGCCCGCGCTGAGGAGCTGAGCCTTGCCGAAGAACAGATTGACGAAGCGGGGCGTGGCCTTGCGCAGAATCAGCATCAGCAGCCACATGAAGAGGAAGCCGCCGACGAGGCCGATGAAGGGCGAGGTGAACATCGGCAGCACGACCTTGGGCCAGAGGCCGACGGCTGCGCCCTTGGCGTCCTGGGCCGACCAGATGAGGACTTCCCATTTGCCTTGGGCGGTGGCGATGGCCGCGCCGCAGAGTCCGCCGACAAGCGCGTGGCTCGAGCTGGAGGGCAGGCCGAGCCACCAGGTGAAGAGATTCCAGATGATGGCGCCGGTGAGGGCGGAGAACACCGTGAGCATGTCCACCGCGCTGGGCTCCACGAGCCCGCCGCTGATCGTCTTGGCCACGGCGGTGCCGGCGAAGGCGCCCACGAGGTTCCAGAACGCGGCCCACAGCACCGCCGCCCGCGGCGTGAGCACCTTGGTTGAGACGACGGTCGCGATGGCGTTGGCCGTGTCGTGAAAGCCGTTGATGTATTCGAAGACCAACGCCGCGAGGAGAACGAGGAGGAAGAGGGTCATGGGGGCGTGGACCGGGACGCGGGCGGAAGGGGACCGGCGGACTCCTGGCTCACGAGTGCTTCAGCACGATTTGCACGACGATGTTGCCGGCGTTGCGGCAGCGGTCCACGGCCTGCTCCACCATCTCGTAGAGTTCCTGCAGGATGACGAGCTCCCGGGGCGTGTGCTCCTGGTTATGGTAGAGTTCCTTGAGGAGCGAGAGCATCACCTTGTCGGCCTCGCCCTCGGCGTATTGCAGGCGGTCGTTGGCCTCGCGGACTTTCTCGATCGTGGTGCCCCCGCGGAGCTGCTTCACCATGAACACCACCGCATCGGCGGCCTGGAGCATCAGCTCGGCCTGCCGCTGGAACGCCGCGACCGGCACGCGCCCGGGATAGATCGAGAGGCGCTCGACGATCTTCTCGATTTGCTTGGGGATGCGGTAGAGCGCCCAGGACAGCGCCTCGATGTCCTCGCGCTCTAGCGGCGTGATGAAGGTCTTGCTCAGCTCCTCGGTCATGGTGTGCCGGATGCGTTTTTCCTTCCGGCGGGCCTGGATGAATTCGTCAAGCGGCACGGTCGTGCTCGCACCGGCCTTGGTGAGGTAGCTCGCGAAAAGCGCCACGCAGGTCTTCGCCTCCTCCGCGCCGGCCTCGAGCAGGTCGAAGAACTTTTCGTCTTTGCCGAAGAATTTTTTGAGCGAGAGCATCGCCGCGTGATTGGGCGGCAAATGTTACGATTGCGAAACTTTTTTTGGTCAGGTCCGCCCGCGCAGCCAGCTCCAGAGGTGGCCGATGCGCTCCCGGATGGCGAGCGAGCTGCGCGTGAGCGCGGGCAGTTCCCACCCGAGATCGGCCATGAAGGATTGGCCGTCGGTGTGCGAATAGTAGTCGGCCGGGCAGGCGAGGGCGTCGACGCGGAGCGGGCGGCAAAGCGCCATCGCGCGCGGCATGTGCCAGGCGGAAGTCACGAGCGCGATGGGGGCGCCGCCGGCGAGCTTCTGGATGGCGGCGATCTCCTCCTCCGTGTCGCGCGCGTGTTCGATGCGGACAATCCGGCTGGGCTCCATCCCCAGTGAGATCGCGGTGCGTTCGAGCACCGTGGCGTGGCTGTCGACCGGGCCAAAGATGGGGCCGCTCACGACGAGTTTGGCCTCGGGCACGAGGCGCAGGAGCCGCACGCCCTCGGTGATACGCGCCACCGACGTCGAGTTCAGCAGATGGTTGGCGGCGAGGCCCGGGGCGTAGCCGTTGCCGCCGCCGAGGACGAAGATGAACTTGCACGCCGCCAATCGCGCCGGCACCGCGACGCCCGCCGGGAGATCGGGGACTGCGGCGTGGTGCATTTCCAGGGGCCGGATGAGCGAGCGGCTCACGAACCGGTTGCTGAAAAGCAGCAGCAGCACGAAGCCGCCGAGGGCGAGCCGGCGCCCCGTGCGCGCCCAGCGCCGCGAGAGCATCAGAAGGACACCGAGCGTCATGGCCCCGAGGCAAAGCGGCAGCGGCATCAGCCAGAACCCGAGCGTCTTCTTCAGCCAAAAAAGCATCGCTCAGGACGAAACCCGCGCCACGGCCGGGGGCGAGTCTTCTCTCTCCGCGTCGCCGCCGTGCGGGACCACCGGCTCGCTCCATTTGGGCCCGATAGCGCCAGCTAACCCCGCCTCGACACCGCGCGCAAAGCGCGTCTCATTGGGTTTTCACCCCTTTCCCCATGAGAAACCCCCGCCTGTTCCTCGCCCTCGCTGCGGCGTGCGCGTCCTTCGCCACCGCCGCCGAGTCCTACAAGATCGCCGTCATCCCCAAGGGCACGACGCACGAATTTTGGAAATCCATCCACGCCGGCGCCCGCAAGGCCGAGATGGAGTTCAAGGCCGCCGGCGTCGACGTGCAGGTCATCTGGAAAGGCCCGATCAAGGAGGACGACCGCGAGCAGCAGATTCAGGTCGTCGAGACCTTCGTCAGCCAGCGAGTCAACGGCATCGTGCTCGCGCCGCTCGACAAACGCGGCCTCGTCGCCCCGGTCGACGCCGCCGTGCGCGGCAAGATCCCCGTGGTCGTCATCGACTCGGGCCTCGAGTCCAAGTCGCCGTCGGCCTACATCGCCACCGACAACCGCGAGGGCGGCCGCATCGCCGCGCGCCAGCTCGGCCAGATGCTCGGCGCCAAGGGCAACGTGATCATGCTTCGGCTTCAGGTCGGCTCCGCGAGCACCGAGGCGCGCGAGGAGGGTTTCCTCGAGGTGATGAAAAAGGATTTCCCCGGCATCAAGCTGCTCTCGACCGATCAATACGCCGGCGCCACGCGCGAGACCGCGAAGGCCGTGAGCGAAAACCTGCTCACGCGTTATGGCCGCCAGGTGAACGGCATTTTCTGCGTCAACGAATCCGGCACCGCCGGCATGTTGCTCGCGCTCCGCGCCGCGGGCCTCGCCAAGGGCCGGGTGAAGTTCGTCGGCTTCGACTCCGGCGAGACGCTCAACGCCGCGCTCCTCGCCGGCGACATCCAGGGCCTCGTCGTCCAGAATCCGATGAAGATGGGCTACCTCGGCGTGAAAAACATCGTCGCCGTCCTGCAGGGCAAAAAAGTCGATCCCGTCACCGACACCGGGGTGGGCTTCGTCACCAAGGAGAATTTCAACTCCCCTGAGATGGCCGACATCGTCAAGCCGCCGCTCGACAAGTATCTGAAGTGAACGGCCATGAGGCCTGGCTTACCCCAGCTTGTCATTCTGAGCGCAGCGAAGAATCCACGGCTGCGACCGGGATGCCGCTGGCGAACGCGTGGATTCTTCGCTGCGCTCAGAATGACAAAGGGTGTGCGGTTGTCGCCGGTTAATCTGACATGACCGCCCCGGCCCTCCGCCTCACGGGCGTCCAGAAAGCCTTCGGCGCCACGCGCGCCCTGCGCGGCGTCTCGCTCGAGATCGCGCGCGGCGAGGTCCACGCGCTCATCGGCGAGAACGGCGCGGGCAAGAGCACGCTGATGAAAATCCTCAGCGGCGCGCATGCGCCCGACGCCGGCACGCTTGAGCTCGGCGGCCGGCCCTACGCGCCCGAGAGCCCGCACGACGCCCGTCTCCAAGGCGTCGCCATGATCTACCAGGAACTCAACCTCGCGCTCCACCTCAGCGCCGAGGCCAACATCCTCCTGAGCGCCGAGCCCGGCCGCGGCGGCTGGATCGATCAGCGTGCCTCGCGCGAACGGGCGCGCGCCGCCCTCGACCTGCTCGGGCATGGCTCGCTCCCGCTCGAGCGGCCGGCCGGACGCTTCAGCATCGCCGAGCAGCAGGTGATCGAGATTGCGCGCGCGCTCCTCACGCAGCCGCAGGTGCTCATCATGGACGAGCCCACGAGCAGCCTCACGCAGGCCGACACCGAGAAACTCTTCGCCACGATCGGCCGCCTGCGCGCACAGGGCGTCGCCATCATCTACATCAGCCATTTCCTCGAGGAGTGCCGCCGCATCGCGGATCGCTATACCGTGCTCAAGGATGGCGAGACCGTGGGCACGGGCGGAATGGCCACCGCCTCGCTCGATCACATCGTCACCCTGATGACCGGCCGCGAGGTAAAGGATCTCTACCCCCGTGCAGCGCACGCGCCGGGCGCGGTGGTGCTGGAGATGAAATCAGGCGCGCTCGCCCGCTTTGTGGGTCGGGGTTTATCCCCGACATCGGTGAATGTCGGGCATAAAGCCCGACCCACATGTGCACTCCGCGTGCGCGCCGGCGAAATTTTCGGCCTGGCGGGTCTCATCGGTGCCGGCCGCACGGATTTGCTGCGTGCGACCTTTGGGCTCGATGAGCTGGCAGCCGGTGAAGTTTGCATCGTCGGCGCGCCCGCCGGGAAACATTCGCCGCGCGACCGCTGGGCGCAGGGCGTCGGCTTCCTCAGCGAGGACCGCAAGGAGGAGGGGCTCATGCTCGGCCAGCCCATTGCGGACAATATCACGCTCACCAAGCCCGGCGCCTTCGGCCACCTCGGCTGGATCGATGGCCGCCGCCAGCGCGCCGCCGCGCAGCGATGGATCGACGAGCTGCGCGTGAAATGCCGCGGCCCGGCGCAGCTCGTGGGCGATCTCAGCGGTGGCAACCAGCAGAAGGTCGCGCTCGCGCGCCTGCTCGAGCACCCGGCGAAAATCTTCCTGCTCGACGAGCCCACCCGCGGCATCGATGTCGGCAGCAAGGCCCAGATCTACGAGCTGATCGGCAGCCTTGCCGCCCGTGGCTCCGCGGTCGTGGTCGTGAGCAGCTACCTGCCCGAGTTGCTCGGTCTCTGCGACACCATCGGCGTCATGTGCCGCGGCGAGCTTACCGCCGTGCGCCCCCGCGCCGAGTGGACCGAGGCCTCCATCATGCACGCCGCGATTGGCGGCGCGTGAGGCGATGTTCACGATCATCATGTCCATTGCTTGTCATTCTGAGCAGAGCGAAGAATCCACGCGTGCGGACGCGGTGAATGTTCGCCGCCGTGGATTCTTCGCTTCGCTCAGAATGACAATTGTGTGTGTTGTCGCTGTCTGCCCCACCCATGCCTGAACGCCTGAAAGCTCTCGCCGCCAAGGCCGGTCCCTTTCTCGGGCTCCTGCTCGTGATCACGCTCTTCGCCGTCTCGGTGAAGCCCGACAGCGACGGCCAGGCGATTTTCCTCACCTACCACAACTTCAAGACCATCTTCACGCAGACCGTCATCGTCGCGATCGGCGCGATCGGGATGACGCTCATCATCATCAGCGGCGGCATCGATCTATCCGCAGGCTCGAGCATCGCGTTTGGCAGCGTTGTCGGCGCATTGCTCATCAAGCACGGGGCCGGCCCGTGGACCGCCCTCGTCGCGATGATCGGCGCGGGCGGGTTCATTGGTTTCCTCAACGGCGCGATGATCGCCAAGCTCCGGCTCGTGCCGTTCATCATCACGCTCGGCATGCTTTGCGTGGTGCGCGGCGCGGCGCAGAAACTCGGCAACAACCAGACCGTCAACTACGACTCCTCGCCGATCAACGACTGGATGACCACCGCCGACCCGCGCGGCTACGCGTTGCCGGCGGGCGTGTGGGTCGTCATCGCCCTCGCGATTGTGACGACCCTGGTGCTGCGCCGCACGGTGTTTGGCCGCCACCTCTTCGCGCTCGGGTCCAACGAGGCGACCGCGCGCCTTTGCGGCGTGCCGGTGGCGCGGCTCAAGATCATGGTCTATGCGCTCGCCGGTTGTTTTTTCGGCTTGGCCGGCGCCTTCCAGCTCTCACGCCTCACCCAGGGCGACCCGACGGTGGCCGTGGGCTTGGAACTCGATATTATCGCCGCCGTGATCATCGGAGGCGCGAGCCTCAACGGCGGCGTCGGCACGATCCTCGGCTCGATGATCGGCGCGCTCACGATGGCGATCCTCCGCAACGGCGCGGTGCTCATGGAATGGTCCAACTCAGATCAGCTTATGATCGTCGGCATCGTGATCATCATCGCCGTCTACGTGGACCACTGGCGGCAGGGTAGGCGGACCTAACGCCGCAAGTCACAAACTGACGCCAGTGCTGCATCCGACAGCGGGCTGGCTGAGGTGCCTCAATTGCCGTTCCGGCGTTCGGGCCTAGGCGATCAGCTCCTTGATGACCGTCCCGCCGAACTGGCTCAGCTGTTTGAAGCGGCCCGCGTGGTAATACGTGAGCTTGTTGTCGTCGAGGCCGAGGAGGCGCAGGAGCGTGCAGTGGACGTCGCGCACGTGGTGGACTTTGTCGACGGCGGTCATGCCGGTGTCGTCGGTGGCGCCGATGGTGTGCCCGGCTTTCACGCCGCCGCCGGCGAGCCACATCGTCATGGCGTTGGGATTGTGGTCGCGGCCGTAGGCCGTGCCGCCGCGCACGCCGTTGTCAGGCGTGCGCCCGAATTCCCCGCACCACACGATGAGCGTGCTTTCGAGGAGGCCGCGTTGCTTGAGGTCGGTGATGAGCGCGGCGATGGGCTGATCGACGCCGCGCACGAGGTTGCCGTGGGCGCGCTCGATGTAGTCATGGCTGTCCCACGTGCCGTTGTAGAGTTGCACGAAGCGCACGCCTTTCTCGACGAGTTTGCGCGCGAGCAGACACTTGCGGCCGAAGGAATCGGTCGCGTCCTGGCCGATGCCGTAGAGGGCTTTGGTTTTCTCGTCCTCTTTGGAGAGGTCGAGCGTCTCGGGGACCTGCATCTGCATCCGGAAAGCGAGCTCGTAGTTGTCCATGCGCGCGGCGAGCTCGTCGAAGCCGGGCCGCTGCGCGGCATGGGCGGCGTTGAGCTGCGCGATGAGATCGAGATTCTTGCGCTGGCGCTCGGGTGTGACACCCGCGGGTGGCGTGAGGTCGAGGATGGGCGAGCCCTTGGCGCGTAGCGGCGTGCCTTGAAAACTCGCGGGCAGGTAGCCGTTGCTCCAATTGGCGGTGCCGCCCTGCGGGTAGGAGACTTCGGGGAGGACGATGAAGCCGGGCAGGTCCTGGTTCAGCGTGCCGAGACCGTAGTTGACCCACGCACCGAGGCCGGGATCGCCGCCGAAGCGGTTGCCGGTGTTCATCTGATACATCGCGGTCGGATGATTGACGCTGTCGACCTGACAGCCGCGATAAAAACACAGGTCATCGGCGACCTTGGCGAGGTTCGACCAATTGGTGGCCATGTCGGCGCCGCTCTGGCCGGCCTTGGTGAATTCGAACGGACTGCGCACGTAGTAGCGTTTGCCGCTTTCCATCGCGGACTTTTGCTTTCCCTCGCGGGTGAACTCCTCGAGGTGGAGCTTGGCGAGCATCGGCTTCGGGTCGAAGGTGTCGATGTGCGACGGCCCGCCCTCCATCATGAGGAAAATGCAGTTCTTGGCCTTGGCGGGTAGATGGCCGGGCTTGGGGGCGAGGGGATGGGCCTTTTCTGCGGCGCGGGCTGAGGCGGACTGGGCGAGCAGCGCGGAGAAAGCCACGCTGCCGAGGCTCGCGCCGAGCCCGTAGAGGAAGTCGCGGCGGGTGGGGGCGTGGAGCGCGCGCGCACCGGCGCAGGGGAAGTAGGGGTTAGTCGACATACGAGAATTCGTTGGCGTTGAAGAGGGCGAGGCAGACGTCGGCGAGGGCGCGCGTGCGGGGCGGGACGTCAGCCGGTTGGAGATCGGGGACGAAGTCGGCGTAGGCGTGAAGCGTCTCCTTGAAGGTGAACTTCTCGCCGGTGTTCTCCTCGACGGCTTCGCGGCGGACTTCGAGCGGCGGCGCGGGCGTAGTCGGGGTAGCGGAAGCGATGAGGGCGGAGATTTTTTTCCAGTGCGCGAGACAGGCGGCGAGTTCGGCGGCGGTCGGCGGGCGCGCATACGCGAGGGCGAAGCAGCGGGCGATGGTGTCGGCGTCGGATGACGTTTCCTTCACGGCGCGGGCGGCGAGCGCGAGCGCGCGGGCGTGGCTCGCGGCGCCGTTGAAGAGGCTGAAGACCTGCGGCGTGACGGTGGAGGCGTCGCGGCGTTCGCAGGAGAAATCGGGCGTGGGTTGGTTGAACACTTCCAGCGCGGGATCGGGAAGGCCGCGGATCTTCAGCGCGTAAAGGCTGCGGCGGTGGCGTTGAGCCGGGAGGGGATTGGGAATCCACGCGGAGGCGAAGGTGCCCATGACCTGGCGGGGTTGCAGCGCGGCTTCGAGATTCATCTCGGGGCGATTCGGGATGCCGCCGAGCGTCGGGTTGAGTTCGCCGGTCGTCGCGAGCATGGCGTCGCGCAATTCCTCGGCGGTGAGGCGGCGCGGTGCAAACGTGGCGTAGCTCGTGCCGGCGGGGTCTTTTTCGGCGACGAGTTTGAGGTCGGGGTGCGTGGAGCTGCGGCGGTAGGCTTCGCTCGTCATGATGACGCGGTGAAGAGCTTTGAACGACCAGCCCTGCTCCACGAATGTGGCGGCGAGCCAGTCGAGGAGTTCGGGGTGCGTGGGTTTTTTTCCGGTGCTGCCGAAGTTATTCGGATTACCCGCGAGCGGCTGGCCAAAGTGCCAGAGCCAGACGCGATTCATGATGGCGCGCGTGGTGAGGGGATTGTCAGCAGTGGCCACCCACTCGGCAAAGACGGTGCGGCGGCCCTCGATCGTGTCGGGCACGGGCGTTTTCGGCGCGACGCCGACGGCGCTGAGCACGCCGGGCCCTACTTTTTCGCCTAGGGCGAAGGGATCGCCGTAGGTCAAGATGCACGTCTGCTCGAGTTCGCCGTCGGTCATGCGATTCGCGGGCATGCGCAGGGGATTGAAGACGGCTCTCAGCTCGGGCGTGCGGCCGTTGTAGACCGCGAGGGCGAAGGGCTCGTAGCGGTCGAGTTCCCATTTGAGGCGTTCGAGGCCTTTGCGGGCGACACGCTCGTTGCCGTAGTCCTCGGGGCTGAAGCCGAGGAGTTTGGGCGGAAACTGATCCTCGGGCACTTTCTGGCGGGTCATCGCGCCGCGGGCGGCATTGAAGGCGCCCTCGAATTCCCGGCGCTTGCCGCTGCGCTCCTGAGTGCGCGCCGCTTCGACCGCGGCGTTCCACTTCGTGGGATCGAGGCCTTTTTCCTGAAACCATTTCTCGGCCGAGACGAGCAGCTGCGCGTCGAGCCGGCGCAGCGTTGCGAGGTAAGCTTCGCGCCGGGGTTCGAGGTATTTGGCCTCGTCGAAACCGGCCACGTTCTCCTCGGGGAGAAACGCCGCCGGACGTTCCGCGAGCTGCGTTGTCGCGAACGTCGCCTGGATCGAGTAGTAGTCGCGTGTCGGCACCGGGTCGAACTTGTGGTCGTGGCAGCGTGCGCACTGGAGGGACTGGGCGAGGAAGGTCTCGCCGACGCTGTTCGTGACGTCGTCGAGGAAGCGCTGGCGCGCGACCTTGGCGACTTCCATGCCGGTGAGTTCCCACGGGCCCATGCGAAGAAAACCAGTGGCGACGACGAGTTCGGGATTCTTCGGATCGATCTCGTCGCCGGCGATCTGCTCGCGGGCGAAACGGTCGTAGGGCTTGTCGGTGTTGAAGGAGCGCACGACGTAGTCGCGGTAGCGCCACGCGTTGCCGCGCTCGAAGTCGTTGGCGAAACCGCTGCTGTCGGCGTAGCGCACGACATCGAGCCAGTGCTGCGCCATGCGTTCACCGTAGTGCGGGCTCGCGAGGAGGCGGTCGACGAGGTGGGTGATCGCCGATTGAGGATTGGTGAGGTAGGCGGGAGCGAAGGCCGCGACTTCCTCGGGTGTCGGCGGCAGCCCGGTGAGATCAAACGTCGCGCGGCGGATGAACGTGCGGGCGTCGGCGGCGGGCGCGGGGGTGAGGCCGGTGGGGAGTTTCGCGGCGAGGAACGCGTCGATGGGATTTGCGGAAGAGGGAGAGACGGCGAGAGGGAGAGAGGGAGAAACGGCGGCAGTTTTTTTCTCCCCGTCTCTCTTTCTCTCCTTCTCTCCTTCTCGCGCCACCGGCGCGGCCGGCACGGCCGGCTTCCGCACCGGTTGATACGCCCACATGCCCTCGGGCTTGTAGCGTCGGTTCGTCCAGTCGGCGGAAAGGCCGCCGCTGGTCGGCATGATGATGCCGTCCTCGGCGGACCATTTTTCCGCGTTGGCGGCGGCGATCTGCTTTTGTTTCGCCGCGTCGGGCCAAGGGGCGCCGGCGGTGATCCACGTTTTGATCCAGCCGATTTGTTCGGCGGAGAGTCGGTCCGCTTCCTTTGGCGGCATCGCCTCCCACGCATCGTGGGCACGCGTGACGGCGAGGTAGAGCGGGCTTTGCTCGGGCTGGCCGGCGACCAGCGCGGGCTTGCCGCTGTCGCCGCCGAAGAGTGTTTCGGCGAGCGAGCGCAGATCCAGGCCGCCCTTGATCTTGGCCTCGTCCTGCCCGTGACAGGCGAGGCACTTGTCGTGCAGGAGCGGCAGCACGCGACGGACGAACAACGACTCGGTTTCGGTCGCGGCGGCGACTGCGGGCGACGCGCACGCGAGCAAGAGCGGGCAAAGCAGCAACAGGCGTTTCATCTGTGATGGAAGCATGGCGGATGCGGTGGATAGGCGTAAGCCCAGATTGTCCACGGGTCAAAAAGTTCCGCGGACGCCGAACGTCCACTGCGAGCCGTATTCCGAGCGGGTGCGGAATTGCGCTTGGTCGGGCGTGCGCGGTCCGGCGATCTCCATGTCGATCGGCGCGTCGGTGATGTTGGAGAGATTCATGAAGGCGGAGATCCGCTTGTGGAAACGATACTCGGCGCTGAGATCGACGATCATGCGCTTCGAGTTCCATGTGTAGGTGCCGGGATCGATACTCCGGCCGGCGGCGACGATGCCCGCGCGGGCGCGGCCGGAGTAATTCCAATTCATGCGGATGTTGTAGCGCGGGCGGTTCAGACTCACGCCCCAGTTGTAAGTGCGCGGGATATAGCCCGCGAAGTTGCCGGCTTCGTCGCCGGTCATGCGCTGGGCGCTGGCGTTGGCGAAAACCTGCACGCCGCGCGCCCAATTCGGCAGGAATGTCAGCGCTTGCTTGTAGTTCACGTCGACGCCGCTCATGCGCACGGGCGTGTCGAGATTGAACTGGGTGGAAGCGTCGTAGCCTGTATAGAGCGAGGGATCGAGGCCGTAGAACTCGAGAAAATCGTTGGTCGGTCGGAAAACCGAGCTGCCGAAAAAGTCCTCGATGCGCCGGGAGTAGCCGCTGACCGAGATCAGGCCGACCTGCTGGAAGTAGTATTCCACGGACGCCTTGAACGTCTTCGCGGACCACGCCTTCACCCGGGGATTGTTGACGGCGATCCGGTTGTTGGCGGCGTTCGGCAGGCTGAGGTCGGGCAGAGTGATGCCGCCGGCGAGCTGGTCGAAATTGGGCCGGCCAATGGACTGGAAATAACCGCCGCGCAGGATCAGGTTTTCGCGCAGATTGTAGGTGCCGTTGAGGCTGGGGAAGAACCGCAGGTATTCTTTTTCGATGCGCAGGCCCCGGTCGATGCTGGTGCGCTCGGCCGCGCCGAGGGCGTTGGTCTCGATGGGCAGGGGCCGGCCGTTGGAGCCGAGGATGAAGCGGCCGGCGGCGTCGCGCTGGAAGTTGCGCGTGGCATCGGTGAGCGGGCCGTGGCCCTCGCCGTTGGTTTGCTCCACGCGGACACCGCCGACGAGCTTGAGGCGATTCTGGAAGAACTGCATGTCCCCGCGCACGTAGGCGGACGAGACGACCTCGCTGGCCCATTTGGAATTGGCCACGGCGCCGGTGTGGGTGGTCGCGGCGTTCGTCGTGAAATACGCGGGGGTCGAGCGGTAGAGCGAAAAGAGCCGCTGGTTGCTCACCCAGTCCGTGCGGGGAAAACCGAACGGCGGGATGCGCTGCGAAAAGCTGTCGTCGCGCACAACGGCGGCGTTATCGTCGGCATTGTTGGGCGTGCCGTTGGCCCCCACGAACGTGTAAGTCGGGCTCGGGGAGCGGGTGTCGAGAATCTCCTCGCGCACGTCGAGCCCTGCTTTCACCGCGATCGGGAACGTCTGGAAAAATTCACGTTTGGCGTTCACGAACGCCGTGCGCTTGAGCAAGACGGTGCGGAGATCGACGTTGTTGGCGGTGGTGAGGTTGAAATTCGCGAGGTTGGTGAAGTCGACCGGGGCGCCGGTGGCGGTGTCGGTGACCGTGACGCCCCGGGGGCGGAGATAGAATATATCGTCAAAGGCGATCGTGACGCCCGTCCGCTGGGCGTTGGCCTGGCTGAAATTGCCGATGTCGGTGTTCTGATTGTAGCGGCCCGAGCGCGAAACGCCGGCGGTCGCTTCCAGTTTCCACACCGGGCCGTCGTGCCGGTAGGAGAGCGAGGGTGTGATCATGCGGCCGCCGACCTTGTTGGAGAGGTTCTGCAGTTGCACGTTGCCGGTGCCGCGGGTGGAGGTGGGCGTGAAGTTGCCCGGCGCGACGTTGGCGATGGTGAAATTGGCCGTGCGCTGAAATGCCTGGGCGTCGGAGTAGCCGTAGAGAAAGGAGAAGGAGAGCCGGTCATACCGGCCCAGCCGGTAATCGACCGTGCCGCCGAACGTGATGCGCTTCGAAAGCACCGGCCGGTCCCGATACATGTAACCGGTGAGGTAGGGCCGGTCGGCGGTGGTGTCGGGCAGCGTAGTGCCGTTGGTCGCCTGCGCGGCCCCGGCCCAAGTGTTCTGCATGAACGAGCCGTGGGTGTAGAGGGCCGAGGCGCTGCCGGAAACCGTGAAGCCGAAACGGT
Source organism: Opitutaceae bacterium (assembly GCA_031411915.1). Classification (GTDB taxonomy): domain Bacteria; phylum Verrucomicrobiota; class Verrucomicrobiia; order Opitutales; family Opitutaceae; genus ER46. The sequence continues at coordinate 25,027 of JANOCA010000493.1, forward strand.
CGTTGACGGGCACGATGGCCGAGAAATCGGAACCCGGATGGACCTTCCGGGCCGGATCGCGCAACGGGCCGGGCGTGCGGTGGAAATCGCGCGCGTTGTCGCGCATCATCATCGTGACATTGTAGTTCAACACGGGTTTCGAGCGTTCGAAGGCGCTTAGCGGAACCATATTCACCGCGCCGGCGAGGGCGGCCCCGCTGATCTCGGGCGTCGGGGTGTAGGCAATTTCGATGCGGGAGAAATTGTTGATCGAAGATTGCTGGAGACCGGTGTTGCGCTGCACGCCGGTCGAAGCCTCGGCCAGCCCGATGCCGCCGACGGTGATGGGCACGTTGCGGGGTGGCACGCCGTTGAGCGAAACCTGATAGGCGTCGCCGAAGCCGCCGCGGGAGATGTTGATGCCGGGGACGGATTTCAGCACCTCGCCGACGCCGCCGTCGGCCACGGGCCCGAATTCATTCGCGGCGACGACGTTCATCGAATTGGCGGCGAAGCGCTGCGTGTTGATCGCGATGGCGGCGCCGTCCATCTCCTTCGATGTCGCGACGGTGAAGGCCTCCAGCTTCACGGTCCCATCGCCGGCGGCCGGACGCGCGCCGAGATAGGAGAGATCGAAGTTCTGCCGCACAGCTTGGCCTCCGGTCACTGTGACGGTCTGCGATTGCGGCAGGACGCCCGTGCGGAACGCCGTCACCTTCGCGGCGCCGGCCGGCACGTTGGTGAGGCGGAATTCACCGGCGGAATCGGTGAACGTTTCAAGCGAGGTGCCTTCGACGGTGAGGCGCACGAATTCCAAATACTCGCCGGTGCCGGGGTTGAAGACACGGCCTTCGATCATGCCGGTGGCGATGGCGGCAGGAGGAGTCTGGGCGGGAACGGCAGTGGCGGCGCCGAGCGCGAACCAGCCGGCAATCGCCGCGAACATGGATTTTGTCTTCATGGGATGGGTGGAAGCGGGATCGCCGGCGGGCGCAGATGCGGCGGGCGAGATGACGAAGCCGCCGGTGTCGGGAGCTTCGAGCGCGCGCAGTCGGGTCCCCGCGAGCAAGCGGTCGAGGGCCTCACGGGGCGGGAAGTCGCCGAAGACGCGGTGCGTGCGCACGTCGGCCACCGGTTCGGAGGGAAACAGGATCTCGCGCTGCGCTTGCTCGGCGAACTGCTTGAGGGTCTCGCTCGCCGGGCCGGAGGGGACGCGAAACGAGCGGATGGTGTTGTCAGGACCGGCGAGGGCACAGGAAAACGTCAGCAGCCAAGCCGACCACGCAGCGGCCACGCGGGCAGGCGCGGCGAAGGCGAGGGGGGCGGAGCAGGTGGGTTTTGGGTGGGGGTTTGTCAAAACGAACGAAACGAAGGCGTCAGGGCGGGCGGCTGAGCAGAATCTCGGCATCGCCGCGTTGCTCGGCGCGCACATCGAAACCGGTCTCTAGCAGCTTCACGAAACCGTGGACGTTGTCCGAGCGCAGCGACGCGCTCACGCGCAGCGCCGCGAGCCCCGGGGCGGCGAGCACCAGCTGCGTGGCATTGCGGCGGTTGAGGGCGGCGACGACTTCGCCCAGCGGGGTCGCGGTGAAGTTGAGGACCCGGTGCTGCCAGGCGAGCACGCGGGCGATCTCACTCGGCGTGAGGGTAGCTACGTCCGGCCCGACGGCGGCGGAGGGCGTGGTGGCGACGACGGCGCGCTGCCGGGCGGCGAGGGTGCGCTCGGGCGCGGCGGCGGGCGCGGGCTGAGGAGAGGTTGAACTTTTGGGGGCGGAGGGGGCGGGCGGCGGTTGCAGGCGCACCTGGCCTTCGGTGACGAGCACCTCGACGGCGGCGTCGGCGAGGCGGACGTTGAACGCCGTGCCCACGGCGCGCACGCTCACGCCCGCTGCGACGACCGTGAAAGGACGGGCGCTGTCCTTGGTCACGGTGAAGTGCGCCTCGCCGCGCTCGAGCCGCACGCGGCGTTCGGTGGCGGTGTAATCGGGGACGATGACGGCGGCGCCGTTGAGCTCCACCACCGTGCCATCGGCCAGCACCCGCGTGCCGGGCGCGAGTGGTTGCGGCGCGGACAGCGTCCCAAAATGATAGGCCGCCACGCTCAGTGCCACGGCGGCCGCGGCGGCGAGCGGCCAGCGCCAACGACGGAAGATCGAGCGTGGCGTGCGCGCACGCTCAATCGCGGGATTGGGCGCGTCCGCGCCGGTCCAAGCGGCGGAGACCTCTTGGCGCGTGGCCCAGTCGCGCAGCGCAGCGTCGAGGTGGGCCGCGCGGCGCAGCGCGGCGCGCGCCGCGGGATCCGTTCGCAGGCGCAAGTCGAGGACGCGGAAATCCTCCGGGGAAATGGCGTTGCCGAGCCAGTCGGCGATAAGGCGTTCGAGCGGATCAGCGGGTCTCATGCTGGTTCGCGTTTCATCTCGCCCTCGATGCAGTCGAGGAGCCGGGCGCGGAGGCGCTGCACCGCCTTGTAGTGGCCCTCCACGCTGCGGCCCGCGCGCGCGGCCACCTCGTGGAGCTTGGCGCCGGGCTGGTAGGAGAGGAGAAGCAGTTCGCGCTGGGGATCGCCGACCTTGGCGAGGCAGCGGTCGAGGGCGCGGCGCTGGCGTTCGAGCGTGTCACCCTCCTGCGCGGCCTCCTCGACCATCAGGTCGGCGACGGCATCGGAAAAAATCAGTCGCTCGCGCCCGTGGCGGCGCAGATGGTCGAGCGCCTCGAAGCGTGCGATGGTGAAGACCCAGGCGAGGAAGTTCGAGCCGCGCTCGAAGCGGGTGAACTTTCGCCACGCGACAAGGCTTGTCTCCTGCATCACCTCGTCGACGTCGGCCCAGGCCGGCAGCAGCGAGCGCAGAAACGCGCGCGCCTGACCCTCGTGCGCGACGAAGAGGCGCACGAATTCCTCGTAGAGCGGGCCGGGGTCGTCGGGTGGCGTGGGGTGGACGGACATGCAGGGGTGGACACTCTGTTACCGTGGGGGGCGGGAAAATTGGACATCAATTCACACGGGCGTGCGAAGGCGCCTTCGTTTCCGGGCTGCAGTTACTGCGAGCGGTAGTGCGCGAGATCCGTCTCAGCCGTGCGCACGGTGCCGGGGGCGGGTGGCGGCGGGCCGGGCACGAATTGCATCGGGCGCTGGTCGCGCTGGAGTGCGGCGTCGAACGCGCGGGCGCGCTGCGTGAGGCGCGCGACGATCTCGGGGTGTTGGGCGGCGACGTTGTTTTTTTCGCCGACGTCCGCCTCGAGATCGTAGAGCTCGGGAGTGGCGAGGAGGCGGTGCTGGTTGTCGAAGCCGGCGGGATTGTGGTCCCACCAGAGACTCTGGGGCCGCGGCGTCGGGCGCGCATCGACGGGGAGAAAGAGTTTCCATTTTCCGTCGCGCACGGCCTGCGGCTGGTAGCCGAAGTAATGGTAGATTGGCCGCGCCTCGCGTGCGCCCGTGCCGAGGAGCAGCGGCGAGACATCAGTGCCGTCGAGCGTCACGCCCGCCGGCAACGCGGCGCCCGCGAGCTGCGCGATCGTGGGCCACAGATCGAGGTGCGAGATCGGAGCGGAGACGGCGGGGCGCGGGAAAAGTTTTCCCGGCCACCACGCGATGAACGGCACGCGCACGCCGCCCTCGAAGGTCGTGCCCTTGCCGGCGCGCAGCGGGCCGTTGCTGCCGGCGAGCTGGCGGCCGGGGAAGAACTCCTTCGTGGCCGCCTTCTTCGCGGCGTTGGCGCCGCCGCGGGCGGGCGCGCCGTTGTCATTGGTGAAGATCACGAGCGTGCGAGCGTCGAGTTTCAGGTCGCGCAGCGTGTCGAGGATCGCGCCGGTGCTCCAGTCGAGCTCCTCGACCGTGTCGCCGTAGAGGCCGCCCTTGGATTTGCCGGCGAAGCGCGCCGAGGCGTATTGCGGCACGTGGGGCATCGTGTGCGGCAGGTAGAGAAAGAACGGCCGCTCGCGGTTCGCGCGGATGAACGCCACGGCCGCCTCGGTGTAGTGGCGCGTGAGCTCCGCCTGATCGACGGGCGACTCGACGACGCGCTCGCCCTCGACGCGCGTGGGCGGCTCGAACATCGAGAGCTGCATGAACGCGTCGCCGACCTTCCACTCGCGCACGTCGTTCGTGTGCGGCAGGCCGTGAAAACGATCAAAGCCCTGCGCGAGCGGGCGGAACGGCGCGTCCCAACCGAGGTGCCATTTGCCGATGCACGCCGTCGCGTAGCCGCGCGTCTTCAGGAGTTCAGGGATCGTGATCTCGGCGGCGGGCAGACCGTGGTGCTCGGTGGGAAAAAGCACGTAGGGCAGCCCGGCGCGCGCGGGCAGCCGGCCGGTGAGCAAGCCGGCGCGGGCGGGGCTGCAAAATGGCGCCGACGTGTAGGCGTCGGTGAAACGCAGGCCCTCGCGCGCCATGCGGTCGAGATTCGGCGTCGCAATAGTCGTCGAGCCGTAGCACCCGAGGTCCCCGTAGCCGAGATCGTCGGCGAGGATCACGATTACGTTGGGCGGCGGTTCAGCGGCGGCCGCGCGGGCGGAGGCGCTGAGGGCCAAGCCGATTGGCCACAAGAAACACAAAAGTCGGAGGGCAATGGGGAGTCGAAATGCGTCCCTAGGCGCTCGGCCGTTTCGCTCGGTTCGTAGCCCGCCTCGGGAGAGGCGGGATGGACGCACGAGCAACGCGACGACGGTCCCTGCTCTCACGAGCAGGGCTACAAAAGGCAGCGACCTCAAAGTGGGAATCGGGATCATGGCGATTGGGTTCAAAATGAACTCTTCACCCCGATGGTCCAGAGCGCGCCGGTGAACTGGCGCTGCGAGAGGCGGGCGAGGGCGGGGGTGTTGGGGCCGGCGATCTCGGCGTCGAGGGCCGCGTTCTCGAGGTTGCTCAGGTTGAAGAAAAACGCGGTCTGTTTTCGCAGCACGTATTCGCCGCTGAGGTCGGTGAGCACGCGGGAGGCGCTCCAGTTGTAGGTGCCGGGATCGATGCTGCGGCCGGCGGCGACGAGACCGCGCCGCGCGCGGGTCACGTAGTTCCATTTCAGGCGCAGCGTGAAGTTCGGCCGCGCGAGGCTCACGCCCCAGTTGGCGCTGCGCGGGATGTAGCCGGAAAAATTATCCGCGGCCTCGCCGGTCGCGCGCTGCGCGCTGGCGTTGGCAAACACTTGCACGCCGCGCGCCCACGACGGGAGGAACGTGAGCGCCTGCTTGTAGTTCACGTCGAGGCCGGTCATGCGGACCGTGCCGTCGAGGTTGCGCTCGGTCGTCGTGTCGTAGGCGCCGTAGGTCGCGGGATCGAGGCCGTAGAGGGCGAGGAACTCCGGCGTGGTGCGGATCGTGGTGCGCGAAAAAAAGTCCTCAATCTCGCGGATGAAGCCGCCGACGGAAATCAGGCCGACCTCGGGGAAATAATACTCGAGCGTGCCCTTCCACGTCTGCGCGCTCCACGCCTTGATGCCGGCGTTGTTGACGACGATCACGTTGCCGGGGCCGGGCGGGTTGTCGGTGTTGGGCAGGGTGAGGGTGCCGGCGTATTGCACCATATCGGGCCGGCCAACCGACCAGTAGTAGCCGGCGCGCGCGATCAGGTTATCGCGGACGTTGAAGGTCGCGTTGAGGCTGGGGAACCAGCGCAGGTGTTCCTTCTCGGCGCGGAGGCCGCGGTCGAGGTTGGTGAGGCGCACGGCCTCGAGGCTGCCGGCGGGCGCGATTTGCACGGGGCGGCCCGCGGCGTCGCGGCGGAAATTGCGCGTCGGATCGATGAGCTGGCCCTGGCCTTTGGCGTTCGTCTGCTCGGCGCGCAGGCCGCCGACGAGCTTGAGGCGGCCCTGGAGCAGCGCGGTGTCGCCGCGGAAATAAACGGCGGAGATCAGCTCCTCCGCGTATTTCGAGGCGGCGACGGCGCCCGTGTGCACGGACGCCTCGGTGACCTGAAAGTGATTCGGCGACGCGTGGTAGAGATCGAAAAGGCGATCCGCGCTCACTCGGTCGGTAGCGGGAAAACCGAAGATGCCGTTGCGCACGGAGAGCCCGGGGTCGCGCACGGGCGCGGCGGCGTCGTCGGCGGAGCCGGCGCGGCCATCGGAGCCGACAAAGGTGAAGTTCGGATTGCTCACGCGGATGTCGCGCAGGCTCTGGTTGAAATCGAAGCCGGCCTTGGCGGTGAACGGCACGGCGCCGCCGAAGTCGCGGCGCACGCTGCCGAAGGCCTTGCGCTGCACGGCGGCGCGGCGCGCGTTGTTGGCGCCGGCGTTCACGAGCGAGTATGCCGCGATGTTGTGCGGATCGATGGCCTGGCCGGTGGCGCCGTCGGTCACGGTGACGCGGCCGGGACGCTCCTCGCCCACGTCCTCGAACGAGACGGTGACATTCTGCCGCCGCGCGACGGTCGTGCCGAAATAGCTGTTCTGCAGATCGGTCGTGTAGCGCACGGAGCTGGAAAACCCGGCGCCGGCCTCGGCTTTCCAGACGGGCCCCGTGTGCACCCAGTTGATGGATGGCATCCAGAACTGGTCGTCCTGGTGGTTGGCCATGCCGTTGAGCCGGATCTCGCCGGCGCCGGCGAAGCCGCGCGTGAACGTGGGTGAAAAATTCCCCGCGGCCACGCGGCCGACGACGAAGGTCAGCGTGTGGTTGTCCTGCGGCGAGCGGAAGGCGCCGTGCTGGAGCGAGAGCGTGACGCGGTCGCGCGGCGTGAGCTGCGCGTCGAAGGAGACGGCCGCGGTCGTGCGGCCGATAAACGCGATGCGATCGCGCACGGCGTAGGTGGTGAGGTAGGGGCGGTCGGGCGTGGTGTCGGGCAGGGTGTTGCCGTTGGTGGCCGCGCCGGCCCCGCTCCACGTGTTTTGCAGGAATGGATTCGGCGCGAAAGTGGACGACGTGCTCGCCGACACGGTGAAACCGAAGCGCGGGCTCAACGGCACAACCGCGGAGAAATTCAGATCGGGCCCGAGCTTGCGCGTGCCCTCGCGGCGCGGGCCGGGGGTCCGGCGCAGGCTGCGCTCGCTGCCGCGCATCATGACGGCGCCGCTGAGATTGTAGATCGGCCGCGTGCGCTCGAGCGCGCTGCGCGGCACGAGGTTGATCGCGCCGGCGAGCGCGGAGCCGGTCGTCTCGGGCGTGGGCGTGTAAGCGACCTCGATGCGCGCCATGTTGTTGATCGAGAGCTGGTGGATGCCGGAGGCGCGGCCCGTGCCCTGCGCGGAGTCGGCGATGGAGATGCCGCCGACGGTGACGGGGACGTTGTTCGGCGGCACGCCGTTG
>JANOCA010000494.1:0-3921 GCA_031411915.1 Opitutaceae bacterium
TGCCGCCTTCGCGGTAGTCGGCGGGGCGGAGGTCGCGGAATTTCTCCGGAATGTGAACAAGCAGCGGCACGTGCAGGCCGGAGTTCGACGGCCAGCGTTTGCTGCGCGGCATGCCGGAGCCGTGGTCGGCCCAGTAGAAAATAATCGTGTCGTCGGCGAGACCGTCGGCGGCGAGTTGGGCGAGAACAGCACCGGCATCGGCGTCGGCGGCGGTGACGCTGTCGTAGTAAAGCGCCCAGTCGCGGCGGACCTCCGGGGTATCGGGGTGATAAGCGGGGACGCGGACCTTGGCGGGATCGTGGGTGGGTTTCGCGGCGGGGCCGGGACGCGTGATCTGGCTTTCGTGGGTCTTCGTGGAATTGAAGACGGCGAAGAACGGTTTGCCGGCGGGACGGGTTTTCCAGTGTGCCGCGGCGGAGGAGGCGTCCCAGACGGCGGGATTCTTGGGGAGGTTGTAGTCCTCCTTGACGTTGTTGGTGGTGTAGTAGCCGGCCTCGCGCAGGAGCTGCGGGAACATTTTTTGGCCGACGGGATAGCCAACCATGCTGCGCATGTGGTCACCACCGGAGGACGGACCGTGGAGGCCGGTGACGATCGTGGTGCGCGTGGGCGCGCAGACGGGAGCGACGGCCCAGGCGTGGGTGTAGCGCAGGGAGCGCGTGGCGAGCTGGTCGATGTTCGGCGTGGTCGCGTAGGTGTCGCCGTAGCAGCCGAGCTGCGGGCCGTGGTCCTCGCTGGAGATCCAAAGGATGTTGGGCTGCGCGGCGAACGCGGAGACGGACAGAAGGAGAGCGAGCGAGCCGGGGGGAGGACAGGGGAATTTCATAGAGCAGGGAGCGAGGCTAATTCTTCGCCCACGCGGGCGTGCCGAACCAATCGTGCATTTCCTTCGCGAACGGCGCGACCACTTCAGGCCGCTCCGGCACGGCGCCGCGGTCGCCCGTGTCGGAGATCCAAGTGTCGAGCGCCGCGCGGAGGCGGGCGAGGGCCTCGCGGTGGGCGGGCTCGGTCGAGTTGACGAGATTGCGGATTTCGTGGGGGTCGGACGCGGTGTCGTAGAGTTCCTCGCCTGGCCCGCGGCGCTCCATCAAGTCGCGCGGCGGGCCGGTGAGTTTCCCGGCCGCATGGAGTTCGCGCATCAGCGGCACAATCGGAAAGCACTTTTCCTTGTAGCGGTTCAGCGAGGCGAAGGTCGGGCCCTCGGTGTAGGTGCGAATGTAGTGGAAGCGCTCCTCGTGCACGGAGCGGATGCGCTGGACGGTCTCGTCGATGCGATCGCGGGCGGCAAAGGCGTAGCGGCGCGGCGGGTCGGTGCGCTCGCCGAAGAACACGCGGCCCTGCATCAACGGCGGCCGCGCGACGCCGGCAAACGCCAGGGTCGTGGCGGTGACGTCGATGAGACTGACGATCTGGTCGTTGACGGCGCCGGGGCGGTATTGCGGCGGCGGCGGGAAATTTTTCGGCCACTTGATGATCAGCGGCACACGCAGCCCGTTGTCGTAACACCAATGGATGCCCCGGGGTTCCAGCTGGCCGTTGTCGCCGAAAAACACGATGATCGTGTCGTCCTCCAGTCCGTCGCGGCGCAGCCGTTCCAGCACCCAGCCGATCCGGCGGTCCATGCCCGAGACGGAATTGAGGTAGCGCGCCCACTCCTCGCGCACGATGGGGTGGTCGGGGTAGTAAGGGGGCGGCGTGACGTTCTGCGGCGTGGCGATTTTCTCGTGCTCATCCTCGCCGACCCACTTGACGCGATCCTTTTTGAAAGTCTGGCGGTCGTAGATGTCGTATTCCATCTCGTGGGAGTTGATGACGGCGAAGAACGGGCGCTTGCCGGCCAGCGCGGACCAGTCGTCGGAACCGGGATGGTAGATGGGGCCCTCCTGCGTGAAGTTGAGATCGAGTTTGCCAGTGCCGATGGCGAGCGGGCCGATCGTCTTGAGGTTGGCGGTGTAGTAGCCGGCGTCGCGCAGCCAGTGGGTGATTGGGCGCACTCCGGGAGGAAGGCGGAAGCCGTCGTCGCGATGCGAACGCATCGGGTGCGTGTCGGTGGTGGTCTGGTAGAGCCCGGTGAAAAACGCCGAGCGGCTGGGCGCACAGGCGGGATTGGTGGCGAAAGCCCGCGTGAACCGGACGCCGCCCGCGGCGAGCGCGTCGAGGTGCGGCGTGGAGACATTCTTTGCGCCGTAGCACCCGAGATCGTGCGAGAGGTTTTCGCCCACGAGCCAGAGGATGTTGGGCTGCGCGGCCGCGGCGAGCGACGTCCCGCAGGCCAAAAGCAGAGTGAGGGAGAAAGCGTTGATTCCTTTCATGGGGTGGTAGCAGCCGATTTATTGAACTGCTGGGGCGCGCGGTGCGGTGACGACCTGGAGAATTATTTTTTCGCCGGCGCGCCAGCGCCCGCGCGCACAGTGGGGTAGGTGATGCCGAGTTGCTCGAGGTAGGTGTCGTGCTTCGCGGGATCGAAATAGAATTTCTTCATCGCCTCGCGGTGGTCGGCCATGATGCGGGTGTTGAGCCACGTCGCGGGTTTGTCGCCGGCGCCGATGAGCGGCTCGTATTTGCGGTCCTTTGTCTGCACCTGCTCGAAATACTCGCGCGCCTTTGCGACGAGCGCGGGCTTGGTGAACAGATCGACGAGCGTGAGCGCGAGGGCCTTGGCGCCGGCGGTGGTGCCCTTGTGCGCGATGGGCGTGGCCATGGCGATCGCGTTCGCCCAGTTGTGGCCGGGCAGGCCGGGGATGTTGGCGGGGAAGCGCAGCGTGATCGTGGGCACGACCCACGAGACGTCGCCGATGTCATCGGAGCCGCCGTTGCGGTTCTCATCGGAGGAGGGGCCCTGGAGATTCTTGAGCGCGATCGTGAGACCGGTGACGGGGGCCTTGAGCTCGGCCTGCAGGGCGCGGGCGAGCCGGAGGTCGGCGTCGCTCCACGTCGGGAGGCCGATGGCCTTGATGTTCTCGTGCATGGCCTCGGCGATGGGCTTGTTGAAATGCTGAGGCCAGGCGGAGCCGAGCACGCGCGCGGTCATCGTGGTGTTGCTCATCATCGCGGCGCCGCGCGCGATGGTGTCGCCGATCTCGCGCAGGTTGCGGACTTGGTCGTAGTCGAGCTCGCGGAAGAAATACCAGACGCTGGCGTTCTGCGGGACGACGTTGGGCTGATCGCCGCCGTTGGTGATGACATAGTGCGAGCGATGCTGGAGGCGCAGGTGCTCGCGGCGGAAATTCCAGCCGACGTTCATGAGCTCGACGGCGTCGAGCGCGCTGCGGCCGCGCCACGGCGCGCCGGCCGAGTGCGCGCTCTCGCCGGCAAACGAATATTCGACCGAGACGAGCCCCGTGCCGCTGCCGGTGCCCCACGAGGTGCGAAAATCATTGTCGACGTGGCTGAAGATCGCGGCGTCGACGTCCTTGAACACCCCGGCGCGCACGAGGTGGGCCTTGCCGGCTAGCTGCTCCTCGGCGACGCCGGGCCAGAGCTTCAAGGTGCCGGGAAGTTTCTCGCGCTCCATGAGGCGCTTCACGGCGATGGCGGCGGTGACGTTGAGCGGCTGGCCGGAATTGTGGCCCTCGCCGTGGCCGGGCGCGCCGGCGAGGATGGGATCGCGGTATGCGACGCCCGGCTTTTGCGAGGCCTGCGGGATGCAGTCGATGTCGGAGCCGAGCGTGATCACGGGTTTGCCGGAGCCCCACGTCGCGACCCAGGCGGTCGGCATGCCGCCCACGCCGCGCTCGATTTTGAAACCCTCCTTTTCGAGGATGCCGGTCAGATACTTCGAGGTCTCGAACTCTTGGAAACCGAGCTCCGCAAAGCTGAAGACCATGTCGACCATCACCTGGGTCTGCTTGCGCATCGCCTCCACGTCGGCCGCGATCTGCTTCTTGTAAGCTGGCGTGGGATCAGTCTGGGAAAAAGCGG
>JANOCA010000495.1:0-4449 GCA_031411915.1 Opitutaceae bacterium
CTCGCCGAGAAGCTCGTCGTCGGCGAGATCCACGACGAGCTCGTCACCGTCGCCGATCAGATGGAATGGCTGCTCGGGCTCATCGCGGGCGGGCAGTCCTTTGTTTTTTCCAAGTTGTTTCCCGAGGGCGTCACGCTGCGCCGGCTCGTCGCGACGTTCCTCGCGATGCTCGAACTGACGCGCCTGAGGAAACTGCGGCTGCGGCAGGACGAGGCGTTTTCCGACATCGTCGCCGACGCCGTGGACGAGAGCCCGCCCGCCGAAATGCCGCTTGAAACGATCGTGATCCCGAGCACGGTGACCGCGTGAGCAACGACTCCCGCAAGCCCGCCCGCAAACGCAAGCGCCAGCCGCGCGTCGGCGGCATCATCGGCCTCGGCCTCGACAATGAGGACGGCCACAAGCGCATCACGAGCGGCGAGAAATTCATGCTCGTCGGCGGCTCGCAGGAGACGCACGAGCGCATGACCGAGACGATGATGAAGACCTTCGAGGAGCTGAAACGCCGCGACAAGCAGCTCGAGTCGATCGACCCGCGCGAGCTGGGCGAGATCATCCACAAGGCGCAGCCCGGCTGAATCGGACCCTTCCCCCGTGACACCCGAAGCCCGTGAGCCCGAGGATATGACGCACCTGCCGTCCTGGGTCGTGGGCCTCTGCGGCGTTGCGGCAGTTGCATCCGCGCTGTTTTCGATTCTCCTGCTTCTCAACTAATCCTCCCATGTCCGAAAAGATCGCCAACCTCACCACCGAATCCTTCAAGAGCGCCATCACCACAAGTGCGACGCCCGTCCTCGTCGACTTCTGGGCGCCTTGGTGCGGGCCCTGCAAAGCCATCGCCCCGGTGCTCGAGGAGCTGGCCAACGAACTCGACGGCAAGCTGACGATCGCCAAGGTGAACATCGACGACCACGACGCCGTCGCCGCGGAATACGGCGTGCGCGCGATCCCCACGATGATCCTCTTCAAGGGCGGCCAGGTCGCCGAGACGATCGTCGGCATGATGCCGAAGGCGGCGCTCAAGGCCCGGGTCTCCGCGCACGTGACGTGATTCGGCCGTAGGGCGCGAGCTTGCTCGCGCCGTTTTCGGTCATTCGCACCAAGGCCTCAGCAAGCTGAGGCCCTACAGCACGAGTCCCGCCGCCAACAGCAGCGCATAGAGCGCCAGCAGCTTTCCCGTGTCGCCCAGCAGAGCAATCAGCTCGCCGGGCGATTTGCTTTCCAGCAGCCGCTTCACGTGCGACCGCGCGAGCGGGAGCAGCAGCAGCGGAAGCAGACACCACCATCGATGGCCACGGGCGAGAAACACCAGCGGCACCGCGAGCGCGAGCGCCAGCGACACCGCGAACTGCACCCGCGCCGCGCCGCGCCCAAAACGGACGACGAGCGTGCGCTTGCCCGCGACGGCATCGGTCTCGGCGTCGCGATAATTGTTCACGACGAGGATATTTGCCGCCAGCAGCCCGATCGGCACGCCGGCCAGCACCGCATCCAGCGTGAGCCGTCCCGCCTGCACGAAGTAAGTTCCGCCCACCGCGACGAGGCCGAAAAACATAAACACGAACACATCCCCGAGCCCGACGTAGGCCAGCGGCCACGGCCCGCCCGTGTAGGCGTAGCCGCTGACAATGCTCGCCACGCCGATCGCGAGCAGCCACGGCCCGCCCCACGCGAGCAGCCCAAGCCCGCAGGCAAACGCCGCCGCAAACACGGCGAACATCGCGGCCTTCATCGTCGCCGGCGCAATCAGGCCCGCGGCCACCACGCGCCGCGGGCCCACCCGCGCGACCGTGTCGGCGCCGCGGACGAAGTCGTAGTAGTCGTTGGCGAAGTTCGTCCCGATCTGCACGAGCAGCGCAAAGCCGAGGCAGAGCGCGGCTGCGGCCGCGTTGAATTTTCCGTCCTGCCAAGCCAGCGCGGAGCCGACGAGCACGGGCGCCACCGCGGCCGGCAGCGTGCGCAGGCGCATCGCGCCCACCCAAATGGCGAACCGGCTCTCGTTCATCGCGGGGCGCGGTAGGCGAGTGCGGGCGGCACGCCGAGTTCCTTTTCCAATTCACGGATCCGGCCCAGCACGCTCGCCGCCCCTGCGGACTCGTCGTCCGGCGGCAGCGTCGGGTGCAGCTTCACGAGCCAGGTCAGGGCGTCGCGCGGTTTGCCGGCGCGCCGCAGCAGCTCCGCGTGCAGCCGCGCCGCGTAATACGGCGCCCGCGGCTGTTGCCAGGCGCGGCGATAGCTCTCCGCCGCCGCCGCCGGATCGTGGAGACGGTTGAGCTCGATGCCCGCGCGCTCGATCCAGAGATCGGCGCTCGCGGGGTGGAAAGCCATCGCGGCATCGAGATGCCGCAGCGCGAGCTGCGCCTGCTCGCGATCGATGCGCCGGCGCTCGCTCTCCGTGAGCGTGTCGTAGCCGCCCGCCGCCGCCATGCGCCACGCCGCGAAGTCATGGCCCATGATGCGCGCCCCGTTGATCCAGAAATACGCCGGCCGCGGATCGAGGGTCGCGACGAGCTGGATGAGATTCTGCACACCCGCGAGATCGCGGCGCTCCCACAGGGCAAAGACGCGAATCCACGTGGCATCGGCCGCCAGCGCCCGGAAGCCCCCGAGCAGGCCGAGCGTCACCCCCTGCCCCGCCGCCGTGAGCGACGAGTCGAGGCGCAGCGCCGGTTGCCGCGCCCGCTCCGCCGCCCACACCGGCGCGGCCAGGCGCTGCAAGCCCGCGCCTGCGCCGGCGAGGCCGGCGACGACGCCCGCCAGAATCAAAAGGCGAGGCGGAGTCTTCACGCGGCGTTTGGTAGCCCTGCTCGTGAGAGCAGGGACCGACGGGAGTTTGCACGCGGTCCGTCCCGCCTCTCACGAGGCGGGCTACCACAAGCCGAAAGGCAGGCCTCAGATCTCACGGTGGCGAAAACTGAAGACCGCGAGCGCGCCCGCGACGAGCACGTAGCCCGCCGCGTAGGCGCACACGATCACGACGCTGGCCACCGCGGGCGCCTCGGCGGCGTTGAGCGTGTCGGCGAGCGAGAAGAGCTGGAAGTTCGGAAACATCCCCGCCAGCGCGCCGCCGATCGCGCGCCCGATCCAGGTGCCGCCCTTGGCGTAGGCATCCTGCGCGAGGTGCTGCAGGTGGAAAATCACGAGGAGGAAAAATCCCGTCACCACCGTGAAAAGCTGCGTCTGCGCAAAACTCGCGACCAGCAATGTGAACGCCGCGAGCACCGCGAGCTTCAGCCACTGCATCAGCCCTGCGAGCGCCACAAGACCGTAGCTCACCACGCGGCCCTGCGCGAAATTGTCGGGATACTCCTCCATCAGCTGCCCCTCCCGCCACCACAGCACGGCGATGAGCAGCGCCGTCAGCAACGCGCAGAAGATGGCCGCCAGCGCCGCCAGCCCGAGAAACTTCCCCGCGATGAACTCCGCGCGCCACACCGGCTTCGCGAGCAGCGTGAGCGCGGTGCGGTTCTCGATCTCGCTGAAGAAAAGCTGCGCCGTCGCCGCGACGGTCAGCGCCGCGCCGAAGAACGCCATCGCGCCCTGCCCGCAGTCGAAGAGGAACTTCAGCTCCGGCGCGCCGAAGTTGAAATCGCGAAACCACCGTGCGCCGAGCACGAGCGCGAGCGCCAGCGCGAGCAGGAAGAGGAAGAGCTTCTGCCGCGTCGCCTCGCGCAGCGTGTTGCCTGCGATCAGCCCGGTGCGGCGCAGGGAAAACGGCACCGCGCTCATGGCTTCCGCCTCCCGACTTTGTCCAAAAATATCCGGTCGAGCCGCGTGTGCGGCGTCTCCACCGCCTCGAGTTTCCGCCCGCGCGCCGCGAGCCACGCGCGCAGCTCCGCGAGTTCGCCCTCCGGCAACGCCTCCACCACCAGCGCCTGCCGATCGCCGCGGCCGACCAAGTCCGCCACTGCGCCCTCCAGGATCAATTTCCCGCGATCCAAGATCGCCACGCGATCGCACACATCCTCGATCTGGCCGAGCAGGTGCGAGGTGATCAGCACGGTCTTGCCGCGCGCCTTGAGCTGGAGAATCAATTCCGTGATCGCCGCGGATCCCAAGGGATCGACGCCCGCGGTCGGTTCATCGAGAATCAGCAGCCGGGGATCGTGGACGAGTGCCTGCGCGAGGCCGATGCGCTGGAGCATGCCCTTGGAATAGGTGCCCACGCGACGATCGGCGGCCTCGGCCATGCCGACGGTCGTGAGGGTTTCGTCGAGCCGCGCTTCGAGCGCTGCGCCGCCGAGCCCGCACATCTGGCCATAGAATCGCACGAGCTCGCGCCCGGTGAGATGCCGGTAGAAATACGGTGCCTCCGGCAGATAGCCGACCTCGCGCCGCGCCTCGACGCGCGCGCTCGGCACGCCGAAGATCGCGCACGTGCCGGCGCCCGGCGCGAGCAGCCCGAGCAGCAGCTTGATCGTGGTGCTCTTGCCCGAGCCGTTGGGTCCC
>JANOCA010000496.1:0-15003 GCA_031411915.1 Opitutaceae bacterium
GAGTCTCAGCCAAGGAACGGGAATCGACGCGCCCGCCCGGCGGCGGCGAGCACGAGCGCCGGGGTGCGGTCCAGTTCACGGACGGTGAAAGTCTTCACGCTGACATCGATGTCGGACATCGGGCGAAGGTCGAGCGGGCGATCTTGCAGCTCGTTTAGAACCGCACGGTCAGGCTCGCGTCCACCTGGAGCGGGACGACGTAGCTGTAGCGGTAAACGTTCTGGCCGTTGGTGAGCGTGGTGAAGCTCGTCTTGCGCAGTTTGCCGTTCTCGAAGTCGGTGATGTTGCGGAAGCCGAGGCGGGCGCGCACCTGCTGGTTCCAGATTTTCTGGTCGCGCATCACGTAGCCGTGCATGAGGTGCGTCGCCCCGCCGCCGAGCGACTGGCCGCCGGCGATGCCGAAGAGGTAGTCGTCGCGCCACGAGCCGTTGAGGCCCACGCGCACGCCGCGCAGAATCTTCCCGGCATCGCGCTGGAACGCGTAGTCGACCACCCAGCTCGCGGACCACGGGGAGGCGCGGGCGCCGGTGGGCTTCTGGTCGAGGTCGAGCGAGTCGAGCAGGTTCTTCGCCTCGTTGAGGAGCGCGGGGTTCTCGTTGCCGCGCTTCACCGCGGCCTCGTAGTAGCCGCGGAAGCGATCAAGGTCCGGCTGGCCGGTGACCTGCGTGCGCGCGAGCGTGTAGCGGAGCTGGAGGCCGCGGAACGGCCGGAGGTTGAGGGTGAGATCGGCACCCCGGGAATTCTCGGTGGACTTGTAATAGCGCGCGGCGCTGGCCGTGCCTTCCTCGCCGTATTTGTAGGCGGGATTGCCCGGCAGGATGTCGTTCGGGTTCATCAGGTCCTCGATCTCGGCGGTGGTGAAATCGACGATGTTGTTCCAGCTGAGCGCGACGTTCTGGCGGTCGATGTTGAAGACGCCGAGGTTCACGCTGCCCTTGTCGCCCCAGAAGCTGCCCTTGAGGCCGACTTCCTTGGTCACTCCGGTGATCGGCGGGAAGCGCTCGCCGTCAAAGGTGCGCAGGCCTTGGAAGCGGAACGACTCCGAATAGACCCCGTAGAAATTCAGGTCCTTCGTCAGCACGACGGTGACGCCGCCCGTCATGCTCGTGTTCTCGAGGCGGAGCGCCTTGTTCTGCACATACTCGCCGGGGAGCGCGTCCTGCTTCTTTGGCGGCGCGACCTCCTCGTTGTATTTTCCGAAAGTCCGCGTGCCCTCATACTCGTAGTTGCGGTTCCAATCGTGGCGCGCGCCGACGAGGCTGAGGACGCGGCCGTTGAAGTAGCGGCCGCTGGCGGAGAACGCGACGGCCGAGGCCTGGCGCCACTGCGTGCCATCGGTCGAGCCGGTGCCGGAGGGGAACGACGCCAGCGAGCGCGGCGTGACCGTGGGCGTGGTGGGGAGGTTGGCGGGCTTCATCGCGTCGAAGAGCGCGCGCGAGTAGAAGCGCGGATCGTCGAGGAAGAGGCGCAGGCGGATGCGGTCGGCGTTGGTGTTGAGGGTGCCGCCGCGATCGACATTGTAGGTGTTGTAGGTGTTGAAGCGGTAGTTCAGCACCTGATCCTCACGGTAGTCCGCGCTGCCGACCAGGAGCTGCTGCATCCACTTCCACTTGTTGAAGAGATAGACGGCGGTGCCGCGGAACGAATGGACGGTGTTGCCGAAGCGCTTTTCGTCGAGCTCGGTCTCGATGTAAGGCCGGCCGTTCACATCAACGCTGATGGTGCTGGCGAAGAAGTTGTCGTTCCTAATCGCGGTCTGCTTCTGGTAATTGTAGGCGCCCTCGAGCCCGACGGGCCCGATGCGCTGCTCGATGGTGACGGACGCGGTGTCGAAGGGCCGGTTCTGGCGGTCGAAGGAGCCGCGGAGGTTGTAGTGCTTGGGGTAGCCGTTGAAGCGCTTGGTGCCGACGATGGCGCCGGCGGCGTTGCGCATCGTGACATCGAAGAAGTCGCCCTCGACGAGCGACGGAGAGCCGCCGGCCGGGCCATTGGAGCGATCGGCGGCGGGGAGGCTGGCGCGCACGATCCACTCGCCGTCGGAGGTGTAGTGCAGGCGGTCCGAGGTGTAGGCGCGGGAGCGGGCGGATTGCTCGCGGATGGTCACGCCACCGAAGCCGCGGACATTCGCAAAATCACCGCGCTCATACTCGACGCGGATGAGGGTGTTTTTGAGCGGCTGCCACGTCGTGGTGATGGTCTCGCCCTCGAGCTCGAAAGTGGACGCATCCTGAAACGTGCGCTCCTGCCGGCGCACGGCGTTGAAACGCACCGCGAGGTTGGAGAGGAGCTTGCGGTTCACATCGAGCTGGAAGCGGTAGGCGCCGTCGCTGTTGTATTGCGAAAGGAAGGTCCCGAAATTCCGCATCAGCGCGCGCTTCGTGAAGACCGAGGCCTGCCCGCCGGGCTCGACGTCGCCGAAGATGAGGGAGTTGGAGCCCTTGCCGAAGTCGATGCGCTCGACGTTGTAGGTGTCGCTCGGGACATACCAGCGGAAGTAATTGCGCGTGGCCGTGGAGCCGCTCAGGCCGCGAAACGCGATTGCGCCGCTCTGGTTGTCGTTCTCCAGCGTGGGCGGGGCGTAGGCGTTGGCGACGAAGTTGGCGACTTCGTCCGCGGAGAAGAGGCCGAGGTCCTCCATGAAATCGGCCGTGATGGCGTCGATGTTCACGGGCACATCCTTCAGCGCCTGCTTGGTGCGCGTGGCGGAGAGCGTGTCGTTGGCGGACCAGCCGGCCTCGTTCTCGGTGGAGACGATGAAGGGCGAGAGCGTGACGGTCTGGTCGGTCGTGGTCGTTTTCGGCGCGGCGGGCGCCGTCTGGGCAGACGCCGCGGTCGCGAGCGCGAGCGCGATGGCCGCCATGAGTGGAGCAGAATTGCGGGAGTTCATTGGGCTTGGGTGGGGGTCGTTCGGTCAGTCGTTCGTTTGCGGCCTGACGTTTACCGTTGGGCAGGGATGCGCGGCGTGAATTTTGGAAACTCCGGCACGCGCGGCGTGACGGGCGGATTTTTCGCGAGCGCCTCGAGCACCACCGCGACGGCGCGCTCGAGCTGCGGGTCGCGGCCCTGCCGCACGAGCTTCGGGTCGAGCTCGACCTCGATGTCGGGCGCGAGGCCGTGGTTTTCCATTTCCCACTGGCCGTCGAGGCCGAAGATGCCCCAGTGCGGCGCGGTCACGCTGCCACCGTCCATGAGCGGCGGATATCCGCCAATGCCGATGAGCCCGCCCCAGGTGCGCGTGCCGATGACCGGGCCGAGGCCGGACTTCTTGAAATACCACGGCAGGGCATCGCCACCGGAGCCGGCAAATTCATTCACGATCATCGCCTTTGGCCCGAAAATCGCGGCGACGGGCATCGGCACCTGGTGGCCCTCGCGCGTGGTGCTGGCGCTGAGCATGCGGCGCTGCAGCAGCTCGATGATGTAGTCAGC
This sequence comes from Opitutaceae bacterium, assembly GCA_031411915.1. Classification (GTDB taxonomy): domain Bacteria; phylum Verrucomicrobiota; class Verrucomicrobiia; order Opitutales; family Opitutaceae; genus ER46. Next base: position 3,430 of record JANOCA010000496.1, read on the forward strand.
GAGCCAGCCGCCGCCATTGAAACGCTCGTCGATCACCGCGCCCTGCCGGCCGGACTGCGCGAAGAAGTAGCGGTTGAAGCTCGTGTAGCCGCCGACCGCCGTATCGGGCACGTAGATGTAGGCGAGCTTGCCGCCGCTGAGCTCGTCGACCTTGCGGCGATTGCCCTCGATCCAGGCGAGGTTGCGGAGCGAGGTCTCGGTCGCCACGGGCACGACGGTCACGTCGCGCGCGCCGGAGCCGTCGGCATTGGGGCCGACGCGCAGCACGGTCTGCTTGCCGGCGGTGCCGAGGAAAAACGAAAACACCTCGTCCCCCGCAGTGAGATCGCGGCCGTTGACCGCGAGGAGGAATTCGCCGGCCTTCACGTTGACGCCCGGCTGCGTGAGCGGCGCCTTCGCCTGCGGGTTCCAGTTCTCGCCGTCGAACACGCGCGCAAACTGGTAGCGGCCCTCCGCGATGCGGTAGTCGGCGCCGAGCAGGCCGACCGGCACGGCTTTCACCTCGGGCTTCGTGCCGCCGCTCACGTAGAGGTGCTGCACGCTCAGGTTGCCGAGCATCTCGGCGAAGAGGTAGTTGAGATCGGAGCGGCTCGCGAGGCCGTCGAGGAAGGGCGCGTAGGTTTTTTCCAGGAGCGCGAGGTCCATGCCGTGGTGCTTCGGGTCGTAGAAAAAGTCGCGCTGGATGCGCCACACCTCGCGGAACATCTGCCGCCACTCCGCGCGCGGATCGACCTGCACCTCGAGGGCGTCGAGCTTGAGCGCGCCGTCGCCGGCCTTGGGCGCCTTGTCGGCCGCGGCGATGAACCACCGGTTCTCCGCGCGCCAGAGCATCTTCTCGCCTTTGGCCGCGAGGATGAACTGATCGACGGCATCGAGGATTTTTTCCGTCTTGCGCGTCTTGAGATCGAAACGCTGCAGCACGTTCTTGCCCGCGCCCCCGCCCGAGACCTGCGGGCCCTCGATCACGTAGAGGATGCCTTCCTTACCGGCGGTGAGCTGGCCGTAGTTTCGCTCCGGCAGCGGCAGCGCGAGGATGCGCTGGCCAAGCCCCCCGAAGTCGATCGTGACCTTCGCCGGGGCGCTCTCCTTTTTCTTCGCGGCGGGATCGGCGGGCTTGGCGTCGGATTTCGCGGCGTCGGCGTCGCCGGGTTTTTCCGCGTCGGCGGTTTTCACCTCGTCAGATTTCTTGTCCTTGTCCTTCGCGTCGTCCTTCTCCTCGTCACTCTCGGGCGCGAGCGGCGACGGGAGGTCCTTGCGCAGCACGGCGAGATAGACGGCGCGCGTCACAGGCCGGCCGATGCGGCTCATGCTGGAGCCGCCGGAGGTCAGGCCCACATCGGTGCTCGCGGTGAAGTAGAGATACTTCCCGTTGCGATCGAAATTCGGGAAGGCCGCGTCGCTCATGCCGTCGGTCACCTGCGTGGTCGTGCCGGTCTCGAGCGAGTGCACGAAGATCGCGCTGAGGTTGTTGGGCAGCTCCTTGTCGTAGGTGAGCCAGCGGCTGTCGGCCGACCACACGAGCCGCGCGCCGCGCTGGGAGATGTCGGTGTCGAACTTCACCGGCTTCGCCGCCTCGATCTCGAGGTGCCACATGTGGCCCCGCTTGTCCGAGTAGGCGAGGCGCTTGCTGTCGGGCGACCACGCGAGGTTGTAGTAGAACGACGGCGGCTCCCCGAGCGCGATCACGCGGGGGGCGCCGAGGCCCGTCTGATCGCGGAGGTGGAGCGCATACTCGCCGCTGGCGTCGGAGAAATACGCGAGCCACTTGCCGTCGGGCGACCACGATGGGTCGCGCTCGGCGACGGCGGCGGTGCGCGTGAGGTTGCGGGCGTCGCCCTTCTCCGCCGGCACGGTGAGGATCTCGCCGTGCGCCTCGAAGACGGCGCGCGCGCCCGTGGGCGAGAGATCGGCGCTGCGGAGCTGGGCCGCGGCGATCTTCTCGAGGCGCGGGCGCACCTGCGGGAAATCCGCCGCCACGCGCACCGGCACCGGCCGCGTGCGCCCGCTCGCGAGGTCAAAGAGATGGAGGCCGCCGAACTGCTCATACACGATTGCGCCCGGGCCGGCGGCCGCGGTCTTGAGATCGAAGCCGTCGTTCTTGATCAGCTGGGTGACGGCGCGGGACTTCGTGTCGTAGCTGAAGAGCGTGATCGCGCCGGCGCGGTCGGAGAGGAAGTAGATTTTGTCGCCCACCCACATCGGGTTGAAGTCGTTGGAGTCCGTGCGCGGCACTTTCGTGATCTCGGAGTCGGTGAGCCGCGCGATCCAGATCGAGGCGAATTTCCCGCCGCGGTAATTCTTGATCGCGATGTAGTCGCCGAGGCTGTTGCGGAAATTCCACGTGGGCACGTAGGCGAGTTGCGTGGCGTCGGCCGAATACGCGCCCTGCACGCCCATCGGCAGCGGCACCTCGGTGGGAAACCCGCCGCCCGCGGGCACGGTGTAGAGCATGTCGAAGCGCGAATAGCTGCCGCGCCGCGAGCGGATGAGCACGCCCTGGCCGTCGGGCGTCCAGCCGAGCGCGGCGTCGGCCGCGGGGTGCGAGGTGAGGCGCCTCAGTTCGCCGCCTGTCGCTGGGACGATGTAGACGTCCTGGTTGCCATCGAAGTCGCCCGTGAACGCCACCTGCGTGCCGTCGGGCGAGAACACCGGCCCGCTCGCCGCGCCCGGATCGGCGGCGACGAGCCGGCGCGCCTCGCCGCCCTCGCGCGCGACGATCCAGAGGTTGTTGCCGAGCGCGAAGGCGATGTGGGTCTTGCTCAGGGACGGCGACTGCGGGAGCAACGGCGGCTGGGCCGTCTGGGCAGACGCGGACATGGCGAGCGCGAACAAGCAGACCAGGAAGCGGAACGGTTTCATGGGGATCGTTCCCGCGAGCGAAGCGGAGGCGCTCCCGGGTGGAAATGAAATTCCCGCGCCTTGCGCCGCACCCCGCGACCCGCGAATCTCAGGCATGTCCAATCCCGGTCATTTCTGGGAGCTGATCCTCGGCACCGTGATCGCGCTGCTGCCGATGATCAACCCGCTCGCCTCGGCGCCGACCTTCCTCGCGATCACGGAGGGCGACTCGCGCGCGCGCCGGATGGAGCAGCTCCGATGGGCGTGCATCTACATGGTGGCGATCCTCGTGGTGTTCCTGGTGGGCGGCACGTTCATCATGAAATTCTTCGGCATCTCCATCCCCGGGCTGCGCATCGCGGGCGGGCTGCTCGTGGCGGGCATCGGCTTCAAGATGCTGATGGAGCCGCCGCGCGCCGCGGGCGACGAGGCCGCCGAGGCGGCGGCGCGGGCCAAGCGCGACGTCTCGTTCTCCCCGCTCGCCATGCCGATGCTCAGCGGCCCCGGCTCCATCGCGGTGACGATCGGCTTCACGTCGCTCGCGACCCAGTGGCTCGATTACATCGCGATCATCCTCGGCATCCTTGTCGTCGCGGTGATCAGCTACGTCACGCTCGCGCTCTCGGAGCGCGTGGTGCGAGTCATCGGGGCCAACGGCATGAACGCGCTCTCAAAAATCATGGGCTTCCTGATCCTTTGCATCGGGATCCAGTTCGTCGTGAACGGCGTGATCGGGGTCGTCACTGATCCCGCCTTCATCCGCGCGATCCGCGAGGCCGTCGGCTGACGGGGCCGCGGGCGCTCAGTATTTCCGCGTGACGGTCGCGCCGCTGCGATCCTTGAAGATCAGGTGCTTCCTGTCCGCATCGACGCTCTCAAACGTGATGCCGAGGTTGCCATCGACGACTTCGCCGGTCCGCGTGAGGCGGCCGTTGATCATCGCGCGGGCGGGCGTGCCTTGGAAGACGCCGTTGACCTTGATGTTCACGACCCACGCGAGGAAGACGGGGCTGGCCTCGGGCGCGGCCTCGATCTGCGTGGTGGCAGCGAGCCCGGGGGCCACGGACGTCATGGCCGTGGCGGTGCCCGGCGGCGGGGCTTTCGCGGCGGAGCCGGATGACTTAGCGGGGGCGTCTTCGCCGGCCGCCGTCGCATCGACGCGGTTCTGACCGCTGGCCCGGCGGGCCGCGATGGCGTCCTGCGCCTTCGCGATGGCGTTGCCCGGGATCGCGGCGATCTTGTTGAGTGTGTCGGAGGGTGAGGAACCGGTCGCCGGGACAGAGCCGGCGGGAGCGGCAGGCGCGGCTTTCGCCGGGGCACCCGCCACCGCCGCCGGAGTCGCGACGGCCATTGCGCCCTTCGGAGCCGTAAAATGCTTCCACGCGAAGTAGCCGCCTACCCCGAAGACGACGAGGGTCGTCAGTCCGCCGACGATAAACCGCACCGGGCCGCGGCGCTCCGACGCGGGTTCAGGCGACTCGATGACAGGCACCTCGACCGTGGCCTTGATGTGAGGGACGTGAAAAGGGCCCTTGGTGCGGCTAAAGGGGGGGGCCGTGTAGCCGGCCAGCGGTGGCCGGGAAGCGGACGTGGCCGGCTTGGGCGGGGTCGGCGGCGGAGGAGGAGGCGCACCTGCCGGCAGAGGCGGCGCCGAGAACAGCTTGCTCGCAGGCCCCGCAGCGGAGGCGGCCTGGGGCGTGGGCGGAATGGTTGCGCTTGGATCACCCAGGGCGGCGCTGGTCTCGGACGCGACCACGGGAGCGGCGTCGGGTTTCGGCTTGAGACGGAATTTTCCGCCCTCCACCGCAGCAGCAGTCGCAGGCAACACCGGCGCCACTTGGATTGCGGGGACGACTGGAGCGGCAGGCGCCGGCGCCGCAGCGCCAGCGGGACCGGCATAGTCACTGAACAGGACCGGAACCGGCGAAGTCGCGGGAGCAGAGGACGCGGGAGCTCCGCCTTCGGGCGGACGCAGTCGCGGCTTGAGGCGCAACGAGGGGTTCGGCGTCGTGGGCTCTTCTGTCATTGGGAAATCACGAGTGAGTATCGGCCCGAATCGCGAAACCAAAAAGATTGCCTCGCCCTGTCCTCCACCGTTCCCCACGGTTTAAACCAGTTTTTAACATGCCCAAGCACCTGCTGCTGTCCGCTCTCACCCTTCTCCTCGCCACCTCGACCGGCTGCTTCTTTTCCAAGAGGAAAGCCGCCGCAAAGGAGACCACCGCCATCGCCGCTGATGTGGAGGAGAGCTTCCGCAAACGCTGGGTCGACAAGCGCGCGGGCGAGCTCGCCGCCGCGGGCACTGCGGCCGGGACGGCGCGCACGCAGGCCGAGGCGGAGTTCCGCGAGCGTTTCGGCTTCACGCGAGCGGGCCAGAAAAACTGACGCGCCCCTCCGGGGTGCCAGCCTGTGTCCTCGTCGTCCTCCCCCGACGCCGCTCGCGGCGCTTTGGCCGCTGGGGTCTGCTATTTCTGCTGGGGCCTGGTGCCGCTTTACTGGCGGCTGCTGGCCGGGATCCACCCCGTGGAGCTCATCGCCCACCGGGCGGTGTGGTCGCTGGTTTTCCTGGCCGTTCTCGTGGCGGCGCAGCGCATGGCAGCCGAGATCCGCGCGGGCCTCGCCTCGCCCCGCGCCTTGGGCATCAATCTCCTCAGCGGCACCCTCCTCACCGCCAACTGGCTGGTCTATGTCTGGGGCGTCAACACCGGCCACGTCATCGAGTGCAGCCTCGGCTACTTCCTCGTGCCGCTGGTCAACGTCGCGCTCGGCCGCCTCGTGCTCCACGAGCACCTGCGCCCGCTCCAGTGGTTCGCGATCGGCTGCGCCGCCGCTGGCGTCGTGCTGATGATCGCGCAGCTGGGCCGCCCACCTTGGATCGCGCTGACGCTGGCCGCCACGTGGGGCGCCTACGGCCTGCTCCGGAAGAAATCACCCCTCGGCTCGCTCGCGGGCCTCACGGTCGAGACGTTGCTCATGGCCCCTGCCGCGATCGGCTTTCTCCTCTGGCAAAACCACACCGGCGCCGGCGCGCTCGGCCGCGTCGATGCCGCGACCCACGCGCTCATCCTCAGCTCCGGCATCATCACCGCGGTCCCGCTGCTCCTCTTTGCCTACGGGGCGCGGCGCATCCGGCTCACGACGATGGGGCTGCTCCAATACCTCGCGCCCACCGTGCAGTTTGCGCTCGGGCTGTGGGTTTTCCACGAGCCTTTCTCGACCGGACGCGCCGGTGGCTTCGTCCTCATCTGGGCGGGCCTCGTGCTCTACACCCTCGATAACCTCCGCGGCGCGCGGACGCGATAGGGGATGGGCGGACGCGTCCCTGCGCCGGCACGGGACGGATGGGAAGCATGGGACAAATGATGAAAAATGCGGGCGCCGGGACGCGCCCGCCCACCCCGGTTGTCCACCGCCCGTCATCCACTCCGCGCCCCGCCTATTCCCGTCTGCCCATTCCCGTCTCCCCGCTTGCGCACCCTCCGTCTCCGTGCAACGTCTGGCTCTCGTCATGAACCTCCCCCGCACCCTCGTCCTCATGTCTCTCTTCACGCTCCTCTTCGGCTTTGCCCGCGCGGAGCCCATCAAGGTCGGAGAAAAAGCTCCTTCCGTCTCCGCCCTCACCGACTCCGGCAAGACGCTCAACCTCGCCGACGTCTACGCCAAGAACAACTACACCCTCGTGTGGTTCTACCCCAAGGCCCTCACCGGCGGCTGCACCAAGCAGGGCTGCTCCCTCCGCGATGCCAGCGCCGAACTCAAGAAACACGGCGTCGCCGTCGTCGGCGTGAGCACCGACACGGTCGAGAAGCAGAAGGAATTCAAGGAGAAGAACAATTTCGACTACCCGCTGCTCGCCGACACCGAGAAGAAGGTCGTCAAGGCCTTCGGCCAAACGGCCACCCTGATGGCCAGCCGCGAAGCCTACCTCATCGATCGCAGCGGCAAGGTTGTCTACTACGACAAGGGCCAGACCGAGAAGCAGGCCGAGAATGTCCTGGCGTTCCTGAACAAGAAGAACTGAGCAGGACGGATTTTTCCCAGCCGGTTATCGGCTTGCCACAGCGCCGGGCCTTCGAGCCCGGCGTTTTGCTTCGCCGATTCAGGAGCGTCCTCCCTCATCGAGTCGGCGCTCCATCACCGATGAACGAAATTGTCCTGCGCAATCCTCGATGGAAGCCTGTGAGCTTCGGTTTGCTGGGAGCATTGCTGGCCACCATGGCCACAATCGCGGGTTTCGCCGAAAACGGGCAGCAGGCGGTGAAAGCAATCGCGCCATTCTCACTGATCGCGATCGCGTGTTTCGTGACAGCCTACGTCTACACCGGCACGCATCTGAAGGCGACCAGCGACGGCATCGAAGTGAAGAAGAGCTTCAGCAAACCGAAGTTCGTGAGTTGGCACGAGATGGACGAAATTGGGATTGCCACCGTCCCCTATTGGTCGAAAGGCCGGGAAGATTTTCACCAATATGTCGGCATCCGCCTGTCAGACGGCAGCAGCCGGAAAAACTCGGAAGAGTGCGCCGCAAATCGAAAGCTCTGTGGCTTTGATGTCCTCCTGATCGACGCGTATGGCATGTCCCTCGACGAATTGGCTGCATTTCTGAGGAAGAAAAGGAGCCGAGCAATTAACGGCCCGAAATTTGTCAGCCGGAAGAAATAAGCTGTTGGGAAGCGGATTCTGCTCCCGAAGAGGTTCGGCGGGGCGGAGAATTTTTCCCATCAGCTACAAACCAACGCCACGCCCGCTTGCCTCGCGCGGCAACGCCGCTTTCCTCCGCAGCCTTGGACCCGATCACCCACACGCTCCTCGGCGCGAGCCTCGCGCATGCCACCTTTGGCCGACAGCTGGGACGCGCCGCGGCGCTCGTGGGCGGGCTCGCGGCGTTTGCGCCGGATGCGGATGTCTTCATCCACAGCGCGGCCGACCCGCTCGTCGCCATCGCGCACCACCGCGGCTTCACGCACTCGCTCGCGTTCGCACCCGTCGGCGCCGCAATCGTGGCCGCGCTCTGGCTGGTGCGGCCGGCGTGGCGCGAGCGCAGTCGCTGGCTCGCACTCTGGGCCGCCGCGACGCTCGCCTGGCTGAGCCACGCGCTGCTCGACGCCGCCACGAGCTACGGCACGCAGCTCCTCTGGCCGTTCTCGGCTGCGCGCGCCGGGTGGGACCTGATCGCCATCGTCGATCCGGTGTTCACGCTCGCACTCCTGGCGGGTCTCGTCGTCGCCCTCGTGCGGGGCACCGCGCGACCGGCGGCCGCGGCCCTCGCCTTCGGCGCGGCCTATCTTGTCCTTGGCGGCGTGCAGCACGCGCGCGCCGGCGGCGCGCAGCGCGAGCTCGCCGCGCAGCGCGGCCACGCGCCTGCGCGCGTGGAGGTCATGCCCACGCTCGCCAACAACCTCGTGTGGCGGGCGCTCTACGAGCACGACGGCCGCATCTACTCCGACCGGATCCGCGTCGGCTGGTTATCCGGCGCCACCGTCCGCGAGGGCTGGTCGCTCCCCCTCGTGCGCGCCGCCGACCTCACGCCGGCCGAGACCGCGCGCGACCGCCGCCAGTCCTTCGCGCGCTTTGCTTGGTTTTCCGATCACTGGGTCGCGCGCAGCCCGGCCGACGCCACGCTGCTCGCCGACATGCGCTACACGCTCAGCGCGGAGGCCTTCGACCCAATCTGGGGCATCCGCTTCACGGCCGAAGGCGCGCCCACCGAGGTCGAATGGCTCAACCGCGCCCGCGATCGCCGCGTGAACCTCGGCGAAACATGGCGCGAAATCTCCGGCGCCGACGCGCGGTTTCGGGCGGTAAAGCAGTAGCCCGTCTCGGAAGAGGCGGGATTGGAGGGAGCACGAGCCATCCCGGCTCTTCCGAGCAGGGCTACGGTTCAGAGCTCCTCGTCCCGCGCTCCCGGCAGAGCACTCGCGTGCGGGTCGTGGCGCACGCGCTCGATCCAGGCATCGATTTCGGCGTGGGCGCCGGCCGCGGGCCACGGAGCCGCGACGAGATCGATCACGCGCAGCGCGCCGTCGGCGCAGCGGACGAAGTTGCGCGCGTGCAGGTCCGCCACTAGCCAAGGCCGACCACCGTGGAAAAACAGCCGCGGGTGATCCCGGTTCGCGCGGAGGAAGCGTGAGGGAATCTCGATCAGGCCCGCGGGCAGCGAGGCCGACATGTCGTCGCCCTGCGGCAGCGGTTCGCCGACCGCCTGCTTCGCGACGAGGATGCCCTCGGGCGTGATCGCGACGACTTCCGTCGCCATGCCGCCCAGCGCGTGGATGAGCAGCAGTTTCTCCAGCAGCGCGCGGTAGTCGCCGAGGCCTGCCTCGGCGTGAAGCGCGGTCTCTTCGCCTCGCCTGAAACCAAACGCGCTGCCGATGCGCTTGCCCTCCCGCGGCAGGTAGAACTTGTAGGCCGAGCCGTCTGCCACCGCCGCATAGGCCCACGCCTCCACGCCGCCGCCGATGCGGCGCAGTTTTTCGTTGGGCTCCTCCAGCGGGTTCTCGATCGCCTCGCCGTCGGGAAAACCGAACTCCTCCAACCGCCGCACCGGGAGCAACGCGCGTAGCGCGCGGATGGCCGCCCCCAGCTCGGCCCACTCTCCGCCGGTCGGCTCGAGCAGCGCTACTTCGTCTTCGCCGAGCGTGACGAGATCGCGGTCCGAATCTTCTCCGACACCGCATTGGGCTGCCGCCGCGCCGAGGCGAGCGAGCGCTTCCAGTCGTCGCTCGTGATCGTGTTGAAGAGCGGCGCGGTCGACCGGTCCCGGGAGGAACCCGCCGCGGAGGCGCGTGGCTTGGCCGGTGAAGAGGTCTGCTTGCATGAGGCGTCCGCGGACATGCGCGGACCGTCGCGCCCGGCCCGCGCGATGGCAAAGGGTTTTTTGCCGGGAAATTTTCCTCGCCCAATCCGCGGCGAGGGCGCCGCGGCTCCAGCATTCACAGCGCCGCGAGCAGCCCGCCGTCGACGTAGAGAATCTGGCCGTTCACGAAATCGCTCGCGCGCGACGAGAGAAAGATCGCGGCGCCGACGAGTTCCTCCGGCTTGCCCCAGCGGCCGGCGGGCGTGCGTCCGCAGATCCATTTGTTGAACTCGACGTTCTCCACCAGCGCGCGGTTCAGCTCGGTCGTGATGTAGCCGGGGCCGAGGCCGTTGCACTGGAGGCCGTGCTTCGCCCACTCGACGGCCATCGCGCGCGTGAGCATCTTCAATCCGCCCTTCGCCGCCGCGTAGTTGGCGATCGTGGGGCGCGAGACCTCGCTCATCACGGAGCACGTGTTGATGATCTTGCCGGAGCCGCGCGCGATCATCCGCGGGGCGACAGCGCGGGCGGTGAGAAACGCGCTCGTGAGATTCGTGTCCACGACCTCGCGCCACTGCGCCTCCGTCATCTCCACGAGCGGCGCGCGGCGCTGGATGCCGGCGTTGTTGATCAGGATGTCGATGGGCGCGAACTCCGCCTCGAGCTTGGCCACCGCGGCGTTGCACGCGGCGCCGTCGGTCACGTCAAACGCCGCGATCGTCACGCGCGCGCCCGGCACCGCCGCGCGCACGCTGTCCGCCGCGGTGGCGAGCTTCGCGGCATCGCGGCCGTTGAGGGCGACAGCGGCGCCCGCCGCCGCGAGCCCGCGGGCGAGCGCGAGCCCGATGCCCTGGCTGGAGCCGGTGATGAGCGCCGCGCGCCCGGTGAGATCGAAGAGGGGGTTCATGATGGGTCGAAAGCAGGGAGAAATCACACCAGGCCGGGCGCGACGAGTTTTTCGTAGTGCGGCAGCGGCGCGAAGATCCCGCCGCTGCGCGCGTAGTAGTCGGCGTCCAGCTCGAAGACGCCGCGGCGCGTCGCCGCCCACGGTGCGTCGGGGGCGGGATGGTGGCGGCGCATCGTCTCCCAATTCCGGTAGTTCTGGTGGCCGTTGGTCTCGACGAGCCCGAGCCCCAGGCCGGGGAACGGCGCGAGGCGCGCGGCCACGGCCTTGTTCCACTCGACAAGCAGCGGGCTCACGGTGAGGTCCGCGCAGAAGCACGGCACGCCGCGCTCGTGCGCGAGCTTCGCGATCTTGAGGGACATCGAGAAGGTCTTCGCGATCGGCTTCAGCGCGATGGCGGTGTAGCCCATCTCGATGCGCGCGAGCGCATCCTTGTCCGTGTGCGCGCTCTCGTCGGCGGCGACGCGCGCCGGGATGTCGCGGATGTCGATCTCCAGCTCCTCGGGGAACGGCTCCTCGATGAGCGCGATCTGATCGAAGGCGCCGATGGCGCGCGCGTGGTCGAGAAGGCGGAGCAGCGTGTCCTTGCTCTCGTAGCGGCCATTGGCGTCGAAGTAATAGGGGAGCTTCCCGCTCGCGGTGTAGGGCGTGCGCGCGTGGCCGATGGCGGCGTGAATGGCGCTGATGCGCGCCTTGTCCTTCTCGAGCATCTCGGCCTGCGTGCCCGGCTGGCCGATCTTGATCTTCATGAAGAACGAGCCGGCCTCCACCGCGGCCTGCAGCTCCGAGATCGGCACGGCGTAGGCCATGAGCGGGATGCTCGCGACCTTGGCGTGCCGCGCCGCGAGCGCGGGGCGATACGCCGCGGAGACCAGTTCGTCGAACGAGGTGATGCCGTGCTCCGCCGCGTAGAGCAGCCACGCCGCGAAATCGACGCCCACGAGGGCGTTGAGCGCGAAGGTCTCGCGCAGCCCGGCGTGGCCCGTGATTTTCTTCGCGTAGGCAAACACCTCGTGCCGCGTCGCCTCGAGCAGCG
>JANOCA010000497.1:0-1659 GCA_031411915.1 Opitutaceae bacterium
GCGTGGCCGGACGACTTCACGCCCGAGCCGGGCTTCGAGAGCCTCTTCAACGGTCGCGACCTCACCGGCTGGGGTTACGCCGACAAGCCGGCGTTCGACGGCAATCCGGTGAGCGACGATGGGCGTTTCGCGGTGAGCAACGGCCGCCTCGTCGTCACGGTGTCGCGCCTCACGGCGAACTACCTGAAGCTTTTCACGACGCGGAAATTCCCGCGCGACTTCACGCTCAAGTTCGAGTTCCGCGCGAGCGCCAACGCCGACAGCGGCCTCTACGTGCGCGATCCGCAGCTCCAGGTGCGCGACTACCATGTCGCGGGTCCTTACCACACGCTGAAGAACTACCGCCCGCTCGACTGGAACGAGATCGTTGTGACCGTCCGCGGCGGACTCGCCCGCGCCACGTGCAACGGCGAGGTGCTCAACGACGCCTTCCCCGTGCCCGCCACCGGCCCGATCGGCGTCGAGAGCGATCGTGGCCAGATCGAGTATCGCCGCATCCGCGTGCAGGAGTCGCGTTAACCGAGAAAAACTTTCCCCCATGGCCAACATCCAAGGCGCAGGCACCAGGCAAAACACCTACGACGCCATCGTCGTCGGTTCCGGCATCAGCGGCGGCTGGGCCGCGAAGGAACTCACCGAGAAAGGGCTCAAGACCCTGGTGCTCGAGCGCGGCCGCAATGTCGTGCATGGCGACTACCCGACGGCGATGAAGGACAGCTGGGGGTTTGAGGGCCGCACCAAACCCTCCACGGCCACGGTCGCGCGCCAGAACAAGCAGAACCGCACCGGCTACACCACGCACCCGGCGACCGCGCACTGGTTTGTCGACGACGTCGAGAACCCCTACTCGGAGGACAAGCCCTTCGACTGGATGCGCGGCTATCATGTCGGCGGCCGCTCGCTCACGTGGGGCCGGCAGTCGTATCGATTCGGCGATCTCGATTTCGAGGCCAACGCCAAGGAGGGCGTCGCCGTGGACTGGCCGATCCGCTATGCCGACATCGCGCCGTGGTATGACTACGCGGAGCGCTTCGCCGGCATCAACGGCAACCGCGACGGCCTTGCGCAGCTGCCCGACGGGCAGTTTCTCCCGCCGATGGAGATGAACTGCCTCGAGCTGCAGGTGCGCGATCGCATCAAGTCGTCCTTCGGCGGCCGCGCGATGATCATGGGCCGGTCCGCGAACCTCACGCAGCCGCACAACGGCCGCGGCAATTGCCAGTTTCGCAACCGCTGCAGCCGCGGCTGCCCCTACGGCGCCTACTTCTCGAGCAACGCCGCGACGCTCCCCGCCGCGCAGGCCACCGGCAACCTGACGCTCCGCCCCTTCTCGATCGTCAACGGCCTCATCCACGACAAGGACAAGGGTCGCGCCACCGGCGTCCGCGTAATCGACGCGGAGACCAACGAGGTGATCGAGTTCCATGCCAAGGTGATCTTCCTCTGCGCCTCCGCGGTGGCCTCGACGTTCATCCTGCTCAACTCGACTTCCGATCGTTTCCCGAACGGCTTCGGCAACGACAGCGGCGAACTCGGCCACAACCTGATGGACCACCACTTCAAGGTCGGCGCCACGGGCATGTCGGATCAATTTTCCGACCGCTACTACCGCGGCCATCGTCCCAATGGGATCTATATCCCGCGCTTCCGGAACATCGA
>JANOCA010000498.1:0-5642 GCA_031411915.1 Opitutaceae bacterium
CGCGCGGCCGGTCTCCTGGTAGTAGCCCTCGATGTTCTTCGGCAGGTCGTGATGGATGATCCAGCGGACGTTGGGCTTGTTGATGCCCATGCCGAAGGCGATCGTGGCGCAGATGATGCGGGTGTCGTCGCGGAGAAACGCCTCCTGGTTGCGCGCGCGCTCGGTGGCGTCGAGGCCGGCATGGTAGGGTTTGGCGGAGAAGCCGCGGCCCGCGAGCGACTCGGCGACGCGTTCAGCGGTGGCGCGGCTCGCGCAGTAGATGATGCCGCTCTCTGTCTCGCGCTTGCGCACGAAGTCGATGATTTGCTTCGTCGGCTCATCCTTCGGCGTGACGCGGTAGGTGAGGTTGGGGCGGTTGAAGCTCGCGACGAACACCTCGGGCTCGCGCAGCTTCAGGTGCGACACGATGTCAGCGCGCACGCGCTCGGTCGCGGTGGCGGTCAGCGCCATCACGGGCACGCCGGGCAGCGCGACGCGAAGCTTGGCGAGCTGGCGATACTCGGGGCGGAAATCGTGGCCCCACTCTGAGACGCAGTGCGCCTCGTCGATCGCGAGGCAGGTGACGTTCCACTTCTTCAGATTCTCGTCCCAGCCCTCGAGCATCAGCCGCTCGGGCGCGGCGTAGAGGAGGCGATACTGACCGCGGTGCAGGCCGCTGAGCCGTGAGCGCGCCTCGGCGGCGTCGAGCGTGGAGTTGAGGAACGTCGCCGCCACACCGCTGGCCTGAAGCTGATCCACCTGATCCTTCATCAGCGCAATGAGCGGCGAGACGACGACGGTGAGGCCGTCGCGCACGAGCGCGGGCAGCTGGAAACAAAGCGACTTGCCGCCGCCGGTGGGCAGCAGCGCAAACACGTCCTTGCCCGCGAGCGTCGCCTCGCAAATCTCGCGCTGCAGCGGGCGGAACGACGAGTAGCCGAAGGTGGTCTTGAGCGGATGCAGGAGATCGGGCACGGGGATCGAGCAGAAGGCCGCGGCGCGGCGGGCGCACGGAAATTTTTCGCGGAACGCTTTGGGCCTTGGCAGCAGCACCGTGCGCTGGGAAAGAGTGCGCATGCGTTTCTCCCGCTTGCTCGTGGTGCTGGGTGTCTCCGTCGCGCCGCTTTTCGCCGCCACCCCGCTCCAGGAGAAAGTCCGCGCGTGGCGCGTCGCCCAGGAGCGCGAGATCATCGGCGAGTTCCGCGACTTGATTGCCATCCCGAATGTCGCGGTCGATCGCGCGAACATCCGCCGCAACGCTGATTTCATCGTCGCCATGATGAAGCGCCGCGGCATCGACGCGCGGCTGCTCGAGGTCGCCGCGCCCAACGTCAACCCCGTCGTCTTCGGCGAGGTGCGCGTGCCCGGCGCCACGCGCACGATCATGCTCTACGCGCACTTCGACGGCCAGCCGGTCAACCCCGCGCAGTGGGCGCCGGGCTGGGAGCCGTTTGCGCCGAAGTTCGCGACCGCGCCCGTCGAGCAGGGTGGCAAGATCGTCGATACGTGGAAACCCGGCGACCCCGTCGATCCCTCGTGGCGGCTCACGGGGCGCGGCGCGGCTGACGACAAGGCGGGCGTCATGGTCCTGCTCAACGCCTACTCCGCGCTCATCGCCGCGGGTGCGACGCCGACGGCGAACCTCAAGTTTTTCTTCGACGGCGAGGAGGAGATTGGTTCGCCCAACCTCCGCACGATCATCGCGGCGCACCGCGAGGCGCTGGCGGCCGATCTGTGGCTCATCCTCGATGGGCCGTGCCATCCTTCGGGCCGCAAGCAGGTGGTGTTCGGCGTGCGCGGCGATGTGAACGTGCACCTCACCGTCTTTGGCCCGAAGCGCCCGCTGCACAGCGGCAACTACGGCAACTGGGCGCCCAATCCCTCGCAGCTCCTCGTCAACCTGCTCGCCTCGATGAAGGACGACGCCGGCCGCGTGCTCGTGCCGGGTTTCGCGGACGACGTGACACCGCTCACCGCCGCGGAGCGCCGCGCCTTCGCCGCGATCCCGTCGATCGAGGGCGAGTTGCAACGCGAGCTCGGGCTGGCGCAGCCCGAGGTGCCGGGCCGCACGCTCTTCGAGGGCTTCGCGCTGCCCACGCTCAACATCAACGGCATCCAGGGCGCCAACGTCGGCCCGCAGGCCGCCAACGTCATTCCCACCGTCGCGCGCGCCACGCTCGATCTGCGGCTCGTGCCGGGCAACGACGCGCGGCGCCAGGTCGCGAAGGTCGTCGCCCACATCAAGGCGCAGGGCTGGCATGTGCTCGACCGCGATCCGACGGACGCGGAGCGCGCCCAGCACGCGAAGCTCATCCGCGTCGAGCCGCGCAGCGCGGGCACCAACGCCCAGCGCACGCCGCTCGATGCGCCGATCGCGCAGGCGGTCGTCGCCGCCGTGCAGTCGACGGTCGACTACCCCGTCGTGCAGCTCCCCACGCTCGGCGGCACGCTCCCGCTCATCGTGATCGAGGAGCTGCTCGGCACGAAGCTGCTCACCGTGCCGGTCGTC
The DNA here is from genome assembly GCA_031411915.1 of Opitutaceae bacterium. GTDB lineage: Bacteria > Verrucomicrobiota > Verrucomicrobiia > Opitutales > Opitutaceae > ER46. The sequence goes on from JANOCA010000498.1 coordinate 2,489, forward strand.
AACGCCGACAACAACCAGCACGCGGAAAACGAAAACGTGAAGGTGCAGTTCCTCTGGGATGGCATCGAGACCTACGCGGCGCTCATGACGATGCGCTGAGCGGGCGCCGGCTCAGCGGGCGCGGAGGCCGAGCCAGCGGGCGAGTTCGTGGATGGCGGGCGCCACGGCGTGGCCGCGCCGGATGCGGCGTGAGACGACGCGCAGTTTCCTGCCAACGCGGTCGGCCTTGGGATCGACGTGGCCGACGAGCTGGGTGCCGGCGAGCACGGGCAGCGCGTAGTAGCCGCGCGTGCGCCGCGCCGGTGGCGTGTAGGCTTCCCACGTGTATTCGAAGTCCCACAGCGCGGCGGTCACGCGGCGGTCGTAGATGATGGGATCGAGCGGGGCGAGGAGCAGGGGAGCGGGCGAGTCCTCGATTGGAGATTCTCGATTCTCGATTTCGGACAGCAGGAGCGGGGAGTCTTCGCGAAGGATAAAGAGCGGCGGGCAGTCGGCGTCCCCGATGCGGACGGCCTGCACGGCGTCGGCGACGAGGCGGAGCTCGGCGCGCTTGAGCGCGGCGAGACGGCGCTGGCGGAGCTTGAGGAGCGCGAGCCAGCGCGCGGTCTCGGTGGCGGCCGGCGCGGGTTGGGCGAGCACGGCGGCGGGCAGCACGCGCTCCGGCAGATCGTAGCGGCGGCGGTGGTTGGCGCGGTGCGCGATGAGGAGCCGGCCGTGGAAAAAGAGTTTTTGCAGCGTGCTTTTCACGAGCGAGGCGGCGCCCCAGACCGGGCGATGGGCGCGGCGATCGTCCTCGATGTCCTCGGAGCCGAGCGGTCCGCGCGCGGCGATCTCGCGAAGGAGGCGCGGGGCGAGGTCGCGCTCGCGTGGCGTGAGCCGGCCGGACCAGGCGCTCGTTATCCGAGTGCGGGCGCGCATGGCGCCCTGCAGGTGGGGCCACGCTTCGAAGGGCAGGGCGACGAGGATGCCGGTGTCGGGCAGATGATGCTCGAAGGCCTGGCGCTCCCCGGCCGGCCGCGGCTGAAGATCACCGCCGTGCAAGTGCCGCATGAGATCGCCCTCGCGGTAGCCAGCGACCCGGTTGCGCAGGATGAGATCGTGCATGCGCCCCGTGACGTTGATCGGATCGATCTGGATGTAGCCGTGGTGGGCGAGGGCGGCGGCGATGCCGGCGTGCGGCGCGTCGAGGCCGAGCGCGCGCCGCAGGAAACGGCGGGCCGCGAGGCGCGGGACGGCAAGCGGGGGAGGAACAGCCACGGGCGGATTGAGCGGGCGCCCCGGCGAAAAACAAGCGCGCGCCGGGGGCGCGTGACGAATCGGCGGCGCGGATCGGCGCGACCGCAGAGGTCTTGACTGCGTTTTTGGCGCGTCTCTAGCTGGCCTGTCCCGACCGTTCCTACCACCGCGCCGACCTCCACACCACACCATGAAAGCAAACCACGTATTTTCGCGGGCCCTCGCGGGCCTCGCCCTGGCTCTCGCGTTCGCCGGCAGTGTCGTCGGCCAAGGCATCACGACGTCCGCCCTGACCGGCACGGTCTCGGACGCGCAAGGCAAGGCTCTGGCCGGTGTGACCGTCGTTGCGTTCCACGAGCCGTCGGGCACGCGTGCGACGGCCCTCACGCGGCCCGGCGGCCAATTCAACTTCTCCGGCCTGCGCGACGGCGGTCCCTACACGATAACCACGACCAGTGCGGGCGGTCTGTCCGACAAGAAGGAAAACGTCTTTCTCGAGCTGGGCCAGACACTCGATCTCACCATCGCGCTCGGCGCCGGGGTGGTGCAGATGGATGCGTTCAAGGTTCAGGCCGACCGCGACACGACGTTCGGCTCGACCCGCATGGGCGCAGGCACGGGTTTCTCCGAGGCCGACCTCGACGCCATCGCCTCGATCCGCGGGGACGTGCAGGACATCGCCAAGCTCGACTCGCGCCTCACGCTCAACTCCCTCGACCGCGGCGGCCAGCTCAGCGCGCAGGGCCAGAACAACCGCTTCAACTCCTTCCTCATCGACGGCGTCGAGGCCAACGATCCCTACGGCCTCAACGACAGCGGCATGTCCTCCCTCCGCAGCCCGATCCCGCTCGAGGCGCTCTCGAATCTCACGGTCGAGCTCAATCCCTACGACATCCGCCGCGCCGGCTTCACGGGCGCGCTGCTCAACGCGGGCACGAAGAGCGGCACGAACCGCTTCTCGGGTTCCGCGCAATACGAGTTCACCAACGAGCGTCTCCGCGCGAAGCACCCGGTCACGCGCACGCGCGAGGCATTTGAGGAGCGCCGCTACACGCTCTCGCTGAGCGGCCCGATCCTGAAGGACCGTCTTTTCTTTGCATACACTTACGACGATTTTCAGCGCGACGCGGACGCGCCCGCGGCCGGCTTCATTTTTACGCCCGCCTCGCTCGTGCTGCTCGATCAAGCCGTGGCCCGCGCGAAAGCCCTGAACTACGATCCTGGCACGCTCAACGGCGACGGCGGCAACCGCGCCATCCAGAAGATTCATCTCGGCAAGCTCGACTGGAACATCTCCGGGCAGCACCGCGCCAGCTTCACCTTCCGCCAGAACGAAGGCATTTTGCCCACCTTCACGGGGCGGACGAGTTTCACTGGCACTTCGCTGAGCAACCAATGGTTCGACCAGCCGCGTGATACCAAGAGCTACACGGCCCAGATTTTCAGCCAGTGGACCTCCGATTTCCGCACCGAGGCCTCCTACAGCTACACCACCTACGAGGCCGGCGGGCGCAACCGCGGAGCGCCGTTCCCCGCCATCGGCATCGGCGGCCTCACCGGCGTGCGCCAGGACACAGGCGCGACCGCCACGGGCTTCCTGAATTTCGGCACCGGCTTCAATGGCCAGCTCAATTCCCTCAACACCAAGGAAGCCCTCTACAAGCTCTCGGGCGAATACTCGCTCGGTGCACACACGCTCATCGCTGGCGGCGAACTTGCCCGCACGGAATACGACAACCGTTTCCTTCAGGGATTCTACGGCAGCTACACGTTCAACAACAGCGCCGCGTTTGGCACCACGCCCGCGCGCACCGGCCTTGAGAACTGGCTGCTCGGCCTGCCTACCTCCTACACCCTCTCCACGCCGTTGCCGGGTCGCACCATCGATCAAGTTTACGCGCAGTGGGCCAATACCAAC
>JANOCA010000499.1:0-6961 GCA_031411915.1 Opitutaceae bacterium
AGCTGGAGGAGCGTGCGCCACGCGACGATCGCCGTGGAATCATCGCCCGTGCCGGCGGCCGATTGCGCGAGATAGCGGTAAGGAGCGGGCACGAGTGGGTTGACGGCCAGATAACGCTCCGAGTTTCGGCGGACGGTCGCCCAGTCCTTTTCTGTCGCGGCCAGCTCCATCAAGCGCGAGTAGGCCTCGACGGCCTCATCGTCCGCGTCGGCCCAAGCCTCGAGCGCGCGACGCTCGCCGGCGGCATCACCGAGGGAGCGCAGCGTCGTGACGAGCGAGCGGTAAATGGAATCGCCGCCTTTCTGCTGGGGGTAGAGTTCGACGAGGCGCTCAAGCGGCGGTTTCGCCTCCGTCCATTTCTGCTTCTCCATCGCGCGCTGCGCCTGATGCCGCAGCCACCAGTAGTTGTCGCGGTTTTCCTTCCCCCACTCCGCCAGCTTCTCGTCCTCGCCGGGCTGGAGCAGCTCGGGCTCGATGCGTTTCCAGTCGAGCTTGGGCGCGAGTTCCTCCGCGCGGAGCCGCGCATAAGCGGCGAACTCCTTCTCAAATTGGTCCATGTCCATCGTGTGCTTCGCGATCGAGGCGTTGATCTCCGCGCCGCCGCGGAGGTCGGTGAGGATGTTGCGGATCTTTTCGAGGCCGAAGCGGCCGACGATGAACTCCACCACGAGCGAGGACTGAAGGTAGGCGAACTGGAGGTGGCGCGGGGTCTTGGGCGAAAGGAAGGCCGCGCTCAGCTTCGACACCGGCACAAGATCCTCGCCGAGGATCATCTCGCGGTAGCGGGCGTCGATGCGCATGCCCGAGGCGGCGTTGGCCTCCCGCTCCTCATAGACGGAAATGCCTTCGCTCAACCAGCGCGGCATCTTGTTCTTCGTCATCTGCAGCGTCACGACGTGGCAGAACTCATGCCAGAGCACCGATTCCCAATTCGTGGGCGAGCTGCTGGTCGCGGGGCTGTTGGCGGTGACGACGCGCCCGAAGCACACGCCGAGGAAGCCCGCGACATCCGGCAACCCGAAGGTGCGCACCGCGAAGTCCCGCTGGTCGGCGAAAATCTCCACGTAGGTCGGCTTGGCGAGCTCCGCGCCGTATTTCGTGACGAGCGAGGCCTTCGCGCGCCGTAGGAGCGCCAGGACGCGGGGCCCGTATACCGCGACCTCGGGCGCGGCCATGCGGATGACGAAGTCCTCGTCGGAGAGCGCCGCATACTTCTTCATCGTGTCCTGCAACGTCACGAGGTTGTAGGCCTCGACATCATATTCGTCGCGATCATGCACGGCCTGGGCGAGCATCCAGCCCTCGGTCTCCTCGCCGAGCCGCAGCAGATCGCTCGCGAGCTGCGCCATTGCCGGCAGGTAGGACGGATCGAACTCGCGCGCGCGGCGCTGATACTCGGCGCCCTCGGCGAAGCGGTATTTGGCGGAGAGCTTCTCGCCGATGACGTAGTCCACGCGGGGATTGCGCGGCCATGAGCTGAGCGCGCGGTCACGAGCGAACTTCTCGCCGGGGAAATCGTTCTTCAGGTGCGCAAGCACGGCGCGGTAGGCCCACGCGTCGGGCTGCACTGGGTTGACCTCGATGATCTCGTCGAGGACTTTGCCGGCTTCCTCGTAGGCCTCGGCGTCGATGTGGTGGCCGGCGAATTGAAGGAGCGTCGGCACGTGGCGCTCGTTGACCTTGAGCGCCGCTTTCAACGACGCGATCGCCACGGAGCGATCGCCACCGGCGTAGGCCTTGCCCCGGCCGCTCAGCAGATCGGGATCTTCGGGCAACAGCTTCAGGCCTTCCTCAAACGCCTTCGCGGCGAGCGCGTAGTCGTGCTTCTCCAGCGCCAGCTCGCCGCGCGCGAGATAGACGTCGCGGAGCTTGGGCTCTGCCTTCTGCACGACGGCGAAGACTTTCTCGAGCACGTCCTTGGGATCGAACTGGCCGCTCAGCAGCGCGGCGCGGCCATAGATGAGATAGTCGGCGGGCGCGCGGTATTGCCACTGGCTGTCGCGGACCGCGGTCATGATGTCCTTCGCGAATCGCGCCGCTTCCTCGGGCCGGCCGTTGGCGAAGGCCACGTCGCGCGCGAGCCAGCGGAGGCGGATGCTGCGGGTGTCGCGCAGGAGCGCCTCCTTCATCACGGTGTCGGCTTCGCCGTAACGGCCGGTCGCGAGTTGGGCGCGGACGAGGAGCATCGACCACTCCGTGTTGCCCGGCCCGTCTGACAGCTCGCCCTTGGACTGCTTGATGACGGCGGCATAGTTGCCCGCGAGCAGGGCTTTTTGCACCTCGGCCACATCGGCAGCGCCCAAGGGCGCCACCCAGACCGATAGCAGCGCCAACAGCGCGACCAATCGCGAGGGAAAGCGGCGTGGGAAATACATGCGGAAAAGCAAGGCCAGCGGAGAAGACGCAGTCTGAGGAGAAGAGTGATGCGAGGCTCGAAGTATTTCTCAAGCCTGACAGTGAAAGAGTTATTGCCCGAGGATCCCGCCGCCGCTGAGCCCGCGCGCTTGCCTGTCGGGTGGCCCCGCGTTGTCGTCGCTTCCATGCGTTGCCTGCTCCCGGTTTTGCTGCTGGCGGTCACGGTGTCCGTCGCAAAAGCGGCGGAGTTCACCGCACGTTTCGACGATCTCGTCCGCACCGCCTCGCCGCGGCAGCTCTACGCGCTGCTCTACGATCTGCCCAAGGGCGGCGACCTCCACAACCACGCCGGCGGCTCGGACCGTCCCGAGTGGATGTTCGACATCCTCACCGATCCGGCGCGCAACGGCGGCGACACTTTCTACACGCGCGCCCGTTTTGACGGCGACACCCCGGGCGCCGAGCCCGGCGAACGCTATCGCCTCATCCGCCGCCGCACCTACGAGCGTCTCGCGCCCGCCGCCCGTGCGGGCTACGTGGCGCTCGCCGACCTCACCCGGGCGGAGCGCACCGAGTGGGCGAACGCCTTCCGCCTCGATGCGCCCGGCGAGGGGCGCAGCGAGTTCTTCAATGTCATCTGGTCGCGCCGCGGTGACGTCACCCAGAATCTCGACGCCCGCCTCGAGCTGCTCGTCACCAACATCAAGGCCTTCGCCGCGGAGGGGCTCGCCTACCTCGAAACGCAGTTCGGTGCCGATGGCGTCGTGACCAACGACGGCCGCGCCCTCACCCGCGAGGAAGCCGTGCCGCTGATCGAGCGGCGCCTCGCGCAACCGGACGTCGTCGCGACGGGGCTGGTCGTGCGCTTTCAGGACACCGTCATCCGTTTTCGCCCCGATGCCGAGGCCAAGCTCGCCGAGATCTACGCCTTCCTCGTCGCGCATCGCGACCGCTGGGTCGGCCTCAACATGGCAGGCATCGAGTCAGACCCGCGCGGCCAGCCGCGGCGTTTCCTGTCAACCATCCGCCAGCTTCGCGCCCAGCACCCCACCCTCGCCCTCTCGATCCACGCCGGCGAGATGGACGGCGCCGATTCGCACATCCGCGACACGCTGCTCCTCGGCGCGAGCCGCATCGGCCACGGCGTGAATCTCATCAAGGACCCCGACACGCTCCTGCTCCTCCAGCAGCACCGCCGCGTGCTCGTCGAAATCAACCTCATCTCCAACCGCCTGCTCGAATACGTCCCCGACCTCACGCAGCACCCCTTCCCCGAATACCTCCGCACCGGCGTCCCCGTGTGCCTCAACACCGACGACCGCGGCATGTGGGACAGCAACCTGACCGACGAATACTTCACCGCCGTCACAACCTTCCGCCTCTCGTGGTCTGAGGTGGTGCAGCTCGGCCGCAACTCCCTCGCTCACGCCTTCGTGCAACCCGACGTGAAAGCGAAACTCCTCGCCGCCTACGAAACGCGCGTGGCGGCCTTCGAACAAAAATACGGCGACGCCTCGCCGTCGGTGAGCGATGCGCTGGCAAAATTGGCCACCGTGAAGCCCGTCACCTATGGGTATGCGAAGCGGACGTGGGGGCTGGAGTTCGAGTAGGCAGCTCGCGAAAAGGCGGAGTCAATGCGGCAGGACAGCCCGTTGATCTGCCGGCCGCGCTACCGCTTCCACCCGCGCAGCGCGTGATACTTGTCCTTCGGCTCCGCGGTCCAGCCGTCGATGCCCTTCTTCGGCAGCCACCACGCGTGGATGATCACGACGAGCAGACTAATCACGCCAAGCATGACGAAAAACCACGTCTGCCCCGCCGTCGCCGATACGGTGACGCTCGCACCCCCAATCAGGATTAGCTTCAAAACTTTCCGCCACCTCGGCGTCCGCTCCTCAAAATGGCCGAAGAAAATTCCGCCGAACGCCGAGATCCCGAAGATCACCGCCAGCTCGAACCAATAGGGCCACGCGTTCATGACGCCGAAGTCGCCGCCTGCCGGCGTTGGCGCCGCGCTGCGAGCAGTCCGTGCTTCGGCGCCCACAGCAGCGCCGCGAGGAAGATCGCCGCCTGCAGGAGCACGATGCACGCACCGGTCGAGGCGTTGAGGAAGAAGCTGACATAGACGCCCACGAAGCTCGAACCCACCGCGCTCGCCACGGCGATCACGAGCATCACGTTGAACCGATCCGTGAGCAGGTAGCCGATGCAGCCGGGTGTCACGAGCATCGCGATCACGAGGATGATGCCGACGGCTTTCAGCGAGACGACGATTGTCACCGCGAGCAGCGAGAGCAGCAGATAATAAAGCAGCTGCGTGCGGAGCCCGATGGTGCGCGCCTGTCCCGGATCGAAGCAGTAGAGGAGCAGATCGCGCCGCAGCGCGAGGATGATGGCGAGCGTGATCCCGCCCACGATCAGCGTGTCGCGCAGATCGCCGGGCGCGAGGCCGAGGATGTTGCCGAAGAGGATGTGATCGAGGTGGAGGTCGCTCTTGATTTTCGTGAAGAGCACGAGGCCCAGGGCGAACAGGCCCGTGAAGACGACGCCCATCACGGTGTCTTCCTTAATGCGGCTGTTGGCCTTGATGTAGCCGGTCAGCACGGCGCAGAGGAGGCCGGAGCCAAACGCCCCGATCGCCAGCGGCATGCCGATCGCGTAGGCGATCACGATGCCCGGCAGCACCGCGTGCGAGATGGCATCGCCCATGAGCGACCAGCCTTTGAGCACGAGGTAGCACGAGAGCACGGCACACACCGCGCCCACGGCCACGCCCGTGATCATGGCGTCGACCATGAAGCCATACTGAAACGGTTCGAGCAGCCGGCTCATGCGCGTCCCTCCAGCGCGTGCCGTCGCCGCGCGCGCGCCGCCACGAGCCCGTGCTTCGGCCCGAACACGAACGCCACGACAAAGAGCGCGCTCTGCAACGTGACGATGCACCCGCCCGTCGAGCCGTCGAAAAAGTAGCTCACATACGCGCCGACGATCGAGGTGACCGTCCCCATGGCGGTCGCGATCCCGATCATTTTTCCAAAACGATCGGTTAGCAGATAGGCCGTCGCGCCGGGCGTCACCAGCATCGCGACGACGAGGCACGCGCCCACGGTCTGGAGCGCCGCGACCGCCGTGGCGGAGAGCAGCGTGAGGAGCGTGAAGTGGAGGACGGTGGTGTTGAGCCCGAGCGCACGCGCCTGATTGGCGTCGAAGCAATAGAGCAGCAGGTCGCGCCATTTGAGCCCCAGCACCACCAACGTGACCACTGAGATGATCAAAATCTGCACGACATCCGAGTCAGCGATCCCGAGGATGTTGCCGAACACGATGGAGCGCAGATCGACCTCGCTCGGGTAGAGCGAGATCAGCAGCAGCCCGAAAGCGAAGAATGCCGTGAACACGACGCCGATGACCGCATCCTCGCGCAGCCGGGTCTTCGCCTTCACGAAACCCATGCCGACCGCCGCGAGCAGGCCGGTGACAAACGCCCCCGCAGCAAAGGGCAGGCCTGCGTAATAGGCGATGGCGACGCCGGGCACGACTGAGTGCGAGAGGGCGTCGCCCATGAGCGACCAGCCATTGAGCGTGATGAAGCACGAGAGGAACGCGCACACGCCGCCAATCAGCGCGCTCACGCCGATGGCTTTCAGCATGTAGTCGTATTGGAGCGGCGTGAGGAGAGTCTCGATCATACGCGGCGCGGATCGCTGGTTTGACGTAGCCCTGCTCGTGAGAGCAGGGACCGACGGGCACCTAAAACGCGTTCCGTCCCGCCTCTCACGAGGCGGGCTACCGAAGACAGCTCGGTTCGCCGGTGATTCGGTTTCCCGCTCACTTGTCCTCCTCGTCCTCGGCGCGCTTCTTCACCACATCCTCGCGGCCCTCGCGCTTGCTGTATTCGAGGTGGCCGCCCTTGCCGAAGACCAGCGGGCGCTCGTCGTCGGTGAGGAGCGTGACGGCGCGGCCGTCGTGTTTCTGCACGGTGGATTCGTCGAAGCGGAAATGCCGCAGCACGCCGCCGAAGGCGCGGAGCAGATTTTCCTCGGTGAAGACCTCGAGCGTCGGCCCGGCCGCAAGCACCGTGCGGTTGACGAGGACGACATGGTCGCAAAATTCCGGCACGGAGCCGAGGTTGTGCGTCGAGACGAGCATGATGTGACCCTCTGCGCGCAGCTCGCGCAGCAGCGCGATGATCGCCGACTCGGTCGTGACATCGACGCCCGTGAACGGCTCATCGAGCAAAATCACCCGGCCGCGCTGCGCGAGGGCGCGCGCGAGGAAGACGCGTTTGCGCTGCCCGCCCGAGAGCTCGCCGATCTGGCGATCACGATACTCGAGCATTCCCACGCGGCGGAGGCTTTCCTCGGCGATGCGTTTGTCCTCGGCCCGCGGGATGCGCAGGAAATTCATGTAGCCGTAGCGGCCCATCAGCACGACATCCCAAACGCTCACCGGGAAACTCCAGTCCACCTCCTCGGCCTGCGGCACGTAGGCGACGAGGTTCTCCTTCAGCGCCTCGCGCACGGGCTGGCCCGCGATTCGCACGGTGCCGGCGGAGGGGGCGACGATCCCCATGATGGCCTTGAAGAGCGTGGACTTGCCGCTGCCA
>JANOCA010000500.1:0-7068 GCA_031411915.1 Opitutaceae bacterium
CTGCTGCCCAAGGCCCGCGCCAAACTCCGCGGCGAGCTTCCGCCCTCGCTGATGTATTGCTGCGGCGGCGATCGCGCCTTCTTCCGCCAGCACAACATCCTCCCAGCGGAGTTCCTCGCGCTCGTCTGGCGCCACGAAAAGGACGAGGCCGCGGTTGTCGATTGGGTCGTCAAGCGCACCGCCGCGGCGCGGTGATTCGGTAGCCCGCCTCGGAAGAGGCGGGATGCTTGGGGTAACGCGAGGCTTTAGCCCGCGCAGGACCGAGATGAGATGTTCGCACCAGTGGGCGGGCTGAAGCCTCGCGCTACTCTCTCGCCTCGATCGCCCGCCACACCGCCTCGCCCGTCGCAGGCGACGCGAGTGGCACTTGGCCGCCGGGCTTTCCAAAACTCGCCACCGCATCACGCATCGCCTCGCGCACGGAGATGGCGAGCATCAATGGCGGTTCGCCCACGGCTTTGCTGCCGTGCACGGCTTTGTCGTTCTCCGCGTCGGGCAGGAGCGTGACGTTGAACTCCATCGGCGCATCGCTGATCGCGGGGATCTGATAAGTGCTCGCGCTGTGCGTAAGCAGACGGCCCTTGGCGTCCCACTTCAGCTCCTCGCTCGTGAGCCAGCCCATGCCCTGCACAAAACCGCCCTCAATCTGGCCGCGATCGATGCCGGGATTAAGCGAGTCGCCGACATCATGCACGATGTCCGTGCGCACGACGCGGCTCATGCCGGTGTAGCCGTCGATCTCCACTTCGGTGACGGCGGCACCACACGCGTAGTAGGCGAACGGCTGCCCCGAGGCCTTTGCCCAATCCCAATGGATGCCGGGCGTCGAGTAGTAGCCTGTCGCCGACAGGCTCACGCGCTCGACGTAGCATTGCACGGCCAACTTGGCGAAGGGCACGCGCACGTCCGGACGGGCGCGCGCAAAGATCTCCCCGGCCTCGAAGACCACCTCGGCCACCTCCACCGCCGGCAACATTCTTTCAGCGCGCGCCGGCGCCGCGATGTCGACGCGAAGATTGTCCTTCAATCCCGCGTCCATCGCCTTGGTCAGGAGCTGGGCGGCGACGGGCGCCATCCGCTCGCGCAGCGTCGCACACGCGTTGCGCACCGCGGCGCCGTTGAGATCCGCGCCGGCGCTCGCCGCCGTCGCGGAGGTGTTGGGCACTTTGTCAGTGCTCGTGCGCATCAGGCGAATCGCGGCGGCGGGCAGGCCGAGTTCGCGCATCGCGACCCCGAGGATTTTCGTGTGCAGGCCCTGCCCCATCTCGGTGCCGCCGTGGTTCACCTGCACGGTGCCATCCTGGTAAATGTGCACGAGCGCGCCGCCTTGGTTGTAGTGCGTCAGCGTGAAGGAAATCCCGAACTTCACCGGCGTGATCGCGAGCCCCCGCTTCACGCGCGGATGCGCGGCATTCCACGCGGTGACAGCCGCGCGGCGCTCCGCAAACCGCGCCTGCTCCAAGGCAAGGCGCCAAATTCTTTGGATGCGGTTGTCACCGACATCAGCGCCGTAGTGCGTGCGATTGGTCTCGCCCGTGCCGTGGTAGAGGTTGCGCTCGCGCACGAACTCCGGTGGCAGCCCGGTGGCACGCGCCACGCGGTCCAGTATCTCCTCGATCACGAGCATACCTTGCGGGCCCCCGAAACCGCGGAAGGCGGTGTTCGAGGCGATGTTGGTCTTCGCCACGCGCCCGGTCACCCGCAGGGCCGGGATGTAGTAGGCGTTGTCGATATGGAACATCGCCCGCTCCAGCACCGGCTGCGAGAGATCGAGCGACCACCCGCCGTCGGAAACGAGATCCGCGGCGAGCGCAAGCACGCGGCCGTCGGGCGCGAAGCCCACCTCGAACCGCGAATGAAACGGGTGGCGCTTGCCCGTCATCGTCATATCGAGGTCGCGATCGAGTTGCATGCGCACGGGCCGGCCGGTCACTCGCGCGGCCAACGCGACGAGCGCGGCGGGCGTGTTGCCCTGGGTTTCCTTACCGCCAAAGCCACCGCCCATGCGCGGCGCCTGCACCACGATCTTGTTGCGCGGCAGATGGAGCACCTCGGCCACGATGGCCTGAATCTCCGAGGGGTGCTGCGTCGAGGAGCTGATGAACACATCCCCGTCGTCGCCCCACTCCGCCCAGGCCGCGTGCGTCTCGAGGTAGAAATGCTCCTGTCCGCCAAACGAGAATTCGCCCGCGAGCCGCTGCGGTGCCTGCGCGAGCGCCGCGTCCGCCTCACCGCGCGCGATCGTGCGCAGCGGATTGTGGAAACTGTCCGCCGCCATCGCATCCGCGATCGTGAGGACCGCGGGCAACGGCTCGTAGTCCACCTGCACCAGCGCCGCCGCCGCGCGGCAAGCGGCGATCGATTCGCCGACGACGAGCGCGACGAGATGTCCGTGAAACATCACCTCATCGGACGCGAAGAGCGTCTCGTCGTGGCGCGAAACACCCACGTTGTTATGGCCCGGCACATCCTCGGCCGTCAACACGGCGGCCACGCCCGGCGCCGCGCGCGCGGCGATGGCGTCGCGGCGCAGGATCTTCGCGTGCGCGTGCGGCGCCAACACCGGCCAGACCTCGAGCATCGGCCGCTGCTGCGCGATGTCGTCCACATACTGCGCGCGACCGGTCACGTGCCCGATGGCGCTCTCATGGCGCAGGTGCTTCGAAGCCTCGGACGCGGGCCACGGTGCGCGGCCGGCGAAGTCCGGCGGCGCATCCACCGCGAGGCTCGTTTCGCCCGAGACAAACTTCTCCCACAGGCTCACCACCACACCACGCCGATACTCCGCGCTGCCGCGCACATCGTCGATTGGTGTGAACTCTGCGCGCAACGCCTCGGCCACAGCCGCGGTGGCTGCGACGAGTGTCTTTCCTTCCAACGCCGCTTCCGCGCGTCGCGCCCGCAGCGGCTGCGCTGCGACACCGCCAAACGCGATGCGCGCGCGCCGCACCACGCCCCCGGCATCGAGCTCCACGGCAAAGGCGCCCGCGACGATGCTGATGTCGAGTTCGCGCCGATGGGACACCTTCTGAAAATCCGCGTGCCGCGTGAGCCCGGCCGCCGTGCCCCGCGGCAGCACCACTTCTTTGATCAGCTCGTCGGGTCGGAGCTGAGTGCGACGATAGCCCGTGAAAAATTCGTGGAGCGCCACGGTGCGCTCTCCGTGCGCAGAGGCGAGCACCACGCTGGCATCGAGCGTCAGCAGGACCGGCGCGCTGTCGCCGATCGGTGAGGCGGTCGCCAGGTTGCCGCCGAGCGTGGCGCGGTTGCGAATCTGGCGCGCCGCGAAGACGGCGAGCATCTTGGCGAGCGAGGGAAACTCCTGTGGGTCGGGCTTTATGCCCGACGGTTTTTCACCGGTGTCGGGCGTAAAGCCCGACCTGCAAATCGCCTCCTCGATCGCGGTGAGCGTCGCGCCCGCTCCGACGCGCCACTCGGCGTCCGACGATGTGATGCGCGTCAGCTCGGCCACGCCCTCAGTGGAGATGAGCGCCGGAAATTTTTTGAATTTCTTGTTCAACTCCACCCCGATCTCAGTGGCGCCCGCGACGAGGATGGCGTCGGCGTGCTCCTTTTTCAGCGCGAACAAATCGGCCAATGACGTAGGCCGAAAAAAGCGCTCGCCGGCCGCCGCGTAGTCCAGCTCGCCGATTGCCTCTACGCGCCGTGCCAGCCGCGCTGCAAAATGATCCTCGGTTGTCGCCCCGCGACCTGCGAGCGCCGCCACCGCCGCGTCGCGAATCGGCCGGTAACCGGTGCAGCGGCAGAGATTGCCGCACAGCTGGTCGTTGATCTGGCAGGGCGCGCTGACGTCGCGGCGATAGTAGGCCTCGAACAACGACACCACGAAACCCGGCGTGCAGTAGCCGCACTGCGAGCCTTGGTGCTCGACCATCTCGCCCTGCACGGGATGCAGCGTGTCGCCGTCGGCGAGTCCCTCCACCGTCACCACCTCGCGTCCCGCAAACATCGGCAGCAGCGCAATGCACGAATTGATCGCGCGGTAAGCCGGCTTCCCCGCTGCATCTCGATCGACAATCGCCACGGTGCAGGCGCCGCAATCGCCCTCGGCGCAGCCGCATTTACTGCCGGTGCGACCGGAGCGCCGCAGCCAGTCGAGCAACGTCGTCGTGGCGGGCAGCCCGTCGACCACGACTCGTTTGCCGTTGAGAGTAAACCCGAAGGAGGCCGCAGCTCCGTTTTCCATGGGGCGAGAAAACAGCAGGGCGCGCGCCATGCAAGGGAGGAGCCGTCCGGCGATACCCGCCTCGGCGGAGGATCACAACGCCGCCCGGTTCACATCCTTGTAGTAGAGGTAGCTCGCCGGCTTCTTGCCCATCGCGACAAACCACTGCGGGCAATAGGGCGCCATCCATATCGCGTCGCCCGCCGCGACGGGATACCAGGAGTCCTCGAGCCGATAGACGCCCTGCCCCGCCAGCATCAGCAGCCCGTGCTCCATGACGTGTGTTTCCACAAACGGTAGCGTCGCGCCGGGTTGGTAGGTGAAGATATTCATCGCCAGATCGAACTCGGGCAGGTCGGGCAGCAGCACCTGCAGGCGTGCATCCGGGTCGCCGAGGAAGGGCTGCCCCTTCACGTCGGCCGCATCGCCGATGATCGCGCGGAGGGCACCCGTGCCGGCGAGCGGTTGGATTTTTTTCTGGAAAAGCGTGACGCGCGTGCCGGCCCTGGGCGCGGCGATGGACCAATCGACACCCGCAGGGGCAAAAAAGAAACCGCCCGCGCGGCACTTCGCCTTCTCCGCGCCGATCTTGAGGGTGGTGCCGCCCGTCTCGATGTAGCCCGCGGTCTCCACCTCGCTGCCGGCGAAATCCGCGCGGCCGCCCGCCTCGAAGGTCACGAGCACCTGCGCGAAACGCGCGCCCATCGCGGGATTGATCACGATGACGGCGGCGGCGCCGGTGATGCCGGGCACGGAGCTTTTCACATGGCCATCCGGGGCGATGAGAGCGTGGCGCGCGACGATGCGCGTGCGGGTCTGTCCAAAGGGAAGGCTCATGGTGGTGGTTCAGCGATGGGGCGCGAGAAACTGACCCGGTTGCGGCAGGTTCGTCAACCGGCCGTCGGCATAGACCGGCTTGCCGCGCAAATACGTGTGCGTGATCCGCGCCCGGCTGCGTGCGCCCACGTAGGCGCTGAGGCGGTGCCGCGTCCACAAGTCTTCCGCCTCGATCGTCCGCGCCTTGCCAAACTCAACGAGCGAGAAATCCGCGTCGCGCCCCGTGGCGATCTGGCCCTTGCGGTCGTCGATGCGGAAGCGCCGGGCGACATTGCGCGCGAGCACGGCGGCGAGCACCGGCAGATCCTGCGCGGCGGTCTTCTCGCATTCGGAGATCAGCAACTCGGCGCCGTGCTGCACGCCGGCGATGCCCCCCCAGACGGCAAACATGTTCGCCGAGTCCTTCATCTCGGGCAGCGACGGCGAATGGTCGGAGCCAATCGTCTGGATGTCGCCCGCGCGCAGATCGGCCCAGAGGGCCTTGCGGCGTTTCTCGTCGCGCAGCGGCGGCGCGCTCTTCGCGAGCGGGCCGAGACGCGCGACATCCTTGTCGTTCAGCAAGAGATAATGCGGACACGTCTCGGCCGAGACATCGACGCGCTGGTTGCGCGCCTCGGTGATAAGCGCGATTCCCTCAGGGCTGCTCACATGCACCACGTGCAGCGCGCACGCCGTCTCGCCCGCCAGCTCGATCGCCAGACGAATCGCGGCGAGTTCCACCTCGACCGGTCGCGAGTCGAGCCAAGCGCGCGCATCTGTGCGACCCTTGGCTTTTATCTCGGCCGTGAGCTTGGCGGCGAGCGCGTGGTCCTCCGCATGCACGGCGACGAGCAGACCCAGCTTGGCGGCGCGCTTCATGCCCTCGCGGAGCGACTTGGCATCGACGTTGGCGAAGCTCGCGATGCCGCTGTCGCACATGAAGGCCTTCAGCCCGATCGCGCCGGCGTCGCGCAGGCCCGCGAGCTGGTCGAGGTTGCCTGGTGTGAGCCCGCCCCAAAGGGCGAAGTCGGTGCAGGATTTCTCCTCGGCGAGCCGGCGCTTCTCGCGGAAGCTGGCCGCGTCGAGCACGGGCGGCTCGGAGTTGAGCGGCATGTCGAAAAACATCGTGCCGCCGCCCGCTGCGAGCGCGGCGGAACCGCTCGCGAGGCCTTCCCAGTCAGCGCGGCCGGGCTCGTTGAAATGCACGTGCGCGTCGACGATGCCGGGGAAAACATAGCGGCCATCGGCGTCGAGCGTCGCCTCGGTCGCATCGCTGACACGCGGGGCGAGGCGGACGATTTTCCCCCGCACGATGCCCAGCTCCGCTTCGATGATGCCATCGGGCGTCACCACGCGCCCGCCGCGCACGATAAGGTCGAGCCGCTCAGGCTCGTGAATCGTCTTGGTATTTTGGCGGACAATCGGGCCCGTGCGTTTCATCGGCCGTGTTGCTGGGCCATCCGGGTGAGAAAGTCCACCATCACGCGCAGCGCCACGCCGAGGTCCGCGGGCGAGGCGTGCTCAGCGGGATGATGGCTCAGGCCGCCGCGGCAGCGCACAAACAGCATCGCGACCGGCGTGAGCGCCGACATCACGACGCCATCGTGGCCCGCGCCACTGACGAGCGAAACGCTGCGCCCCTGCACGGCCTGCACACTGCGGGCGAGCTGCTCGGTGAGCGTGGGCGAACACGCGACGGCCCCATTTTCCTGCGTGCGCTGCCAGCGCCGCTGCAAGCCGCGTTCACCCGCGATCCGCGTGGCCAGCCGCCCCATCTGCATGAGGGCCGCGCGCCGCGTCGCATCCCGCGCATGGCGCACGTCGAGCGTATGGACGACCTCGCCCGGGATCACATTCGCGGCCCCCGGCGCGACCGTGAGGGCGCCGACCGTGGCGACGAGCCCCCGCGTGCCCCGCGCGATCGCCTCGACCCCGGCCACAAACTCAGCCGCACCCGCGAGCGCATCGCGCCGCAAATCCATCGGTGTCGTGCCCGCATGCCCGGCCTTGCCCGTCCACGTCAGCTTGAAACGACTCTGCCCCGCGATGGCCGACACCACGCCGAC
>JANOCA010000501.1:0-4992 GCA_031411915.1 Opitutaceae bacterium
CTTCTTTAGTGCCTCCTCGGCGGTTTGGCGCGCACGCTGGGAGTGCGCTTCGGCGACGGCGCGGCGGATGGCGGGCACCAGGCGCTCGTGCCGATCCTTCAGGATGTAGTCAGTCGCGCCCCCCCGCAGGATTTCCACGGCGTCCGTCTCCCGGATCGCGCCGGTGACCACGATGAACGGGACTTCCGGGCAGTGCTTCTGCGCGATCCGGAGGGCCGCGCGGCCGTCGAAGCCCGGCAGCTGGTAGTCCGCAAGGATGAGATCCAGCCCGCCGGCCGAGAGCGCCGCGCGGAACTGCGCCTCGGTCTCGACGCGCGTGATCTCGCACTCCACCTGCTCCGCACGCAGCCGCGCGAGGATCAACCGATGATCGGGCTCGCTGTCCTCGAGGTGGAGAATACGGATCACGGCGTTGCGGCGGGCATCGCTCCCGCCTCCTGTGCTCGCGCGTTCATCGGCAAATGGATTTTCGCCTACCGCGCCGCGAGGGACGGTTCACTACGGCCCGGAATCGGCCCGGGTTCTTTCACGAGGAAATCAAGCGACCTGACCCTGTTGCGCCATTTCACGATGGGATTGGCGAGGCCAGCTCCGCGCAAGGGAGGTCTCGTCAGTTTCACCCAGCTGACAGTATCGTCCACGATGGGAATGGATCGGTGTTCACGCATGGGTGGACGCTTCGAGCCATGAATAAGCCTGTTTGTGCCCTCCATGGCAGCCTAAAATTACCCGTCGCGCAGCCCGGCGCGAATCCGGGGCCTTCCCGGTTCAGCTTCAAATCAGGCGGCGGCGAATGCGCTCATGGGGTCCAGCTCCTCGGTGATCACCCGGAAACGGCGGAGCACGTGCGGGCCGAACGTCGTGGTGAACGCCACGTCCGCGGCGTCGCGACCGTGCGCCATCGGGAGATGGCCGATGCGGCGGACGTTGTGGCGCACGTCGAAGACATGCCAGGAATGGCCGAGATAGACCTCCATCCACGCGCTGAAATCCATCGGTGCCGGATCGGCGGGCACGCCGATGTCGCCCAGGTAGCCGGTGGCGTAACGCGCCGGGAGGTTGAGGCAGCGGCAGAGCGCGATGGCGAGATGCGTGAAATCGCGGCAGACCCCGGTGCGCTCGCGAAACGTCTCAAAGGCTGTGCGCGTGGGCCGGGCCTGCCCGTAGTCGAAGCGAACGTAGCCGTGCACCCAGTCGCAGACTGCCTGCACCCGCGCCCACCCGCTCGCGTGGGAAAAATTCGAGAGCGACCACGCGAGCACACCCAGGTGCTCGAGATCGCAGTAGCGGCTCGGCAGCAGATAGGGCAGCACTTCCGCCGGCAGCTCCGAAATGGGATGTTGAACGGCCTGGGGCACGACGGGAGCGGGCTCGCCATCATCCTGGATGATGCCGTCGCAGGAAAGCTCGAGCAGACCCGCCGGGGCAACCAGCCGCGTGCAGCGGTTCCCGAAGGAATCGAGAAATTCCTCGCGCGGCACCGCCGGGGAGATGCGCAGTTCGCCCCTTTGCACGACGCGGGCGGCCAGCTCCGGCCGCAGGTGCAGCATGAAGACTGACGGCGTGGGGCAGGGAAATTCACAGGCCAGTTCAAAACCGTGGCGAATTTTCATGGGAAAAGCCGAGAGGGAGAGGGCGGGAGTTTCCCCCATCGAGGTCGCAGCAAGGGGGGAAAAGAACCATTCGCCGCCGGCTGCCTGGTCCTCGTTTTTTTGATCGAGGGCACGCGGCAGGAACCGGCGGCGAATGGCAAGGTGGAGCGGGTCGCGGGCGCCGCGATTAGTGGCGATCCTCGGCGTTGCGCGAGAGCAGGTAGCCGGCGACGAGAGCCACGCCGGCGGCGATGCCGATGGCGGCGTAGGGATTCCCGCGGATCGCCTCGTCGGCGCGCGCGGCTTGGCGGCGGGCGGCGGCGGCGACGTCCTGCATCCTGGCCTGCCCCGCGGCGATGGCGTCGCGGAGACGGGCACGCAGTTCCGTAACCTTGTCGGTCGTCTCCACGCCGTTGCCACTGAGGGCGAGTTCGGCTTCGCGGAGGAGAGCGCCAAGGTCTTCGGCCGGGGCTTCAGCTTGGGCGCGGTGGTTGGGAGCAGATTTAGGCATGATGGAGGTGTGATGCTGAGGATTGCGGAGAACGGGAAGAAACCGGCGCGGGGTTCACGAGGCGCGACGGAGGAAAAGCCAGACGCCACCGGTCAGCGTGCCGACCACGCCGAGCACGATGAGCCAGATGCTCTTGTCGGTGGGTGCGCCCGTGACGGCATTCGACACTTCGGAGGCGACGGACCCCGAGGAGTTGAGGCCGAAAATGAGCAGGACAATTCCGGCGACGAGGAGGGCGATGGCGGGGACTTTGGACATGGCGAATGGCGGTCGATGGTTGTGGTTGCTGGAACAGAAATCGCAGGGAGGGGTTTCTACTTGATGAGTGGGCTCCGGCCGCGGATCAGGCGGAGCAGCACCATGATCACCGCGAGCACGAGCAGAAGGTGAAGGAAGCCACCGAAAGTATAGGAGGAGACCATCCCGAGGAACCACATGACGACGAGAACGACGGCGATGGTTTCGAGCATGGATGGCGGCGTTGGGAGTTAGGTTTTTTTAAGTGGAAGAGGCCGCGGGAATGGCCAAATCGTAAGCGAGGCTGTCGCTACACCGCACCCCCGGTGCCAAGCTGCGGCACACCGCAGCAAAGCCCCGATGATCATGTGCATGAGAAAAGCGCCCGGCCGGCGCGGTCCGCGCGCGTCGCGCAATTTGCAACGCGCCGACCAGCCCCGCTCGCATTCTGCGCGCCGCGCTTGCGCGCGCCGCCCGGTCCGCCTTTGGTTCGGCGAGTGCCTTCGAAACCGATTCCCGGCTCCACTGGCGATGTGCTGACGTGCCTGCCTTCGCCCTACCTCGCGCACGCGGCGACCGGACTGCTCTACCTGCCGCGGTTCCTGGCGAAGTGCCGCTACGTGAAGGAACACGGCGCGTTGCCGCCCAGCTATGCCAAGAACTACAAGCGCGGCTGCGATCGGTTTCTCGCCCAGCACCTCGGCGTCGACCCGGCGACCGTGGAAAAAATCGTGCTCGAGTCGGCCGACGACGCGGAGGCCGAGGCACGGTTGAAACAACTTCTACCCGCCGACGTGCGCGCCGCGCAGTGGAACCGCTACCTCGTGCAGATGGGCATGACGACGAACGGCCGTGAATTTCTCCTCAAGGCGCTCACCGCGATGGGTTGCGCCGACCGCATCGACGATATCAGGAGCGTGCCCGACCTGATCGATTTCGACGAGGGGCGGATCGAGTAACGGGCCGCTGGGGGTGGCCTTCAGCCGGCGCAGGCCACGCGCGGCGTGCGCGACCCACGCTCCAACCTGATGGGCGGGCGCGAGAGTCTTGAACTCGATTGCAAGGTTCCGCCTACGCGAGGGACCAAGGCGACCGCATGGCTCGCGTGCGAAGGCGGTTCGCGACGTCGTCGTTGACGAACTCTTCCTTCACCGGGTCCCACTGAAGTTTACGACCGAGCACCATGCCGATTTGACCGAGGTTGCAGACGGTCGTCGTGCGGTGCCCGAGGCCGACGTCGGCGATCGGGCGTTTCCGCGAGCGCACGCACTCGAAGAAGTTGTCGTGGTGGTTGGTGCTCAGCTCGAGCTGCACCTTCTTGTTCGGCGCCTGCATCTCGCGGAGAAGATTGTTGTCGGAGGCGCTCATCTTGTCGCGCGCGATGTCGAGCCAGCCGCGCTCGCCGACGAAACGCACCGTGCCGCCACCTTCGAAACGCGTGCGGCAATGCATCGGGATGCCATTGGCATAGCGGACGGTGAAGTTGACGTTGGTGCAGTTGGTGAAGAGCCCGCTGCTCGGGAACTCGCCGTGGCCTTCGACCGAGACGGGGCCGCTGTCGTCCATGTCGAGCGCCCACTGGCCGATGTCGAGGTAGTGCGCGCCCCAGTTGGTGACCTGCCCGTAGGCGCTTTCGGCGATGAAGCGGAAATTGTAGTGGCAGCCGATGGAAGTGTAGGGGCGCCACGGGGCGGGTCCGAGCCACATGTCCCAGTCGAGGTTGGCCGGCACGGGCTCGGGTCTCCAAGTGGCGCCGCAGTGCCGGTTGTTCGGCGGGATAAAACAGTCGATGCGGTCGAGTTTTCCGAGGCCGTTGTTGCGGACGAACTCGGCGACGTCGTGAAACCGCTTCATGGAGCGGTGTTGCGTGCCGTGCTGGGCGACGCGGTTGTATTTGCGCGCGGTGTCGACGAGTGCGCGGCCTTCGGCGATCGTGAGGGTGAGGGGCTTCTCGACGTAGACGTCCTTCCCGTTGCGCATGGCGTCAATGGCGATGAGCGCGTGCCAATGATCGGGCGTGCAGATGAACACGACGTCGATGTCGGTGCGACGGTTCAGCTCGCGGAAATCGCCGTAGGTCTTGCAGTCGGTGTTGCCGTATTCCTTGTTCACGCGTGCGGCGGCGGAGTCGCGGCGCGTGCGGTCCACATCACACACCGCGAGCACACGAATCGAGTCGGGCGATCCGAGCAACGGGGCGTAGTGGCCGTCGGCGATATTGCCGCATCCGATGATGCCTACGGTGATTTTCTTGCCGGGCGAATTCTGGCCGCGGAGACCGGAGGGCAGGATGAGCGGCGCGGCGACGACCGCGGAGGCGAGAGCCGAGCGTTGGAGAAACTGACGGCGGGTTTGGGGAAGAGCGGGAGTCATGGATCGTCAGGCTTTGGCGTTGGCGAGGCGGGCGAGTGCACGGGCGGCGGCTTCCCGCACGATGGCAGGCTCGGTGGCGGAGTCTTTGAGGGCAGAGAGGGAGGAATGGGCGGAGGCGTCCCCGCGGACGGCGATGCTGCCGATGAGGCCGGCTTTGGCGTTGCCGGTCAGCGCACCAAGGGCCTCACGAAACGCGGCGTCGGCCGCGGGGCCGGCGATGCGCTCCAGGGCGTAGCGCGCGGACTCGGTGGTCTTGGCGTCGCGCAGCAGGGGCGCGAG
>JANOCA010000502.1:0-1746 GCA_031411915.1 Opitutaceae bacterium
CGAATCCCGACTACAAGGGGCAGGATTAGTCTGTCCTCGCGCAACCGGTCGCCGCCAATCACTGCCCCGCCCCACTGCCACCGCATGATCCGTTTGCTCGCGTTTCTCTTGCTGCTCGGCGGCTTCGCCTCGGGCATTCGCCCCGCCAACGCCGCCGTCGCCGCGAAACCCAATATCGTGATCATGATGGTCGACGATCAGGGCTACGGCGATCTCTCCGTGCACGGCAACCCCGTGCTCAAGACCCCGCACATGGACCGGCTGCACGCGGAGAGCATTCGCTTCACGGATTTCCATGTGGCCCCGATGTGCACGCCCACCCGCGGGCAGCTCATGACCGGCGTGGATGCGCTCCGCAACGGCGCGATGAACGTCAGCAGCGGCCGCACGAATCTGCGCCGCGATTTTCCGACGATGCCCGAGATTCTCGCTGCGGCCGGTTACCGCACCGCAATGTTCGGCAAGTGGCACCTCGGCGACAACTACCCCTATCGCCCGCAGGACCGCGGCTTTCAGGAATCTATTTGGTATCAGTCCTCGAGCATCCCGTCGGCGGCTGGTTATTTTAACAACGACTACTTCGACGACGTCTACCAGCACAACGGCGTCCACCGTAAGTTCGAGGGCTACACGACCGACGTGTTCTTCCGCGAGGCGCAGGCGTGGATGAAGCAGCAGGCGGCCCGCCGGGAGCCGTTCTTCTGCTTCCTGCCACTCGCCGCCGCGCACGGTCCGCTCTTCGTCCCCGACCGTTACCGCGAGCCTTACCGCCAGCAACCACCCCGCATCGCGAGCTTCTTCGCGATGATCGCCAACATCGACGAGAACCTCGGCCGGCTCGATGGGTTCCTGCGCGAAAACGGTCTGCACGAGAACACCATCTTGATTTTCATGACCGACAACGGCACCGCCACCGGCGATCCCGTGTTCAATGCCGGCATGCGGGGAAAAAAGATCGGCCTTTACGAAGGCGGCCATCGCGTGCCGTTTTTCCTCCGCTGGCCCGCCGGGAAACTGCGCGCCGCCGGCAACGTCGCGGCCCTGACGCAGGTGCAGGACGTTCTCCCCACCCTCCTCGAACTCTGCGGCGTGGCGAAGCCCGCCGCGGCCAGCTTCGACGGCACGAGCCTCGCCGGCCTCCTGCGCGATCCCGCCGCGACACTGCCCGATCGGAAACTCACGATTCAGTTTTCCCGTATGAACGACTCGCGCCCAAAACCGGGCGATGCTGTCGTGCTGTGGAAGCGCTGGCGCCTCGTCTCCAATAACGAACTCTACGATCTCGCGAGCGATCCGGCGCAGGAGCGCAACGTCATCGCGCAATTCCCGGTGGTGGCGACCGCGTTGCGCGCCCACTATGCGATGTGGTGGGCGGGCGTGGAGCCGCGCGTCCTTGAGATCAGCCCGATCCACATCGGCTCGGCTCGCGCGAACCCCACCCAACTCTCGCCTTGCGACTGGGTCGACGTGTTTTTCGATCAGCAGGCGCAAGTGCGGCGAACGAAAAAGAACGGCGCCTGGTCGCTCCTCGTTGAACACGCCGGTGACTATGAAATCTCTCTGCGCCGCTGGCCCCTCGAAGCCAATGCGCCGATCGCCGCCGCAATGCCCGCCTTCCAAGGGGTGGATGGTGGCTTTGCCGCCGGCGATGCATTTCCCGTTGCAAGCGCCGACCTGAAAATCGGCGACGTGCGCCGGCAACAACCCGTCACGCCCGAGGACAAGGCGGTGACGTTCAACCTCACG
>JANOCA010000503.1:0-21322 GCA_031411915.1 Opitutaceae bacterium
GTAGCAGGCGATGCTGCTCGCGAAGACGACGCGCGTGCGGCCGCCAATCGCGCGCGCCGCCTCGCAGACATTGCGTCCGCCGTCGAGGTTCACGCGCAGCGCGTCGTCGAACCGCTCCTCGCACTCGCCGCTGACCATCGAGGCGAGATGGAAAATCGACGTCGCCGCGTCCGTGCCAATCGCCGCGAACACCGCCGCGCGATCACCGATGTCGCCCTGCACATGCCGCACGCGCGCATCGGCGGGCGGGCCGCGAAACGCCGCGTCGAGCAAAACGATCTCGCGGATTTTCTCCGCCGCGCCCGACGGGCCGGTGAGTTCGCCGCGTTGGAGGAGCTTTTGGCAAAGCTGCGAGCCGAGGAAGCCGCCGCCGCCGGTGATGATGATTTTCATGCGGGAAGAAACGTGGGAGAAACTTTCAGGCGTGCATCACCTGGCCGCCGTCGACGTTGAGCGTCTGGCCGGTGATGTTGCGGGCGTGATCGGAGGCGAGGAAGACGGCCATCGCGGCGCACTCCTCGGGCGTCTGCCAGCGGCCGAGCGGCGAGACGCGGACGATTTTCCCCTGCGCCCAGTCGGCGTAGGTCTGGCGCTGCGCCTCGGGCAGCAGCTTCTGGCCCGCGGCCCACACCGCCTCGTTGAGTGCGGTCTGCACCATGCCGGGTGAGAGCGCGTTCACGCGCACCTTGTGCGGCGCGAAGTCCTTGGCGGCGCACTGCACGAAGTTGATCAGGCCCGCCTTGGCCGCGCTGTAGGGCGGATCGCTCTGGGAGCCCATCTGGCCGGCGACTGAGGCGAGCATGAGCACCGAGCCCGTGCCGCGCGCGATCAACTTCGGCGCGAAGGCGTGTGCGACGTTGACGGCGCCGACGAGATTGATCTCCAGCACGCGCGCCCAGTCGGCGGGCGCGACGTTCCAAAACGGAAACCCAAATTTCCCCGAGCCCACGCCGACGGAAAAAACGACATGGTCGATCGAGGAAAATGTGGCGGCAAACGCGGTGACCTGATCGAGCGAAGTCACATCGCCCACGGTGGTCGCGAACGGCGCGGCTCCGTTGGGCTGCGCGCGATCGAAACCGCGCACGAGGCAACCCTCGGCGGCGAACGCCTGCGCGATGGCGCGCCCGATGCCATTCGACGAGCCGAAGACGGCGACGTGGTGGCCGGTGAGATTGAGCTGCATGGGGGTCAGGGGGTGGCGGGGGATTTCACGAGAGTCAGCACGCACTCGAGGTGGCGCGTCTGGGGAAATAGATCGAAGGGCTGCGCGGCGGCGAGCGTGTAGCCGGCGGCGAGGAAACTTTTCAGATCGCGCATCTGCGTCGCGGGATCGCAGGAGACGTAGACGACAGCGCGCGGACCGAAGGCGAAGAGCTGGGTGAGGAACGCCTCGTCGCAGCCTTTGCGCGGCGGATCGATTACGACGGCGGTGTCGGCGGGGGCGAAGGCCGGGGCATGCGCGGCGAGCGTGGCAAAGATGGCCGAGGCATCACCTGCGGCGAAGGTGGCGTTGGCGATGCCGTTGGCCGTCGCGTTTTCGCGCGCGAAGCGAATCGAGGACTCGCTGATTTCGATGCCGGCGACGCGTTCGAAGGCCGGGGCCGCGTTCAGTGCGAAGAGCCCGCTGCCGCAGTAGGCATCGACGAGGAAACGCGCACCGCTCGCCGCCGCCTGCGTGCGCACGTAGCGCGTGAAGGCGGGCAAAATGAACGGATTGTTTTGGAAAAAATCGCGCGCGAGGAAGCGCAGTTTCAGCGGCGGCTCAGCGTCGCGTGTGATCGTCTCCGTGATGATCGCATCGTAGTCGGTCGTGACCACGCCGCTCGCCTCGCGCAGGAGCAGCGTGGCGGCACGCTCGTATTCGCCGGCGGCGGCGCGGGTGTGGACGCGCGCGCGGACCTCCGTGAGCTTTTCATTGATCGCCTCGGTCGCGATGGGGCACTGCGGCACATCGACGATGTCGAAGCGCGTGCCCTGGCGGAGGAAGCCGATGGGCGGCGGCACGGCGGGATCGCGCGGCGGATTGAAATGGGGCGTGATTTTCGAGCGGTAGTTGAACTCGCGCGGCGAGCCCACGACCGGCGCGACGGGGAAATCCGCGATGCCGGCCATGTGCTGCAAAAGCTCGGCGACCTGCCGGCGCTTCCACCCGAGCTGCGCGGGGTAGGCGAGGTGCTGGTATTGGCAGCCGCCGCAGCGGCCAAACAGCCCGCACCGCGGCGCCACGCGATCCGGCGACGGGGTGAGCACCTCGACGAGATCGGCCTCGGAGAAATTCTTCTGATTGCGAAACACGCGGACTCGCACGCGTTCGCCGGGCAGCGTGAACGGCACCATCACGACCCAGCCGCCTTCGCTCCGTGGGAGCTTCGGCGAGCAGGGGCCGCCGCCGGAGGGATTTTCGATTTTGGATTCTCGATTTTCGATTGGGGGCAGCTGCACGCGGCCGAGGCCTGAGCCGAGGTTCGTGAGCGTGGTGATCTCGAGTTCGATCTCCTGATGGTAGGCGAACGGCTGGTCGTTGAATTTTTTCTTCACCACAGAGGCACAGAGGACAGAGAGGTTGAAACGCCAGAGGAAGCCGAAACGACGGCGAGATTCTCCGTGCTCTCCGTGCCGCTGTGGTTAAATCCTGCCTGCGATGCCGTCCGAGAAAATCACCAGTCTCCAGAATCCGCGCGTGAAGCAGCTCGTGAAGCTGCGCGACCGGCGGCCGCGCGACGAGGCGGGCGTCTTTCTGGTCGAGGGCTACCGCGAGATCCGCCGGGCGCTCGAGAAGCATGTCGGGCTGACCGAGGTTTATTTTTCCCCGGAGTGGTTTCTGGGTGAAAACGAGCCGGGCTTGCTCGCGCAGGCCGAGGCCGCGGGCGCTCAGCTCTTCGAGCTGACGAAGGAGGCCTTCGCCAAAGTCGCCTACCGCGAGCGGCCCGACGGTTTGCTCGCGGTCGCGCCGCAGTGGAAGCACGCGCTGGCCGATCTCGATCCCATTGTGGGTCGGGGTTTATCCCCGACAGAGGCGCAGGGTGTCGGGCATAAAGCCCGACCTACGGCGCCGTTTCTCCTGGTGGTCG
Organism: Opitutaceae bacterium; assembly: GCA_031411915.1. Lineage (GTDB taxonomy): Bacteria > Verrucomicrobiota > Verrucomicrobiia > Opitutales > Opitutaceae > ER46. Next base: position 3,075 of record JANOCA010000503.1, read on the forward strand.
AGGCGATCGAGAAGCCGGGCAATCTCGGAACCATCCTGCGCAGCGCTGATGCCGCGGGTTGTGACGCGGTGATCGTGTGCGATCCGGTGACGGATATTTTCAATCCGAACGTCGTGCGCGCCTCGACCGGCGTGCTGTTTTCCGTGCCGCTCGTGGTCGAGGAAAGCGCGCGTGTGCTCGCGTGGCTGAAGGAAAAGGGCGTGCGCACGGTGGCGACGACGCCGGCCGCGGAAAAGATTTATTCCGACGCCGATCTGCGCGGGCCGCTCGCGGTGGTGATGGGCAGCGAGCAATACGGCCTGAGCAAATTCTGGCTGGAAAACTGCGACCTGCCCGTGCGCATCCCGATGGCGGGCCAGGCCGATTCGCTGAATGTCGCGATGGCGACAATCATCACGCTGTTCGAGGCGGTGCGGCAGAGAACCTGAAAACTTGCCCGCGAATTGCGCGAATCGGCGCGAATAGATCCAAGGATTCCTACCGTTGGCGCCTATTCGTGTGATTCGCGGGCGATCGTTTTCTTCAGGGTCGAGATCAACTCCGCGGTTCCCTCTGCCATGGTGATGCGCGGCGTGTAGCCCAGATCGCGGCGGGCGGCGGCGAGGCTGAACCAGTGATCCTTGGCGAGCTCGGCGGCGATGAAGCGCGTCATGGGCGGTTCGGTGCTCACGGGGAGCATGCGCCAAAGCGTTTCGCACACGGCGCCGAGGGCGGAGGCGGTGCCGAGGGAGATTTTTTTCGTGACGGGCGGTTCGCCGAGCGCGCGGAGGAGATCGTTGATCCAATCCCAGAGGACGACGGGCTCGCCGTTCGTGATGAAATAGGCGCAGCCGGCGCAGTTGGAGTAGGCGACTTGAAGTTCGAACTCGGCCGCGAGATGGGCGTCGACGGCGTTTTCGACGTGGACCATGTCGACCATGTTTTTTCCATCGCCGACGATGCGCAGGCGGCCGGCGCGGGCGCGCGCAAGCACGCGCGGGACGAGGTGTGGATCGCCGACGCCCCAGATGAGGTGCGGGCGCAGCGCCACGGTTTGCAGCCCGGTATGGTCGTGCGTGTTGGCGGCGAGGACTTCGCGCTCAGCGATAGCCTTGGTCAGCGGATAGGGACTCGGACAATCGGTTGTCAGAGGCAGCGACTCGTCGGCGTTGGCGAGGGACTGGCCGTTGTAGACGACGCTGGGCGTGCTGGTGTGGACGAAGCGCGCGACGCCGTGAAGTCGCGCGCCGTCGAGGAGGGCGCGGGTGCCGAGGACGTTGGTCCGGAAAAAATCAGCGTAGCGACCCCAGACGCCGACTTTGGCGGCGGTGTGAAAAATAGTGCCGATGCCGGAGCACGCGGCGGCGACGGCCGGCGCGTCGTCGAGCGAAGCGCGGATGAAGCGCACGCCGCGTTGCTCGAGATCGGGCGCGGGCGTGCGGCCGAGCACGGTCACGGCGCGGCCCTCGGCGATCAGGCGCTCGACGAGGCGCCGGCCGAGGAAGCCGGTGCCGCCGGTGACGAGGACGGAAGTGTTGCCCACGGGGCCCACGGAATACACGGAAACGATCCGGGGGAATTTTTTTCGGAGCGGTCTCGTGCAGCGGTTCGGCGTAGCGGTGGGCGTCCCTGCCCGCCGATGCTCGAGAGCTTGGTAGCCCGCTTCGGGAGAAGCGGGATTGTCCGTTGTGCGAGACGCCGTCGGTGCCGCTTCTGTCGAAGCGGGCGACCGATCTCAAACCACGGCGGGCAGGGACGCCCGCCGCTACCCGAACCATCGTTTGCGAAACGGGCTCCTACGAAACGGAGAAGGCCGGCGCCGTCGCCGCCCACTGCGCGAGCGTGAGGCGGTGGATCTTGGCGTTGTGACGGACGTCGACGGGGAATTTTTCGCGGAAGAAGAAGGTCGCGATGCCCGCGGTGTGCGGGTGCTGCTGCGCGAGGGCGCGGAGCTCGGCAGCGAGGGTGCGGGCATCGGCGTCGTCGCGCACGGCGGTCTCGGCCACGAGGGCGGGGCGTTGCGCGCCGCGTTCGCCGAGCCCGATCAGGGCGCAGCGGGCGGCGCGCGGGTGCGCGCGGAAGACCTGCTCGCAGGGCTCGGTGTGCAGGGTGCCGGCGGCGGTCTCGACGCGCTCCGCCTTGCGGCCGCAAAACCAGAGGCGGCCGCTGGCGTCGAAATAGCCGCAGTCGCCCATGCGATGCCAGACGCCGGAGGCGCCGGGGATCTTGGCGAGCTTGGTGGCGACGGGGTTCAGATCGTAGGTCTTGGTGACGACCGGACCGTGCACGACGATCTCGCCGATATGGCCGGGGAGGAGGGGGTGGCCGTCGACGAGGTTGGCGACGGCGGCGTCGGTGAGGGCGATGATTCTCACGTCGGTCCCGGGCACGGGGTGGCCGACGCACGCGCCGCGCACGGACGCGGGATCGATTTCGTCCGCGGACACAGTGGCGACGGGCAGCGCCTCGGTGGCGCCGTAGGGGCTGTGGAGTTTTCCGTTGGGCAGAAAGGCGCGCGAGCTCTCCCAGAGCGTCGCGGGCACGGCGGCGCCGGCGCAAAGCACGCGGCGCAGCGAGGGCAGCATGATGCGTTGGGCAATGCAGTGGTCACCGATTTTTTTCCAGAGCGTGGGCGAGCCGAAGGAGTTGGTGACGCCTTCCTGCCGGATGGCCTGCACAATCTTCGCGGGGTCGAGGGCGGCGGGTTGGCGGGGGTCGATTTCGGGCACGATCGTGGTCATGCCGAGCGCGGGGTTGAAGAGCGCGAAGATGGGCAGCAACGGCAGGTCGATTTCGCCGGGTGCGATGGCGTAGGTCTCGCGGATGAGGCGCACCTGCGCCTCGAACATCCCGTGCTCGTAGCACACACCCTTCGGTGTGCCTGTGGAACCGGAGGTGAACAGGATCGCGGCCAGGTCGGACGCCTCCGCCAAGGCAGCGGGCCGAGAGTCGACAGCAGAGACCTGAGAGCCCGGAGAGGTCAGCCGGCCCGAGAGCGAGCCGCTGGCGGCGACGCGGACCGTGACGGAGCCGAAGGCATTGCGGAAAAATCGGCTCAGCAGGCGCGCCAAAAAAATCCCCACGAGCGCGCGGGGCCGCGCGCGGGCGACGCAGGCGAGGAAGTTTTTCAACCCCATGCCGGGATCGATCACGACGGGCACCGCGCCGAGGTGGAAAAGCGCAAAGACCGAGGCGATGAGCGGCAGGCCCTGCTTGACCATCACGAGCGTGCGATCGCCCCGGCGCACGCCCGCGGCGGCGAGGCGGGCGCTCCAGGCGACGACCTCGGCATCGAGCTCGGCAAAGGTGAGCGACAGGTAGTCGATGCGGCCTCGTTTGCGCCCGCGCGGGATTTTCAGCGCGGCCATCGCCGGATGGGCCGCGGCCATGCGCGCGAGGTGGCGCGCGATGTTGGCGTCGGCTTCCGGGGGCGCGGGCATGAGGGGCGAAGCGTGCCGCGCCGGGAACGCTGGGCAACAAAAAGGCCGCGGCTGGCTGGCGGCGGCGAAAATGCGAATGAGACGGCGAGGGGGCGCGCGGCTCAGTAGTCCCGCAGCGTGATCAGGCCCCAGAGGATGGTGACCTTGCCACCCGACGGGCCGTTCTTGCCGATGAGCTTGGTGGTGTCGGTATCAACGGTGGTGGGGGTCGTGGGCTGAAAAGAATCACTCGCGACCGTGACCGCGCCGCCGAGGAGGGTGGTTTCCTTGCCGCCGCTGGAGGTGTTGCGCGTGGCGCAGCCGCTGGCCGCGAGGACGAGGATGAGGACCAAGGCGTGCGGAAGGCGTGATTTCATGGGGGCGCGGGGAGGGGGACGTTAGGCGGCCGAGGAAAGTTTCGCAAGGCTGGGATCGAAGCCGGCGGGCGGCTCAGCGCGCGTCCTTGAGCGCCGGTTCGTGGCGCAGGAGATCGGCCTGCCAGGGGAGAAGCAAACGGCTGAGATCTTCGGGCCGGCGGGCGATTTGGGCGAGCTGGGAGCGGTTGGCGATGAGGGTCGCCTCAATTTTGAGTTTCTTGGCGACGCGGTCGCGGTCGGCGCGGATGCGTTCCTGGAACTCCACCTCGCTCTGCGTGAGCGAGAGATGGTTGGGATCGCGGCCGGGGCGGCGGGGGAGGGTCTTCGGATCGCGGGTGATGCCTTCGTGCAGCGCGCGGGCGAGCGAGGGAAAGATGCGATCGTGCCGTCGGCCGAGATGCACCTGGCCCAAAATGGCGTCGGCAGACTGACCGTCCTCGGCGGCCTCGGCGATTTTCAGGACGAGGGCGTTGCCGCAGACCTTGAAGGGCGGCGTGTCGAGGCGCTGGGCCTGCGCCTCGCGCCAGTGCCACACGGCATGGAGCACGGCGAGCCCGGGGCCGCGCAGGCGATCACTCCGGCCGATGCGCCAGTCGTTGTCGGTGGGCGGGGCAAAACCGTCCAGGCCCGAGGCCATCTGGGCGCGGCACTGCTGCTCAAGCCATTCGAGGCGGCCGAGCTTCTTGAGTTCGCGCCGGAGGATGTCGCGCAGGGCCGGCAGGTGCCAGACGTCGAGCGCGGCGTAGTTGAGGAGCTTGGGCGTGATGGGCCGCTGCGACCAGTTGGCCTTCTGGCCGGATTTGTCGACGGCGACGGCGAAATGCTGCTCCAGGAGCGAGCCCAGGCCGATGCGCTCGAGGCCGAGGAGCTGGGCGGCGAGCATCGTGTCGAAGAGGCTGTGCGGCGTGAAGCGGCAGAGGTCGTGCAGCAGGCGCAGGTCGAAGTCGCTGCCGTGCATGATGAGGTGCTTTTTCGCGAGCACCGTCCAGAGCGGGTCGAGCTTCAGGCCGGGCGCGAGCACATCGACGAGGAAGACCTCGCCGTCGACGAGGAACTGCAGGAGGCAGACCCGAGTCTTGTAGTGATACATGTTGTCCGCCTCGGTATCGAGGGAGACTTCATCGACTTTATCGAGGGCGTCGAGGAGCGGACCAAGCGAGCCTGGTTGATCCAGAAGTTGGTAGGAAGGCGGGCGCGTGACCACGTTGACGCCGAGCATTCGGCGGAGGCGGGTCGGGAGGAAGCGGGAAATCATGCAGCGGGACTAGGCGGGGATATTCCACGCGGAGAGGAAGGCATCAATAAGCAAAGGGAGGTCTTCGTGGTAGCCTCCCTCGAGCAGGGCCGCGGCGGGGATGCCCTGGCGGATGCGGGTTTCCGCGAGCCAGCGCCCGAGCGTCGCAAAGTCCTCGGTTTCCAGCGTCATCGACGTGATCGGGTCACGGGCGTAGGCGTCGAAGCCCGCCGAGACGAGGATGAGGTCGGGCTTGAAAGCGATCACGGCGTCGAGCGAGGCGCGCAGCGCGGCCATGTGGGTGGGCCGGGGCGTGCGCGGGGCGACGGGCCAGTTGCGCGTGTGGGGGCCGAGATCCTGCGTGCCGGTGCCGGGATAGCCGGGGTGCTGGTGGACGGAAGCGAAGAATACCCCCTCGCGCCCGTGCAGGATCGCCTCGGTGCCGTTGCCGTGGTGGGCGTCGAAATCCCACACGGCCACGCGCCGCGCGCCGAGATGCTTCTGCGCGAAGAGCGCGGCGAGCGCGACTTGGTTGAGATAGCAGAACCCCATCGCCTGCCCGGTGGTCGCGTGGTGGCCGGGCGGGCGCATGAGGGAGAAGGCGGGCGTTTTCTTTTCGAGGGCGTGCCGTGCGGTTTCGAAGGCCGCGGCGACGGCGCGACGCGCATGGTCGCCGATGGCGGGGAAAAAGGGCGTGTCGGCGTCGAAGTCGCGTGGCTGAGCGAGGCGCTTGAGGTGCGCCGGCGAATGGGCGAGCAGAAGCGCCTCCTCGGTCGCGAGCGCGGCGTCGGGTGTGCGCCAAGTCCAGTCGGCGTGGGCCGTGCGGAGATGCGCGACAGAGCGCGTGACGCGCGCCGGCTGCTCGGGCCGCATGGAGGAGCCATAGTCGGCGCAGCGGGGATCGTGGAGGATCAACATCGGAGGAGGGCCACGAAAAACACGAAAATGCACAAAAAACCAAGCCGGCATCCGGCGCGCCGCCCGGCACCACCCCGCCTGCCGGTCCCGCGCCGGACTATTTCCCCCGGCCAAAATCCTTGGGCAGAAGCTGCGCGGCGGTGCCAGCCCACGCCGCCATCTCCTCAAACGTCTTGAAGTCGGCACCTCGACTGCCCGACTCACCGGGGAGCCGGTGCTGCTCGGTAACATTGAATTTCGTGTCGCCGCTGTTGCTGGCCGTTGGCGAAAAAGTAAACGTCCGCTCGGCCGTCCCAAACCAGCCGAGCGCCTTCTCGATTTCCTTGGCCCCGAGCACAAGAAAGGCGTTCTGGCGGTCCGGCCCGAGTGTTTCGGCGAAAGACTTGAGCAATCCGTCATACACGGCGCCGCCGGTCTGGGCAAACGACCGGATGGTGACGACCGCGCCGCCGTTGGCCGTGGGCCTGACCGAGGCGTTAGCCCGCTCAAGGCCGCTCAACTGTTCCCGCGCGAGGTCTACGGCCCTCTGGAGATTCTCCTGCTCCGCGGGCGTGACGGCAAACAGATCGACGAAGCTCCGCGAGAGGGTTCCGGCTTCGCCATTTTTGAAAATCGTCAGGCCGGGGTGCAAGAGCCGGCGTTTCGACAAGTCCGCCAGCACACGGAGCTGATCCAACGCGGTGAGCGTCGCCGTGCCGGTTGCTGTCGCCACGGCGGACGTCGCGCGGTCGGCGCGACGCGCCAGCTCGGCATTCAAGCGCAGGTTTTCCGCCCGTAAGGTTCTCAGTGCATCGACGTCAGCATCGCCCACGATGCCCCGCGTCTCCGCTGCCATGGACAGGGACGCGGATTGAAACTGAACGCCAAGAAATGCCCCGACGCCGAGGGCCGTCAGCAGGCAGGTGGTGCCCACGATTATTTTGTTTGCTCCCATAAAATAACCCAGGCCCGACGCCACGCCCGCGGCGCCGCCACTGCTGACGGCCGCGCCGGCAAACGCCCCGCTCGTGAGGGCGGCCACCAATCCCGTCGGCGCCGTCACGGCCGGCTGCGCAGAAAGCGCCGTGCCCAGCGCCGCGGCGGCCGAAGTGATGCCACGTCGCGCGAGTGAGATGCGCAGCTTTTCCAGCGCGCGGTCGACGCGCATCCGCGCGGCGTTTTCAGCGAGGCCGAGCTCCGCCCCGACATCCACCAGCGATTTGCCCTCGAAAAAACGCAGCAGCAGGGCCGCGCGATCTTTTTCACCGAGGTGGTGCATCGCCTCGTCGAGGACAGGCCTCAGGTCATTCCACGCCGGGTCGCTGGTTCGGGACGGCATGCTCATGATGTTGGCTTCCTGCTCGCGCCTCTGCCATCGCGCCTGCGTGCGGACGGCCTTGAGCGCGAGAAACCGGGTGGTGGTGTAGAGCCAGCCCGTCAGCACAGGGTGGTGCTGCACCCTCCCCGCTTCGCTCGCCAGGGCCAGAAACACCGCCTGCGTCACATCCTGCGCGAGGTGGGCGTCGCCACCGGCCTGACGCAGCGCGGCGCCGTAAACGAGATCCACTTTCTGCCGGACGATCTCGGCAAACGCGTCCTGATCCCCGTGGTCAGCGAAGCGTCCCAGCAATCTGGCATGATCGTTCATTCACGGATGAATACCCGCAGCACCCGTGGCACCGCACGGGAATTTTTCCGCGCGCAAGCTGACGGCGACGGGACTTTCTTTTGTGTCTTTTTGAGCCTCTTTGTGGCCATCATCGCAAACATGAAAGTCGTCGTGCTCTGTTCCGGCGGGATGGACTCCGTGACTGCGCTCCACTGGGCGCGGCGGGAGCACGACGTCGTCGCGGCCGTGAGCTTCGACTACGGGGCCAAGCACAACGACCGCGAGATTCCCTTCGCGGCCGAGCACGCCCGCGCCATCGGGACCCGCCACGAGATCATCACCCTCGACTTTGTGAACCGCCTGTTCGCCTCGGACCTGCTGAAGAGCGGCGGCGCGATTCCGGAGGGCCACTACGAGGCGGCGAACATGAAGCAGACCGTCGTGCCCTTCCGCAACGCCATCATGCTCTCCATCGCGTGCGGTTTCGCGGAGAGCGCGGAGGCCGAGGGCCTCGTGATTGCGGCGCACGGGGGGGACCACGCGATCTACCCGGACTGCCGCGAGGACTTCATGCGCGCGATGGGCGACGCGATGCGGCTCGGCACCTACGCGGGCGTGAAGCTGCTGCGGCCCTTCATCGCGATGAACAAGGGCGAAATCGCCGCCGCCGGCGCGCGGCTCGGCGTGGAGTTTGCCCGCACGTGGTCCTGCTACGTCGGCGCCGCGATCCACTGCGGCAAGTGCGGCACCTGCGTGGAGCGGCGGGAAGCGTTTGCGCAGGCGGGGCTGGCGGACCCGACGGAATACGCCTCGCGTGCGGCGCTGCCGCCCAAGCCGAAAATAACCAGCCACCGATGAACACAAATAGCCCCGAATGCCGGTCCATAGTCCGTGATCTGCGTCCCTATGGGTTCCTCGGTGGTCTCGCCGCATGCTGATTTCGGAGATCTTCTATTCGCTGCAAGGCGAGGGCGAGCTGACCGGCGTGCCGTCGGTCTTCGTGCGCACGAGCGGGTGCAACCTCCGCTGCGCCTGGTGCGACACCCCCTACGCCTCGTGGAATCCCGAGGGCACCCAGCGCACCGTCGCGCAGATTGTGGCCGAGGTGGAGTCGCACCCGCAGGCGCGCCATGTCGTCCTCACCGGGGGCGAGCCGATGATCGCAAAGGATATCCGCCTCCTCGCCGCCGAGCTGCGCGGCACGGGCCGGCACCTCACCATCGAGACCGCCGCGACGATCGCGCCCGAGGGCATCGCGTGCGATCTCGCGTCCCTCTCGCCCAAGCTCCTCAACTCCGCGCCCGACCCGATCGAGCACGCGGTGTGGCGGAAAAAGCACGAGGCCACGCGGTGGCAGCCGGCGGTCGTGCGCGAATGGATCGACCGCCATCCCTACCAATTCAAGTTCGTGGTCGCGCGGCCCGAGGATGTGGAAGAGCTTGAGCACATGCTCGCCGCCCTGAAACGCGAAGTCCCGCGGCACAAGGTGCTGCTCATGCCCGAGGCGACCTCGCTGGAGAAGATGCGCGCGCGCGCCGCCTGGCTCGGCGATCTCTGCAAGGCCCGCGGCTACCGCTACGCGCATCGCCTGCACATCGAGCTCTATGGCAACAAACGCGGGACCTGATCCGGCTCCGTCTTCCTTGCCCGCGGCGCAGGGTGCCGCGACGCCCGGGGTCTCGGTGATCGCCGCGGCCGATCTGACGCAGCCGCGCAAGCTGTCGGAGGAGTTCGCGCTGATCCTGAAGGAGTTTGAGGTGGAGACGGTGACGTTGCGCGAGGTGCTCGTCCTGCTTCACGGCCGCGGCTACCTGCTGCTGGTGATGCTGCTGTGCCTGCCCTTCTGCCAGCCGATCCCCCTGCCCGGGCTTTCGACGCCGCTCGGCTTGATCATCGCGATCATCGGCGCGCGGCTCGCGATGGGCTGGAAGCCTTGGCTGCCCAACCGGCTGCTCGACACCCGGCTGCCGCCGAAGCTGTTCGCGAAGGTGTTTCAGCTCACGCAGAAAATGGTGGCGTGGTTCGAGCGGCTGCTCCGGCCGCGGCTGCTATGGGTCACCTCGTCGGCCCGGCGCGAACAGATGCATGCCATCCCCATCGTCGTCTGCGCGTTGATGCTCCTGCTCCCGCTGCCGCTGCCGTTCAGCAACGTGATTCCCGCGTGGGGCGTGCTGCTGATCGCGGGCGGCCTGCTGGAGCGGGACGGCAAATTCATCATCGCGGGCTACGTCGCCACGCTCGCTTCGCTGGTGTATTTCGGCCTGTCTGGCTCCGCCATGTGGTATGCCGCGCAGAAGGCGTATGAAAAAGTGCTGGGCTGGTTTCAGTAGCGGACGCCCGCATCCGAATTGTTTCCGCGCCAATGAACGCAACCCCGCCTGCTGCCGCCCTCTCCGGCATCGGCCAAATCGCCCTCGTCGTGAGCGATGTGGCCAAGGCGACGGCGTTCTATCGCGACACGCTGGGCTTGAAGCTTCTCTTCGCCGCGGGCCCCAACCGCGCGTTTCTCGCCGCCGGGAGCGTGCGCCTGATGCTCACGACCCCGCAGGGGCACGGCGAACCCGGCAAGAACTCGATCCTCTATTTCAAGGTCGAAGGCGACATCATCGCCGCCCATGCCGCGATCGTCGCGCGCGGCGGCACCAACGAGCGCGCCCCGCAGCTCACCGCCAAGATGCCCGACCACGAACTGTGGATCGGCTTCGTGCGCGATCCCGACGGGAATCTCGTCGGTTTGATGGAAGAGAAACGGTAGGGCGGTCCCGCGCGGGCGGGACCGCTTTCGGGGCGAACACTCGGCGGGCGAAAAGGCGGGCTGAAGCCCGCCCTACTGACGGATGGTCGCATCCGCCACCGTGGACGTCGGCAGGAAATTCATGGCGAGGAAGCCCAGCGCGGATCGCGCGTCGGCGTAGATCGCGCCGAACTCGCGTTGCAGCGGGTTGTCGGCGACGAGGGCGCCCGTCGAGGGGATCACGTTTTCCACCAAGCCGCGCGAGGCGTTGCTGACGGCCGCGGTGAGCATCGCCATCTCCTCCTTCGTCGGTTTGCCCGCAGGCCCACCCGCGGGGCGGATAAAGGCCACGGCAACCACGGCGGTGAGCGCGGTCGCTGCGGCCCAGCCGAGGTGTGACGCGCGCGACGGCTTCGGCGCGGCGGGGGCACGCACGGCGTTGAGGAGACGTTGCTCAAATCCGGTGGAAGGCGCGGGAGTTGTCGCCGCCCGGACGGGCGCGCTGCGGCGCAACGCCAGATCGAGTGCGTCGGTCGCCGCAAAATACGCGCGGCAATCGGCGCAGGTCTCCCCATGGCGCGCACCGCCGCCGGCCAGGGCGCGCCACTGGCGGACAACGCGGCAGAAAAAACGGGGCGGGGATGAGGGCGTGGTGTTCATGGCGGGCATTCTCCTTTCAGCAGGCGGTGGCGGGCGCGGTGGATGATCACCTTCACGTGAATCTGGGTGAGGCTGACGATGCGGGCGAGATCGGCGATGGACATTTCCTCCGCGAAGCGCAGCCACAGGATCTCGAACTCGCGCGGCGTGAGGCTGCGCCGCGCTTTTTCCCAGAGCTGATCGACGCGTTCCCGGTTCTCGGCCTGGCGGGCGGGCGAGGCGACGTCGCTGGCGGTTTCCTCGGGCAGCTCCGACCAGCGCGGGCCGTCGCGAAAATGATTCAGCGCCGTGCGCCGCGCGATGGTGATGAGCCAGTGGATCACGGGACGATCGGGATCGACGCGGTCGAAGTGGCGCAGGGCCTTGATGAAAGTCTGCTGCGTGAGATCCTCGGCATCCTCGCGATGGCGCGTCATCTGGTAGAGGTAAGCGTAAACCCGGCGGTGGTGCCGGCGCACGATCTCGTCGCGGGCCTGGGCGTCGCCGGCGATCACCGCACGGAGGAGGGCGGGCTCGTCCGCGCATGCCGCAGCCGGCTCCGCGGGGGAACCGGCTTCCAGCGAGGGCGCGGACGGAGCGGACGTCATTTGTTTTCCGATGCGGCGGGCCGGGGATCGCGCACGCTCACGGCGTAGGCGGCCTTGCCGTCGGGATCGTTGGCGTAGGTGACGCGGAGGCTGTAGGTGCCGTCCGCGCCGGGGAAAGAGAACCGCGCGGTCTGCGCGCCGCGGTTGTTGCCGGCCTGCATCATGTCCGAGCGGAAGACGAGCGGCGCGCCGCCCTGCGCCGGCGTGACTTCGACGCGCTGGTAGCGCACGCCCTTGCCGCCGTTGAGCCGCCAGCCGAGCGTAATCGTGGCGCCGTTTTTCAATTCGACGTTCTCGATCGTGCGGGTCACGGAGGCGTTGGCGGGATCGGAATCGGGCGTGGCGGACGCGGTGGCGGTCCATTCGGCGAGCGTGCGGCCACTCGTGATGGGCGTGGGCGGGGCGGGGGCGCGCGCGGCGGGCTTCTCCATGCTCGCGCGCAGGCTTTGCACCATGGTGGCGAGGCGGGCGCTGGAGTAGGCGAGGTCGAGCTTCACGACTTCGCCCGAACGGCTGACGGAGGTGGAGTTGATGAACTCGGCGAGCTGCTTGTCGGTGGTCTCGGCGAGCGAGAGCGCGGCGACCATGCCCTGGAGAATCTTGGTGAGCTTGTCGGCGTTGGCGCCGGAGGAGGCGAGCAGCTCGGCGTGGGCGAAGGTGTTTTCGCCGCGCTCGCCGAGCGCGAGGGCGCCGGCGTTGGCGAGACGCAGCATGCGCGTCTGCGGGGCGTTTTCGGGAAACATGTTTTCGGTGGGCACGACCGAGGCGGCGAAGATGTAGGCACCCGTGGCCCCGGCGGCAAAGCGGCCGAGCGGGGAGCCGGGGGCCTTGGCGAGCGAGGGCGCCGAGCCGCGCACCACGTCATGCGCTTTCAGGAGCTGGGCCTTGGACTTGCCGACGATGATGACGGACTCCGGCGGAAACGCGACGAACACCTGGACCTTGTCCTCCGCCTTGGCGTTGGGTTCGGCGATGGTGTAGGCCGGAAACGGGAAACTGGTGTCCTCGGCGAACACCTTGGGCTCCGCCAAGGTGCCCTGGAGCAGCGCGCTCTCGGCAATCTTGCGCAGCTCGGGTGTGCCCTGGGCGATCAACGCGCCGTCGATGGCCTTGGGATCGGACGTGAGGTTGGTGCCGTAGGCGGTGAGGGTGCCGATGGTCTTGAGCACCTTGGCCACATCAAGGCCGATGGTGCCCCCGGTGGCGCCGGCCTGGGCTTTCTCGATCGCGGAGACGAGTTCCTGCCCGAGGGCCGTGGTGCGGAGCGCGTCGAGATCGGCGTGGACGAGCCAGCGGGCATCGGCGGAGACAAGGGCGGGGTTGAGCGCCGCCTGGGCGGCGGTGGCGGCGAGGAGGCCGGCGGCGAGAGTGAGGGGACGGAGCAGATGTTTCATGCGAGCAAATGGTTTCTTGCAGCGTGATACCCGCGGGGACGCGCCGAGGTTACAGCGGAATCAGGCTTCGCTGGAAGCGCCGAGTTCGCGGTGGTGGAAAAGCGCCGCGGCCACGGCGAGCGCGATTGCAGTGAAAAACAGGAGCGTGCCGGCCGTGCCGAGGATCGTGAGGGCCGAAGCGGCGTCACCTGCCGGCGCGAGCAGGTCGCGGACTTGGCGCGTGAGCGAGAGGCGGCTGATCTGCGTGGGAATCTGCCCGACGCCCGCCTCGATGATTCCGGCGTAGGCGAGGCCGACGATGATGTAGCGCGAGGTCAAAATCGCGGCGAGGAATCCGAGCGCGCTGAACGCCGTGACGAGCAGCGCCTGCCCGAGCAGCAGTCCCGCGATGGCGGCGGGCGGGATGGGAATGCCGCGCACCACGCTGACCGCGACGACGACGGCGAGCGCGAAGAGAAAATCGAGCTGCGCGCACACCGTGTGCGCGATGAACTTGCCCGCGACAAACGCCGGCCGGTTGATGGGCCGCGTGAACACGTAGTCGACGGTGCCGGCTTTCATCTCATCGCGCATCGCGCCCGCGCCCCCGATGAACGCGAGGGCCGGGACCAGGAATGCCACGTAGAAAACCCCGGCCCACTCGAGGTAATGGCGCGCGCTGCTGCGATGACTCGCCGCGAAGCACAGCAGTGTCAGCACCGCCAGGCCCACCAGCACCATGGCCCAGCGGCCCGGCAATAGATGACGACGCACCGTGAGCCGCCACACGCCTCCGAAGGCATGGCGCCAGTTGGGCGCGACGGGCGCGGGCAGGGTGAAGAGCGGGGGCGGGGCGTTCATGACGACGACGAATTTCCGGGTAGCCCTGCTCGGAAGAGCAGGGAGCGTGCGTGCCCCCAGGGTGTCCCGCATCTCCCGAAGCGGGCTACCGGAAAAGGCCGCTGAGTTTTCATCGGCGATTTCATGACGAGGACGAGGCCGCAGGGTCGGCGGCTTTCTCCAGGAACGAGGTCGTGGCCTGCACCTCGAAGACGCGCACGCCGCTCTCGAGCAGCAGATCGTGGAATTGGCCCTCGCCGTAGAACCGCGCGGGGTCGCTCCAGCGCACATGGAGGAGACCATCGTCGGTCGCGATGTCGCAGCCGCGCACGAGACCGCGGTCGAAGAGAAACCGCGCGAGCCGGTCCGGCGCATCGCAGCGGAAGGTCGTGGCCTCGGGCCAGCGCGCGCGGGCCTCGGGCGAGGCCGCGTCGTTGAGCGAGCGCGGCACGCGGCCCCAGCGCAGCAGAAGAAAATCCGCGCAGAGCGCCTCGAGATCGTGGAGGATGTGGCTGGAGATGAGGACGCTCGTCCCCGCGGCGGAGAGTTCGCGGAGGATCTGCGCGATGTCCTCGCGGCCCACGGGATCGAGGCCGTTCATCGGCTCGTCGAGGATCACGAGGCGCGGATCGTGGAGGAGGCACTGGGCGAGCTTCACGCGCTGCTTCATGCCCTTGGAGTAGGCGGTCACGCGCTTGCGCCAGTGCTCGGGCGCGAGCTTCACGCGGGTGAGCGCGGCGCGGGCGCGGGCGTCGGCGTCGCTCGCGGAAAGCCCCGAGATCATCGCCAGCCCGACCAGCCACTCAAGGGGGCGCAGGCCCGCCGGCACCGTTTCACCCTCGGGGCAGTAGGCGAGGCGGGCGTGGACGGACGGATTGTTCCAAGGTTCCTCACCGAAGACCGTCAGCCGTCCCGAACTCGGGCGAATCTGGCCGAGCAGCAGGCGGAAGAGCGTGGTCTTGCCCGCACCGTTGGGCCCGACGATGCCGGTGATGCCGGGGCGCAGGGTGAACGACACGTTGTTCAGCCCGAGAATCATCCCGTAGAAGCGGCTGACGTTTTCGGCTTGGACGAGGGCGCTCATTCGGGTCGGAGACGACGGAGGAAGACGCACGATGAGCCGGCGACAAACACCCCGAGCGCCGCGAGCGCGCCCATAAAATCGGTGGGCTCGGCCTTTTTCCCGGCGGTGGCGAGGTTGCCTTTGAAACGCTGGTCGAGGATCGGCAGCTGAGTGCTCGCCACGTCGAGCACGTCGTCGAGGCGGAACACCTCCTGCCGCACCTGCCCGAGATCATGCGTGAAGCTCAGCCGCGCGATCCAGTCGGGCGCGCGGGGCTGGATCGCCATCGCGCCGAACACCGACCAAAGGCAGATCCACATCACGATCGTCAGGCGCGGGCTCCGGCCGAGGGCCGAGACGCCCAGCGCGATGGCGGCCAGCGCGACGAGCGCGATGCCGTTGAACGTCAGCGCCCGCAGCAGCGGCCCGAACGAATACACCACGAAGTCGCGATCCGTGGCGAAGAGCATGCTCAGCAGCCAGCCGAAGAGCAGCGGCCCGGTCCACATGAGCAGCAGCACGCCGACGATGGTGCCCAGTTTGCCGAGCAGGTAGTCCGCGGAGGTGAGCGGGCGGGAGAGATAGACCACGAGCGCGTGACTCACGCGATCGCGCGTGATGAGGCTTGGCACGAGCGTGGTCAGCGCGAGCAGGCTGAGCCAGAGCCCGAGGAACGAGTGCGCCCAGAACAGCAGGGTGAAGACGCCGCGCACACAGATGTCGGGATAGAGCGTCACCATCCCGCTGATGGCCGCGACCGTGGCCTCGGCGCGCGGGCCGAACTTGGTCGCGAGGGTCTCGAGCCAGCCACCCGAGGCGATCGACTGGCTGAACACAAAACCGCCCGCCGCGATCTGGATCCCGCCAAACCACGCGAGCCCGAGCAGGATTTTGAAGAAGCGCGTGCGCATCAGCTGCCGCAGCCCGGCGAACGCAATCACGCGGCGGCGATAGCCCACGCCGTGCGGCGTCTCGCGCCAGCGACTCAAATCAAGACTGGGGCTGGCTTCCATTTTGATTCGAGGGCGAGGCTGGCGTTCTGGCGTAGCCCGCCTCGGGAGAGGCGGGACCGAAGGCATCATCGCTTCCACCGCCGTCCCTGCTCTTCCGAGCAGGGCTACCCGAGCCGATGTCATCGCCATCGGCGATGGACTTGAGGAACAGTTCGTGGAGCGCGTCGGGGTTGGCGACGATCTCGGCCGGCGGCAGGCGGTGCGCGCGCATGAGCTGGAGAATCCACTCGATCGAGTCCGACGCGGACTCGACGCGCAGCCGGCCGTTGGGGAGTGTCGCGACCTTTGCCCCGGTCGAGGTCAGCGCCGCGATGAATCGGTCCTTCTCGCCGGCCGGTGCGATCTCGACGACGCGGCGGTGGCGGTTTTTCAGGTTCGCGATCGTGTCGTGCTCCAGCAGCCGGCCGTGGCCGATGATGACCACGCGGTCGCACACGCGCTCGATGTCGCTCAGCAAGTGCGAGCACATGACCACACTGATCCCGAGATCGCGCCACAGGGAGCCGATGAGTTTCAGGATGTGCTCGCGTCCCGAGGGATCGAGGCCGTTGGTCGGCTCGTCGAGAAACACCACCTGCGGATCGTGGACGAGCGCTTGCGCGAGCTTCACGCGCTGCCGCATGCCGGTGGAGTAGGTGTCAACCGGCCGGTAGCGCTCCTGCCCCATGCCCACGAGATCGAGGATCTCGTGCGTGCGCTGGCGGGCGAGGCGCATGGGCATGCCGGAGAGCTGGCCGCAATAGGTCACATATTCGCAGCCCGCGAGGCCCGAGATGTGGCAGTCGCGCTCCGGGCTGTAGCCGATCCGCTCGCGCGAGGCGCGCGGCTCCACCCGGATGTCGCGCCCGAGCACGCGCGCCGATCCGGTCGTGGGCGTCTCGAGGTTGAGCAGGCACTTGATGAACGTGCTCTTGCCTGCGCCGTTGGGGCCGAGGAGGCCGATGGTGCCCGGGGGCACGCGCACGGTCACATCGGCGAGAGCTTGTTGCGTCCCGTAGGATTTGCCCAGCCGATCAGCCTCGATGATAAAATCGGATTCGGCCCGGCCCGGAAGAGGGGGCGGAGGAGCGGCTGGAGCGGAAGTGGGCGGCACGTGGTCCTGGGAATACACGGCGGACAGCCTTGGGTTACAAGTTTCCCGCGGCGGCGGGAATTTCCGTGTCTTCCGTGGGAGCCGCAGGCAGGCTCCGCGCCCTCGTGACACCCGCAGACTTCATCGATCGGCACCCAGGCGAGTTGCTCAGCCGGCTGCAGCAACTCGTCGGCGTCTCGACGGTCAATCCCCCCGGCGAAAACTACGACCAGATCACCGCGTGGCTGGTGCATGAGCTGGAGTCGCTCGGGCTGAAGACGCGTCGCTATCCGGTCCCGGCGGCGCTGATGCGGAAACATCTGCCGCCGGAGCAACTCGGCCACCCCCGTTTCAACATCCTCGGCAAGCTCTCCGTGCCCGGCGCGAAGAAGACGATCCATTTCAACGCGCACTACGATGTCGTGCCCGTCTCGGGGCGATGGAAGCACGGCAGCCCGTTCAGCGGCGCGATCGAGGGCGGGTGGATTTTTGGCCGAGGCACGGCCGACATGAAAGGCTCGATCGCCAGCCTGCTCATGGCGGTGCGCGCGCTGCGGGCGGCGAAAGTCGTGCCCAAGATGAATGTCGAAATCTCATTCACCGCCGATGAGGAGACCGACTCCGCGCTCGGCACCGGCTGGCTCGTGCAGCACGCGCCGATCAAACCCGACTACGCGATCGTGATGGAGGGCGGCGAGGGTCGCAACGTCTGCTGCGGGCACAACGGCACGCTCTGGCTCGAGGTTGAGGTCCACGGCCACGCCGCGCACGGCTCGCTGCCGCACAAGGGAATCAACGCGCTCGAGAAAATGGCCGCGCTCGTGCGGGCCTTCGACGCCTACAAGCGCACGCTCGCCGCGCGGCCATGGAAAACGCCCGAGGGGAAAATCCACCGGCCGACCGTCAACCTCGGCGGCGTCTTCCACTGCGGCGAGGGCGCCAAAATCAACACCGTGCCCGCGCACGCGAGCTTCACCATCGATCGCCGCGTGCTGCCGATTGAGCGCCACGCCGAATCGGAGCGCGAGCTGCGCGCCTTCCTCGCCGCCGCCGCGCGCAAGATCCCGCAGTGCCGCATCACGGTGAAGAAAATCTCGGAGAACTACCCGTGCTTCTCCGAGCCGACGCATCCGTTCTTCGCCGCGATGGCCGGCTGTGTGACGCGCGCCCGCCAGGAGCGCACGCGTTTCAACGTCTCGACCGGCTTCAACGACATGCACTTCTTCTCGCACCACCTGAAGATCCCGACGCTCGGCTACGGCCCGGGCGGCGAGGATTACCACGGCGTGGATGAGCGCGCGAAAGTGAAGGAGTTGATCGCCAGCGCAAAAATCTACGCGGACCTGATGACGAGCTTCAGCGGGTAGGGTGCGCACTCCGCTGCGCGCCTC